>NZ_JBVJFP010000002.1:269441-671631 GCF_055587785.1 Streptomyces sp. NPDC046379
GCCGGGCCTCCGCCCCGTGCCGGGCCTCCGCCCCGTGCCGGGCCTCCGCCCCGTGCCGGGCCTCCGCCCCGTGCCGGGCCTCCGCCCCGTGCCGGGCCTCCGCCCCGTGCCGGGGCCGAGTTCCCGCGCCTACCAGCCCGGCCGCGCCCGGCGGCCGAAGAGGACGCCCCGCGGCTGAGGGGGCGGGGGAGTGCCGCGGCGCAGGGGCCAGGCCAGCAGCATGCCCGCGACGAAGCCGACCACATGGGCGAGGTAGGCGACCGTGCCGGCGCCGGTGACGCCCTGCCCGGCGGAGTAGACGGCCTGGAGCAGGAACCAGAGACCGAGGACGGTCCAGGCCGGCAGCCGCAGCGGCAGGAAGATCAGGAAGGGCACGAGCACCCAGACCCTGGCCTTCGGATAGAGCACCAGGTAGGCGCCGAGGACGCCGGCGATCGCCCCGGACGCGCCGATCAGCGGGTCGCCGGACTCGTCGTTCGCCAGCGAGAAGCCGTACGACGCCGCGTAGCCGCAGACGGCGTAGAACAGCGCGAAGCGGACGTGACCCATCCGGTCCTCGATGTTGTTGCCGAAGATCAGCAGGAAGAGCATGTTGCCGAGCAGGTGCAGCCAGCCCCCGTGCAGGAACATCGCCGTGAGCACGCTCAGCTCGGGCGACTTGTCGTAGTCCGGCGGGCCGACCAGGCAGCCGGGTCCCTGCGCGCCGACCCCGACCTCACCGGTGGGCACCAGCCGGGGCACGTGGTGATGCAGCAGCTCCCGCGGCACCACCGCGTACTGCTCCAGGAACGCGTGCAGATGGCACGTCTGGGCCAGGCTGCTGTCGCCGGCCACGGCGCCGGCCATGCCCGGCATGAGGAGGAACACGACGACGTTCGCCGCGATCAGGGCGTATGTCACCCAGGGCGTGCGGCGGGCGGGGTTCACGTCATGGACGGGGATGACCACGAGGAACTACTGCCCTGGATGCCGTCGGCGAACCGGCGGACGGGGCGGGGTCGCTCCGCTGGGGGAGGCATGGCGCGGTGAGGTGCCCGGCGGGGTGCCGGGCGCGGGGCGAGCGCGCAGTTCCCCGCGCCCCTTCCGGACGCTGCTCAGGGGTTTCGCCGTACCGCCTGGGCCGCCTTGCGGGCCGCCACCAGGACCGGGTCCCAGACCGGGGAGAACGGTGGGGCGTAGCCCAGGTCGAGGGCGGTCACCTGTTCCACCGTCATGCCGGCCGTCAGGGCCACCGCCGCGACGTCCACCCGCTTGCCCGCGCCCTCGCGGCCCACGATCTGCACGCCGAGCAGGCGGCCCGTGCGGCGTTCGGCGAGCATCTTGACCGTCATCGGGGAGGCGCCGGGGTAGTAGCCGGCCCGGCTGGTCGACTCGATGGTGACCGCCTCGTAGCGCAGCCCCACCCGGCGGGCGTCCTTCTCGCGCAGGCCGGTGCGCGCGATCTCCAGGTCGCACACCTTGCTGACCGCGGTGCCGACGACGCCGGGGAAGGTGGCGTACCCGCCGCCGACGTTGGTCCCGATGACCTGGCCGTGCTTGTTGGCGTGGGTGCCGAGCGCGATGTGCCGCAGCCTGCCCGACACCAGGTCCAGGACCTCGACGCAGTCGCCGCCGGCCCAGACGTTCTCGTGCCCGCGCACCCGCATCGCCAGGTCGGTGACCAGCCCGCCGTACTCCCCGAGCGGCAGCCCCGCGGCCCGCGCCAGCTCCGTCTCGGGGCGTACGCCGATGCCGAGCACGACGACGTCCGCCGGGTACGCGGCGTCGTCCGTGACGACCGCGCGGACGTGCCCGTCGCCGTCCGTGTCCAGCGCGGTCACCTCGGCGTCGTTGACCATGGTGATGCCGAGGCCCTCCATGGCCCGGTGCACCAGGCGGCCCATGTCCGGGTCCAGGGTGGCCATCGGCTCGCTGCCGCGGTTGACGACGGTCACCCGATGGCCGCGCTTGATGAGCGCCTCGGCCATCTCCACGCCGATGTACCCGGCGCCGACGACCACTGCGCGCCGGCCGGGGGTGCGGGCCAGGGTGTCCAGGAGGTCCTGGCCGTCGTCCAGGGTCTGCACCCCGTGCACCCCGGCGGCGTCGACGCCCGGCAGGTCGGGCCGGACCGGGCGTGCCCCGGTGGCGATCACCAGCTTGTCGTACGACGTCCAGGACTCGGCCCCGGAATCGACGTCACGCGCGCGTACCCGCCCGCGGTCGACGTCGATCTCCGTGACCTCGGTCCGCAGCCGCAGGTCGATGTCCCGCGCGCGGTGCTCGTCCGGCGTGCGCGCGATCAGCCGGTCCCGGTCGGGCACGTCGCCGCCCACCCAGTACGGGATGCCGCACGCCGAGTAGGAGGCGAAGCGGCCCCGCTCGAAGGCCACGATCTCCAGCTCGTCCGGCCCTTTCAGCCGGCGGGCCTGTGACGCGGCGGACATGCCCGCCGCGTCACCGCCGATCACGACCAGCCGCTGCCTGCTCCCGGTACCGCTTGCGCGCTCGCTCATACCAACACGCTACGGGGGCGGGCGTTTTGGGTCCCGCTCGCCCGTCCCCTCCGCGGGCGCGGACGTTCTCAGTCCTCCTCACCCGTGCCCTGCGCGGGGGCGGGCGTCGGCGCCGGCCGCGCGGCCGGCAGCGGGCCCAGGGCGGTCATCGCCTCGCCGGCGGCCGGGCGGCCGGTCCCGCGGGACCGCAGCACCCGCAGCCAGACGAACAGCAGCAGCGCGGCCAGCGCGGCGAACGGCAGCACCGCGGCGACGGCCACCAGGATCCAGCGCAGCATCCCCACGAACGCGTCCCAGCCGCCCGCCAGCGCGTCCCCGAGCCCCGGGTCGCCGTCCTCGGCGGCCTTCTCCACCGGGGTCTCGGACAGGGAGAGCCTGATGGTGGCCAGGCTCGTGCGGTCCTTCAGGGACGCCTGCCGGGCGAGCAGGGCCTCCAGATCCGCCTGACGGCTGCTCAACTGGCCCTCCAGCTCCACCACGTCGCTGAGCTTGACGGCCTGGTCCATCAGCTCGCGGATCCGGGCGACGCTGGCGCGCTGCGTCCTGATCCGGCTCTCCACGTCGACCACCTGGTCGGTGACGTCCTGCGCCTTGGCGGTCCGCTCCAGGAGCCTGCCCGCTCCCTCCAGGTCGGCGAGGACGTCGTCGTAGCGCTCGGTGGGGACGCGCAGGACCACGCGGGTGTACTCGTTGCCGTTCTCGTCCCGGCTGGTGGACTCGCTGCCCACATGGCCGCCGGCGCCCTCGACGGTGGCGCGGGCCTCGTCGAGTGCCTTGGGCACGTCCTCGACCAGGACGGACAGGGACGCGGTGCGGATGATGTGGCCCTGCACCTGCACCTGCGCCGGCGGCCGGGGCGCCGCGGAGGCGCGGTCGGCGGCGCCCGACCCGGCCGCGCCCTCCTGGAGGGCGCCCTTTTCGGCCTTGCCGTCGGCCGCCGTGCCACCCCCTCCGATGTCGTCGGCGCCGGAGCAGCCGGTGAGCGCGAGGGCGGCGGCCAGCAGAATGCCGGCCAGGGCCGCGAGCGGCCGCCGCGCGGGCAGGCGTGTGGCGCGTGGTGCGGGACATGGTGCGGACATGTGGGTCCCCCCTCGGTGATGACCAGTGACGCTCCTTCGACGCGGGAGCCGGTCCGGGCGTTGGCGGTCCCGGGTCCCGATGCGGTCACGGTCGGGACTCGGTGGGGCCACACGGCCCCGGCGGCGCTGTCAGTGGTGTCTGAGAAGGTGGACGCATGAACGCAGCACGTACGGACGACGCCGGGCGCGCCGGGCACGTCGTCGTGATCGGAGCGGGAATCGCCGGGCTGGCCGCCGCCCACCGGCTGCTCGGGCGCGGAGCGCGGGTGACCGTGCTGGAGGCGTCCGGGCGGGTCGGCGGCAAGCTGCTGCCGGGCGAGATCGCGGGGGTGCGGGTCGACCTGGGCGCCGAGTCGCTGCTGGCCCGGCGTCCGGAGGCGGTCGGCCTCGCGCGCGAGACGGGCCTCGCCGACCGGCTCGAGCCGCCGGCCACCGCCACCGCGTCGATCTGGACCCGCGGCGCCCTGCGGCCCCTGCCGAAGGGCCACGTCATGGGCGTGCCCGGCACCGCAGCCGCGCTCTCCGGCGTGCTGTCCGACGAGGGCGTGCGCCGCATCGAGCGCGACGCCGACCTCCCCCGTACCGAGATCGGCGACGACGTGGCGGTGGGGGAGTACGTCGCGCGCCGGCTCGGCCGGGAGGTCGTCGACCGGCTCGTGGAGCCGCTGCTCGGCGGGGTCTACGCGGGCGACGCCTACCGGCTCTCGATGCGCTCGGCCGTCCCCCAGCTCTTCGAGGCCGCCCGCGCGCACACCTCGCTCACCGAGGCCGTCCGGGAGATCCAGCGCAGGGCGGCCGAGGCCCCGGCGGGGGCGGGAGCGGGCCCGGTGTTCCTGGGCATCAGGGGCGGCGTCGGCGCCCTGCCCCTCGCGGTCGCGGACGCGGTGCGCGCCGCAGGCGGCGAGATCGTCACGCGGGCGCCGGTCACGGAGCTGCGCCGACAACCGTCCGGCGGCTGGCGGGTCACCGCGGCCGGCCGGGTGCTGGGCGCCGACGCCGTGGTCGTCGCCGTGCCCGCGCCCGCCGCCGCCGGCCTGCTGCGCGCCGAGGCCCCCGCGGCGGCGGCCGAGCTGGCCGCCGTGGAATACGCGTCGATGGCGCTGATCACCCTCGCCTACCGCAGCATCGACGCCCGCCTCCCCGAGGGCAGCGGCTTCCTGGTGCCGCCGGTGGACGGACGGACGATCAAGGCGTCGACGTTCGCCTCCCGCAAATGGGGCTGGATCGCCGACCAGGACCCGGACCTGACCGTGCTGCGCACCTCCGTCGGCCGGTACGGCGAGTCGGAGATCCTCGGCCGCGACGACGCCGGACTCGTCGACGTCTCCCGGCGCGACCTGGCGGCGGCCGTCGGCCTGGACGCCGCACCCGTCGAGACCCGCGTCACCCGCTGGGACGCCGGCCTGCCCCAGTACCCGGTCGGCCACCACGCGCGCGTGGCCCGCATCCGCGAGCACCTCGGAAGGCTGCCCGGACTGGCGGTGTGCGGCGCGGCCTACGACGGCGTCGGCATCCCCGCCTGCATCGCGAGCGCCCACGCCGCGGCCGACCAACTGGGCGGCGACCTGCGCGCCGTGCGCGAACTCACCGCCCACCCGGTGCAGAGCCTGCACGGCGGAGCGGGAGAATGAGGCCATGAGTGACGACGCCCCCACCACCGCCCCCGACCGGATCCCGAACAAGGGCAAGCTGGCGAAGGACCTCAACGAGGTCATCCGCTACACCCTGTGGTCCGTGTTCCGGCTGAAGGACGTGCTCCCCGAGGACCGCGCGGGGTACGCCGAAGAGGTCCAGGAGCTGTTCGACCAGCTCGCCGCCAAGGACGTCACCGTCCGCGGCACCTACGACGTCTCCGGGCTGCGCGCCGACGCCGACCTGATGATCTGGTGGCACGCGGAGACCTCCGACCAGCTCCAGGAGGCGTACAACCTCTTCCGCCGCACCCGGCTGGGCCGCGCACTGGAGCCGGTGTGGTCCAACATGGCGCTGCACCGCCCCGCCGAGTTCAACCGCTCGCACATCCCGGCGTTCCTCGCCGACGAGACGCCGCGCGCCTACGTCAGCGTCTACCCCTTCGTGCGCTCCTACGACTGGTACCTCCTGCCGGAGGAGGACCGCCGCCGGATGCTCGCCGACCACGGCAAGATGGCCCGCGGCTACCCCGACGTGCGCGCCAACACCGTCGCCTCCTTCTCCCTCGGCGACTACGAGTGGCTGCTCGCCTTCGAGGCCGACGAGCTGTACCGCATCGTCGACCTGATGCGTCACCTGCGCGGCTCGGAGGCGCGGCTGCACGTGCGCGAGGAGGTGCCGTTCTTCACCGGCCGCCGCAAGGACGTCGCGGACCTGGTCGCGGGCCTGGCCTGACGGACGTTCCACCCCGCCTCGCCCGACCGCGCGACGGCCCCGGTCGGGCGAGGCGGGGCGGGGAGGTGCGGGCCAGGGCCGGCGCGGTCCGGGACCGGGTCAGCGCCGCCCCTGGCCGGCCGGGCCGGCCTTCGCCGTCGGCTCCCCCTCGGCCGCCGGGCCGGTCTCCGGACCGGCAGCCGCCGGGGCGGCCGGGACCGGTTCGGGCCGCCCCGCGCACGAGGCGCGGCGGCCGGGCAGCCGGCCCTCCAGCAGGTAGGCGTCCAGATGGCCGTTGAGGCACCGGTTGGGGCCGCCCGCCAGCCCGTGGGTGCCGGCGTCCCGCTCCGTCACCAGCACCGACCCCGGCAGCCGCCGGTGCAGTTCGAGCGCCCCCTCGTACGGCGTCGCCGCGTCCCGCTCGGCGGCCAGGATCAGCGTCGGCGGCAGCTCGCCCGGCCCGGTCCGCACGTCCAGCGGCCGCTGCCGCGGCGCGGGCCAGAAGGCGCACGGCAGGTTCATCCACGCGTTGTCCCAGGTCTCGAACGGCGCGACGCGCGCGAGCCGCGTGTTGTCCCGGTCCCACACCCTCCAGTCCGTCGGCCAGGGCGCGTCGTTGCACTCGACGGCCGTGTAGACCGCGCTGGAGTTCTCCGCCTCGGCCGCCGCCTCCTCGACCGGAGCGGCGAGGTCGATCAGCGGCTGCGGATCGCCCTTCAGGTACGCCGACAGGGCCGCGGCGCGGTGCGGCCAGTAGTCGTCGTAGTACCCGGCCTGGAGGAACACGCCCTGCAGCTGCCCCGGCCCCACCTTCCCGCCCGCGGGCTCGGCGGCCAGACGTGCCCGCGCCCGGTCGTAACTGCGCTGCACCCCGCTCGCGGTGACGCCGAGCCCGTACACGTCGTCGTGCCCGGCGATCCACTCCTTCAGGTCCTCCCAGCGGTCCTCGAACGCGGCCGACTGGTCGAGGTTGTTGCGGTACCAGATCTTGGCGGGGTCCGGGTTCACCGCCGAGTCGAACACCATGCGCCGTACGTGCGACGGGAACAGCGTCGCGTAGAGCGCTCCGAAGTAGGTGCCGTACGACGCCCCGATGAACGTCAGCCGCTTCTCGCCGAGCGCTGCGCGCAGGACGTCCAGGTCGCGGGCGTTGTTCAGCGAGTGGTAGTGCCGCAGCGCGTCGCCCGACCGTTCGGCGCAGCCGCGCGCGTATGCCTTCGCCCGCGCGACGCGCTCCCGTTTGTACGCCTCGGTGGGGTGCGTCGGCGAGAGCGTCGGCGCCTTGAAATGCAGCTTCGGGTCCTCGCAGGAGATCGGGGCCGAGCGGCCGACGCCGCGCGGGGCGTAGCCCACGAGGTCGTAGGCGGCGGCGAGGCGCTTCCACTCGGGCACCAGTCCGGCCAGCGGGAAGTAGAGGCCGGAGGCGCCCGGTCCGCCCGGGTTGTAGACCAGCGCGCCCTGCCTGGGGACGTTGCGCTTGCTGTTGCCGGGGTCGCGGTGGGTGGCCCGGGCGCGGCTGACGGCGAGGGTGATCTGCCGGCCGTTCGGGCGGGCGTAGTCGAGCGGGACGCGGACCGTGCCGCACTCCATGTGCCCGGGCAGATCCTGGGCGTCGGCGCACTTGCCGAAGGCGATCCCGGTCGCCGCGGCCCGCGCGGCGGCCACGGCGACGCCCCGCGCCTCGGCCGCCGGGACCGCCTCGGCCGCCGGGACCGCCTCGGCCGCCGGGACCGCCCGGCCGGCCGGCGCGGCCGGGACGGCGGCGAGGGTGGTCAGGAGCAGGGAACCGGCGGCCGTGTACAGGGCGGCAGCTCTCATCGCGTATCCCTTTCGGAGCTCGGCGGCGACAAAAGGGATGTTTGGTTCGGGTACGGGAGAAGACAAGCACCGTCGGCCGGTGTCGCGCCGAGTGCTTCCGTGCGCCCCCGGGGCGCGTCAGCGGCGCGACAGGACCCGGCGCGCCCGCGCCGCCACTCCGGCCCGCGCGCGTGCCGCGATGCCCGAGCGGGAGCGCGGCGCCGGTCCCGACCGCTCCAGCCACCAGTCCCGCAGCTCCCCGCGCGCCCGCGCGTCCCGGACGCGGCCCGTCCGCAGCAGCCACTCGGCGAAGGCGAGCGCGTCGTGCCGGTAGCCGCCGGTCATGGGCCGGCCCTGCGCGTAGGCGAGGAAGGCCGCGCGGTAACCGGCGCCGAGGATCGCGGGCAGCTCCGGCGCGACCCTGGCGACGACGTCCGCCCGCTTGGCGGCCAGCGCCCGCGCCTGCACCCCCAGCCGCACCCGGTCGAACCCCTCGGGCACGGGCGTCCCGGCGACCAGGGCGGACAGCAGGGCGGCCTGCGCGAGGGCGACGCGCTGCCGGGTGGCGGCGGGGACGCAGGCATGAGCGGAGGCGGAGACGGCAGCGGCGACGGGGGTCGTCGGGCCGCCGGGCGTCTTTGCCCGCGCCTCCCCGGTTCCGGCGGCGGGCCGTTGCACTTCTTCGGTTCCTGCGGCGGCGGGCCGTGCTGCATCAGTTGCGGCGGCGGTGAGTTGCCGCGCTTCTCCGGTCCCGGCGTCCGTGGGCCGTCGCGGTTCTCCGGTCCCGGCGTCCGCGGGCCGTCGCGGTTCTCCGGTCCCGGCGTCCGCGGGCCGTCGCGGTTCTCCGGTCCCGGCGTCCGCGGGCCGTCGCGCCTCCCCGGCCCCGGCGTCCGCGAGCCGTCGTCCCTCCGCCACGGCTGTCCGGATCGCCGTCAGCTCGCTCTCCAGTTCCTCGGGCCGGGGGAAGTTCTCGTCGCGCTCCAGCAGGACGCCCGGCGGTGCGACGCGTGCCGCCAGGTCGGTGAGGACGTCGAGCACCGGGCGCGGGACCGGGTGGGCGTGGCTGTCGTGCCAGACGCCGTCGCGCTCGAAGCCGCCCGCGACATGGACGTACGCGATGGCCTCCACGGGCAGGTCGGCCAGGGCCTTGGCCGGGTCCTCGCCGCGGTTGACGTGGTTGGTGTGGAGGTTGGCCACGTCGATGAGGAGACGTACGCCGGTGCGGTCGGCCAGGTCGTACAGGAACTGTCCCTCGGTCATCTCCTCGCCGGGCCAGGAGATCAGCGCGGCGATGTTCTCGACGGCCAGCGGGACGGGCAGCGCGGCCTGGGCGATGCGCACGTTCTCGCAGAGCACGTCGAGGGCGTCGCGGGTGCGCGGCACCGGGAGCAGGTGCCCGGCCTCCAGCGCGGGGGACGCGGTGAGCGCGCCGCCGGCCCGGACGAACGCGATGTGCTCGGTGACCAGCGGCGATTCCAGCGCCTCGGCCCGCTCGGCGAGCGCCGTCAGCCGCCCCTCGTCGGGCCGGTCGGCGCCGCCGAGGCCGAGGGAGACGCCGTGCGGGACGACGGTCACCCCGCGGGCGCGCAGCCGCCGCAGGGAGTCGGGGAGGTGGCCGGGGCAGACGTTCTCGGCGACGACCTCCACCCAGTCGACGCCCGCCATGGCCTCCACGGCGTCCGCGATCTCCGGCCGCCATCCGATGCCCGTGCCCAGTTCCCGTCGCTGTCCCGGTCGCTCCATGATCCCCCGCCTCCGTGTCCCCGCGTGAGGAGGGTATGGCCCCGCGCCCCGGCCCCGAACCCCGCGCCGACCGCCTTCAGAGCAACATTTGAGGTTGCGTCGGTGGGCGCCGTGTCACCGCAGCGCACCCTCCGAGTCCACCGGATCGGGGCGGCCGGTGTCGACGGTGCCGGGCTCGCCCGGCGAGGGCCGGGAGGTGGTGCCGATCTCGCCGCTCGGCTCGGCGGGAGGCGCCGACGGCGCGATCTGCCCGGGAACGGGCGGCGGCGGGCCGGTCGGGCTGGCGGTGGAGGCGTTCGCGGCGTCGTCGGCGATGGCGTCGAAGTCGACCTTGCCGGTCTTCTCCAGGACGGTGATGTGGTCCAGGACGGTCAGGTTGGCGTCCGAGGCGAGCTGGCGCACCAGCGTGTTGCGGGTGCTGTTCCGCACCGCGCCGATCGCCGGGAAGATCTTGCCGTGCGCCGCGCGCAGCAGGTTGGCGAACTTGTACTCGTACTCCTCGCCGGTCGCCGCGGTCAGCTCGTCCAGCCAGCCCTGCTGCTGCTCGTTCGGCTGGTTCGGCAGTTCGACGCCGAGCTGGGCGGCGACGATCCGCACCCGCTTGTCCAGGTCGGTGTGGCCGACGATCAGGTGGTCCGCGGCCTCCTTGATCGCCTCGCTGGGCGCCCGCTCCATGGCCTGCTGACCGGCGGGCAGCTCCCACAGCCCCGCCAGCCGCACCCGCACGATGAGATCCCGGTCGGCCGCCGTCAACGGCCCCCACCGGGTGTTCACGGTCCCGGCGGCGACGTTCGCCTGTCCGGTGCCGGAGCGGTCGGCGTACGACCACACGGGGAACGCGAGCGCCGCAGCGGTGGCGACGAGGGCCGCGATGATCAGGGCCGTACCGTTGATACGCCGCAAAGGTGCCTCCCGGAGACTGCTGAGCGTGGGCGCGTTCGTGCCGCGTCGGCGCCAGGAGGTACGTACGGGAGGGGCGGGGTGTTCAGCGGGCGCGGCGCAGCGCCGGGTGGTCCGCGATCACCGTGGCCGAACCGGGGGCGATCTCCGTGAAGCCCGCGTCGCGGACCACCGGCAGGCCGGACGCGGTGAGCTCGCGCCAGCGGTCCGGGGCGGCCGTGCGCACCGAAAGGGGAAAGCCCGCTTTCCGCCAGGCGGCGCGGTTCTCGTCGGACAGGGCCCACCAGGCCAGCTGGGCGCCGTGCCCGGCCTGGGCCATGGCCTTGCCGGCCGACATGGACACCTCGGGGTTGAGCCACAGCACCGGCGCGGTGCGGTCCGCCTCGACCGGCGGCTCCGGGTCGTCGAGGTCGGTGCCGGAGACCTGGAGGCGGGCGAGGTCCTTGGGCCAGCCGTCCAGCGGCACGGGAGGAAAGACCCGTACCTCCGCGGATTCGCCGGTGACGGTGATGCCGGGCAGAGCCTTTGCCCGCCGCCACTCCGCCCCGCGCGCCCGGCGCACGACCTTGCGGATCCGGGCGTCCTGCCAGTCCCGCACGGCCCGCGCCCACGCGCCCTCGCCGACGGAGCGTTCGTCGGTGAGCAGCACCAGCACCGCGCGCGCCGCCGTCTCCAGGGCGTCCGTCCGGGCCGGGCGCGCGTCGCGCTCCATCCGGACCACCAGCGGGAGGACGAACTGCGGGGCGAGGTCGCGCACGGACTGCTCGGGAGATGCGTGGGTCACGCCCCAAGTCTGCCAGGCGGAAGATCCGTTCCGTTCCGCTCCTCCCGGCCGCCGGGGTCAGCCCGAACAGGCCGTCCGCTGCGCCTCCTGCCACTCGCAGACCGGGCAGAGCGTGATGCCCTTGTACGACTCCGGGTACTCCGTCGGCTCCCTGCACAGCACGCAGTCCGCGTACGGCGGCCCGTCGGCCCTGGGCGGGCGCGTGGCGTCGATCAGGCAGTAGCCGGTCGCCTCGTCGTCCTTCGCTTCGCTCATGTCTCCAGCGTAGGACCCCGTGGCCGGGTCCGGAGGGCTCCGAGGCCGGGCGCGCAGGGCTTCGTGGTCAGGTCCGCAGGGCTCCGCGGCCGGGGCTCAGAGACCGGTCCCGGGGCGGCCGGCCGCCGTCCCGATCAGCTCCGAGACCTTGACGAAGCGGTAGCCGCGGCGGCGCAGCTCGGGCACGATCGTGCGGATGGCCCGCTCGGTGGCCGGGGCCGCGCTGCGGGTGCAGTGCAGGACGACGACCGAGCCGGGCCGTACGCCGTCCAGCACCTGACGGGCGACCGCGCCGGCGTCCGTGGCGAAGGCGTCGCCGCCCACCACGTCCCACTGGACCGCCGTCACCCCGGCGCCGCTCAGCGCGCGCAGCGCCCGGCGGTCGTAACATCCGCCGGGAAAGCGGAAGTACGGCTTCGGGTCCCGTACGCCCACCCTGCGGAACGCCGCGAACGCCCGCTCCACGTCCGCCCGCATCCGCTCCTCGGGGACGGTGGGCAGCCCGTAGCAGTCCCCGGTGAAGGCGTGGTGGCTGTAGGAGTGGTTGGCGACCTCGAAGAGCGGGTCGCGGCCGATGGCGCGGGCCTGCACCGGGTACTCCTCCGCCCATCGGCCCGTCATGAACACGGTGGCAGGCACGCGCAGCGCCCGCAGTGCGGCGATCAGCTCCGGGTTGTCGAAGCGCTCGCCGGCGGCGGCCCGCGCGCCCTGGTCGGCGGTCATGTCGGCGTCGAAGGTGAGCGCCACCGTCCGGTCCGGCGTGCGCGCGCCGCGCTCGAAGACCGGGGTCAGACCCGCGGGGCCGGGCGCCAGGGTGGGCGGACGGGAGGAGACCTCGGCGGGCGTCGGGACCCGGTGCACGGCCCGCCGCGGAAGTTCGGGGGCGCCGCAGGCGGTGAGGGCGGCGCCGAGTGCGCAGAGCGCGGCGAGGCGTCGTACGGGAAGGATCACCGGACGAACGTAACGATGTAAAGCGGATGATCGGTGCGACCGTCGCGCCCGGTCCGCCGGAAGTCACCCGGCCGGACGGTCCGGGGCCCGCGCGACGCCGGGGGCGGGGGCGGGGAGATCTGCGACGCCGTGGGAGGGCGCGGGCGCGGAGGCGGGGGTCTGGGGGACGGCGGGGGAAGGCGCGAGGTGCGGGGTCTGTGTGACGCCGGGGGAGGGCGGGCGGTCGGGGATCTCTGCGACGCCGGGGGCGGCAGCGCGGTCCGCGATCTTCGTGGCGTTCGGCGCGGGCGCGTGGTCCTGCGCGGGCGCCCGCTCCAGGAACCGCAGCAGTTCCACCGGGAAGGGCAGAACCAGCGTGGAGTTCTTCTCCGCGGCCACCGCCACCACCGTCTGCAGCAGCCTCAGCTGGAGCGCGGCGGGCTGCTCGGACATCGCCTGCGCCGCCTCGGCCAGTTTCTTCGACGCCTGGAGCTCGGCGTCCGCGTTGATGATCCGGGCCCGGCGCTCGCGGTCGGCCTCGGCCTGGCGGGCCATGGAGCGCTTCATCGTGTCCGGCAGCGAGACGTCCTTGATCTCCACCCGGTCGACCTGCACGCCCCAGCCCACGGCGGGGCTGTCGATCATCAGCTCCAGGCCCTGGTTGAGCTGCTCGCGGTTGGACAGCAGGTCGTCCAGGTCGCTCTTGCCGATGATGGAGCGCAGCGACGTCTGCGCCATCTGGGAGACGGCGAACTTGTAGTCCTCGACCTTGACCAGCGCGCTCGCCGCGTCGACCACCCGGAAGTACACCACCGCGTCCACCCGCACCGTGACGTTGTCGCGGGTGATGCCCTCCTGGGCCGGCACCGGCAGGGTCACGATCTGCATGTTGACCTTGTGCATCCGGTCGACGAACGGCACCACCAGCGTGAACCCGGGCGACCGCGCGTCCCCGAGGAGCCGGCCCAGCCGGAAGACCACCCCGCGCTCGTACTGCTTGACGACCCGTGCCGCCGCCGCGAGGTACACCACCCCGGCGCAGCCGGCCGCCGCGCCCGCCGCCAGCAGTTCCTCGACCATGACGACCTCCTCACCCAGAGGTCTGATGCGTCCGCTCTGCCCGCTCCTGCAACGATATGCCCGGTGTCGTCTCCCTGGCCATGGGCGGACAGGGAGACGACACCGGGCGTCGTCCCGGACGCGGACGCGGTCAGGTACTGCTCAGCTGCCGGTCGGCGGGTGCGGCCGACGCGAGCATCAGTTTCACCGGGTCGATGCCGGAGGCGCTGTGCCGCTCGGCCCAGTTCTCCAGCGCCGTACGGCAGGCGTGGTCCAGGTGGTGCAGGCCCGACAGGTCCAGCTCGATGGGCCGGTCCTGCGGGAGGGCCTCCAGGCTGTCCAGTATCTTCGGCAGCCGCAGGAACGTGGCGTTGCCCGACAGATAGGCCTGGATCGGCCCGGCGCCCTTGTCCACGACCTCCAGTTTGACGTGCGAGGCCTCCCAGGCGGTCTTCACGACCGACAGGGCCAGACCGATCAGGACGCCCTCGAACATGTTCACCGCGACGATGGACACCGCGGTGACCACCAGGATCAGCGCCTCACCCCGGTGGCCCCGCCACATCGCGGCGATCTGCCGGAACGGGATCAGCTTCCAGCCGGCGTGGACCAGGATGCCGGCCAGCGCGGGCACCGGGATCAGCGCCAGCGCTCCGGGCAGCATCGCCGCGAAGAGCAGCAGCCAGACGCCGTGCATCACCCGGGACGCCTTGGTGCGGGCGCCCGCCCGGACGTTGGCCGAGCTGCGCACGATCACCGCGGTCATCGGCAGTGCGCCGAGCACGCCGCACACCGTGTTGCCCGCGCCCTGGGCCATCAGCTCCTTGTCGTACTGGGTGCGGGGCCCGTCGTGCAGCCGGTCCACGGCCGCCGCGCTGAACAGGCTCTCGGCGGAGGCGATCAGCGTGAACGCCAGGACCGTGCCGAGCAACGCCGGGGTCGCCAGCTCGCCGAACTCGCCGAGGCCGGGCGGCTGGATGGAGTCCAGCAGACCGTGCACCTCGACGGTGGCCACGTCCAGGTCGAGGACGAGCGTGCCGACGGTGGCCAGGACCACGGCGGCGAGCGCGCCGGGCACCGAGCGCAGCTTGTGCGGCAGCCGCGGCCACAGCACCATCACGGCCACGGTGACCGCTCCGACGGTGGCCGAGATCAGCGCCGTGCCGTCGCCTGCGGCGTCGACGATCGCGCCGGGCAGGCCGAGGATCTTGCCCAGGCCGGAGTCCGGAGCCTCCAGACCGGCCGCCGCGTAGACCTGGCCGGCGATGATCACCAGACCGATGCCGGCCAGCATGCCCTCGACCACCGCGATCGAGATGGCCCGGAAGTAGCGCCCCAGTCGCAGGGCGCCCATGGCCAGCTGGAGCAGCCCGGCGGCCAGCACGATCACACCGAGCGCCGGCAGCCCGAACTCCTGGACCGCCTCGAAGACCAGCACGGTCATCCCGGCGGCGGGACCGGACACCTGGAGGCTGCTGCCGGGCAGCAGTCCGGTGACGATGCCGCCCACGATGCCGGTGACCAGGCCCAGTTCGGCCGGGACGCCGGAGGCGACGGCCACGCCCACGCACAGCGGCAGGGCGACCAGGAACACCACGAGGGAGGCCGCGAAGTCCTGCTTGAGGTAGGGGAACTCGCGGGTGAGCCTGCGGGGGGACGAGTTCATCGCGGTCCTCACAGGGCCTCGAACGCGTCGGTGGCGGCGCGGTGTTCGAGCACGGCCCCGGTGTGCACCTCGTAGTACCAGCCGTGCAGCCGGAGACGGCCGTCCGCCAGTCTCTGCTCCACGCACGGGTAGGAGCGCAGCCGCAGCAGCTGGGACAGCACATGGTGCTGCACCGCGTCGGCGACGGTCGGGTCGGCCGGGTCGGCCGACTTGGGTTCGTCGGCCGCGTGCGCGAGCCAGTCGCGCACGGCGGGCACGGCCTCGAGGTCGTCGCCGCGCACCAGCGCGCCGACCGCGCCGCAGTGCGAGTGGCCGCAGACGACGACGTCCTGGACGCCGAGCACCTCCACGGCGTACTCGATCGTGGCGGCCTCGCCGGTGGGACGCCCGGCGGTGTAGGGCGGCACGATGTTGCCCGCGGTCCGCAGCTCGAACAGCTGGCCGGGGCGGGCGCCGGTGATCAGGGCGGGGACGACCCGGGAGTCGGAGCAGGTGATGAACAGGACGTCCGGGGACTGGCCCTGGGCGAGGCCGGCGAACTCCTCAGGGCGCTGTCCGAACGTGCGGGCGTTGTCGATGAGGGGCTGCATGATGTGTCGATTCCTCCTGGCGCGCGGTACGGCGCGTCGGGCGGTAGGGACAGTGGTGGGGGAGGGCCGTCGCATGGTTGCGGGCCGCTGGGCCACGGCCCCGCGGTGGCGGGGCATGTGCGCGTCTGCGAAGGGAGCGTGCCGAGCGAAGGGCGGGCGGGTGCACGGGTCGGCGATGTGGCCCGGGATCGGGGCCTTGACCGTCGCACCTCGAAACATGAGCACCCTTCCGGTTTCTGCACGCCTCTAGTCCGCACCAACGGTTGGTCAACGGTTGGTCAAGAAAGACATTAACCCTGCAAAGTTCTTTGCAGGGTTAACTCAGTGTCACAGAGCGCAGACCGCCTGAAAACAGCGGGTGATTGGCGTGATCCATGCTGCGCCGAACGGGTTACGGGGCTCCTGTCGGCGGCTCGGGCTCAACCGGTTCACCGGGGCTCACGCCGACTGCCGGGGCCCGACCGGTTCACCGGGGCTCACGCCGACTGCCGGGGCCCGACCGGTCGCTGAGGCTCGACCGGCCGCCGGGGCACCGCCGTCGGCTACCGGTGCTCGACGAGCCGCTGCGCGTCGCGGGCCAGGGCGGTCAGCCGCGAAATGGCCCGGAAGTACTTCTTCCGGTAGCCGCCCTGCAGCATCTCCTCGCTGAACAGGCGATCGAAGGGCACGCCGGAGGCGAGGACCGGCACCTCGCGGTCGTAGAGCCGGTCGGCCAGCACCACGAGCCGCAGGGCCGTCGACTGGTCCGGGACGGGGCGCACGTCGGTCAGGCAGACCGCCTTCAGGTCGTCGGTCAGCGCGCCGTAACGGCTGGGGTGGACGCGGGCGAGGTGGTCCAGCAGGTCGGGGAAGGCGTCGAGCGAGGCGCCCTCGGTGGCGTGTGCCGCCCGGGTCACCCGGTCGGCGCCGTACGGCGCCGGGGCCTCGGGCAGGCCGCGGTGGCGGTAGTCCTCGCCGTCGATGCGCAGGGCGCGGAAGTGGGCGGACAGGCCCTGGATCTCGCGCAGGAAGTCGGCCGCCGCGAACCGGCCCTCGCCGAGCTTGCCCGGCAGCGTGTTCGAAGTGGCGGCGAGCGCGACGCCCGCCTCGACCAGCTTGCCGAGGAGCGTGGAGACCAGGACGGTGTCGCCCGGGTCGTCCAGCTCGAACTCGTCGATGCACAGCAGCCGGTGCCCGGACAGGGTCCGCACGGTCTGCTGGAAGCCGAGCGCGCCGACCAGGTTGGTCAGCTCCACGAAGGTGCCGAACGCCTTGAGCGCGGGCTCGGCCGGGGTCGCGTGCCACAGGGAGGCGAGCAGATGGGTCTTGCCGACGCCGTAGCCGCCGTCCAGGTAGACGCCGCGCGGGCCGGCCGGCGCCTTGGGCGCCCTGGCCCTGCCGAATCCGAACAAGCCCCGCCTGCCGCCGCCGTCCGGAGCGCCGCCGAGCCCGGCGGCGAACCCCTCCAGCACCCGTACGGCCTCGCTCTGGCTCGGCTGGTTCGGGTCCGGGATGTACGTGCCGAAGCGCACCGAGTCGAAGCGCGGCGGCGGCACCATCTCGGCGACCAGCCGCTCCGCGGGAACGTGCGGCTCGCGGGCGCACAGGGAGAGCGGAGCCGCGTCGGCTATCGGGTGGGCGCCGGATGCGGCGGGGGAGGACGACACGGTTACCCATGCTAAAGGGCGTGTCAGACTGCAGAACATGCGACGCCTGTTCCCTGTGACCGACCAGACAGCTGCCCCGGCCTGTGGCGGGACCCCGGGGGCGGACGAGGGCGCGCGGGAGTGGAGCCTGGCCGAGCTGGCCGCCGCCTACGCCTACCCCGAGACCCCGCCCGGCGAGCCGCGGCCCTGGCTGCGCGCCAACATGGTCTCCACGCTCGACGGCGCGGCCCAGCACGACGGCCGTTCCCACCCCATCTCCAACGCCGCCGACATGCGGATCTTCGGCACCCTGCGAGCCCTCGCGGACGTGGTCCTGGTCGGTGCGGAAACGGTTCGTCTGGAGGGGTACCGGCCCGCCCGCGAGCGCAAGGAGTTCGCGGACCTGCGCGAGGCCGCGGGGCAGGGGCCGGCCCCGGCGATCGCGGTGGTCAGCGCCGGTCTGGAGCTGGACTACTCGCTGCCGCTGTTCACCTCGCCCCTGGTCCCCACGCTGATCCTCACCGGCGCCGCCGCCGCGCCCGACCGGGTCGCGGCGGCCGAGAAGGCGGGCGCCCGGGTGGTGGTCGCGGGCGACGGCGTCGGTGTGGAGCCCGCCCGTGCGGTGCGCGCGCTCGCCGGGCTCGGCCACACCCGGCTGCTGACCGAGGGCGGCCCGCGGCTGCTGGGCCAGCTCGTGGCCGCGGAGGTGCTGGACGAGCTGTGCCTGACCGTGTCGCCGATGCTCGCCGCGGGTGGGGCGCAGCGCATCGCCGGGGGGCCGTCGGTGGCGGTGCCGCACCGGTTCGAACTGGCGTCCCTGCTGGAGGAGGACGGGTTCCTCTACTCCCGCTACCGGCGGGCCCGATGAAGCGGAATCTCTCCTTCCGTTTCTTCGGAATCTGCCGTTCCGCTTCCCCTCGGCGGGGCACACTAGGACTCGCAGTACCCGTGCGATCACGGGGAAGGATGGTTTCCGCAGGGAGAAATGGGGCGCGGTGTTCACCAGCGTTTTGATGATCGAGAAGGCCCTGACGTCCGCCGACGTGGAGTTCGTCACCACCTTGCACGGGGACGAGCCGGTGGCCTTCCACGTGCTGCTGCAGCCCCGCGGGGAGCAGGCCGACCGGCTGCTGCGGGCCATCGACGACGTGGCCCTGGGCGAACTCGACGAGGCCGTCCGGGAGGGGGAGACCCCCGAGGGCGAGGAGGCCCTGAGCGTCGGGCAGCGGGCCCTCGAGGTGTCCCTCGTCGCGCTGCGGTCGGCCGGGGCCCAGGCCGTGGGGCGGCTGATCGAGGACCATCCGCTGGACGCGCTGAAGCGGCTGGTGGAGGAGACGGGGGCGGACGAGGTGATCGTGCTGACCGATCCGCACTACGTCGAGGAGTTCTTCCACCGCGACTGGGCGTCCCGCGCCCGGCACAAGGTGGGGGTGCCGGTGCTGAAGCTGTTCTCGCACAGCAAGGCGTAGTCCGGCGGGCGGACGGCAGGTCGCGCCCGCGCGTCGTGGCCCACGGCGGCCGGCACCGGCACCGCGCGTCGTGGCCCACGGCGGCCGGCACCGGGGCCGTGCGCCGGCAGGCCGCGCAGCGCGGCAGTCCGGACCCGGAGACGGTACGGCACAGGCGTCGGCACGGCCCCGTGCCCTTGGCGCCGTGCCCCCGCCGTACGCAATAGGCTGGGGCCGCTCATCGTCCTACGCACCGCACCCGGGGAGAAACACGCATGGCAGCCGGCCTTCCTACCGCCATGGACCGACCGCACTTCATCGGCATCGGCGGGGCCGGCATGTCGGGCATCGCCAAGATCCTCGCCCAGCGCGGCGCCAAGGTCGCCGGGAGCGACGCCAAGGACTCCGCCACCGCCGAGGCGCTGCGCGCGCTGGGTGCGACGGTGCACATCGGGCACGCGGCCGGGCACCTCGCCGACGACGCCAGCTGTGTCGTCGTGTCGTCGGCGATCCGCCAGGACAACCCCGAGCTGGTGCGCGCCGCCGAGCTGGGCATTCCCGTCGTCCACCGCTCCGACGCCCTCGCCGCGCTGATGGAGGGGCTGCGCGGGCTCGCGGTCGCCGGCACGCACGGCAAGACCACCACGACCTCGATGCTGGCCGTGTCGCTGACCGAGCTGGGCCTGGACCCGTCGTACGCGATCGGCGGCGACCTCGACGCGCCCGGCTCCAACGCCCTGCACGGCCGGGGCGACATCTTCGTCGCCGAGGCGGACGAAAGCGACCGCAGCTTCCACAAGTACGCGCCCGAAGTGGCGATCGTGCTCAACGTCGAGCTGGACCACCACGCCAACTACGCGTCCATGGAGGAGATCCACGACTCCTTCCGGACGTTCGCCGGGCGGATCGTGCCCGGCGGCACGCTGGTGATCTCCGCCGACCACGAGGGCGCGCGCGAGCTGACCCGGCGCGTGGAGGGCGTGCGGGTGGTGACGTACGGCGAGTCCGAGGACGCGGACGTGCGGATCCTGTCCGTCGTCGCGCAGGGCCTCAAGAGCGAGGTGACCGTCGTCCTGGACGGGAGCGAGCTGACCTTCACCGTCTCCGTGCCCGGCCGGCACTACGCCCACAACGCGGTCGCGGCGCTCGCCGCCGGCGCGGCGCTCGGCGTGCCGGCCGCCGAGCTGGCGCAGGCCCTGGCCGCCTACACCGGCGTGAAGCGGCGGCTGCAGCTCAAGGGCGAGGCGGCGGGCGTCCAGGTCATCGACTCGTACGCCCACCACCCGACCGAGATGACCGCCGACCTGGAGGCCATGCGGGCCGCCGCCGGCGACGCCCGGATCGTGGTCCTCTTCCAGCCGCACCTGTTCTCCCGGACCCAGGAGCTGGGCAAGGAGATGGGGCAGTCGCTGGCCCTCGCGGACGCCTCCGTGGTGCTCGACATCTACCCGGCCCGCGAGGACCCGATCCCCGGCGTGACCAGCGAGCTGATCATCGACGCGGCCCGCGCGGCGGGCGCGGACGTGACGGCGGTGCGCGACAAGGCCGAGGCTCCCGCGGTGATCGCGGGAATGGCACGGCCCGGCGATCTCGTTCTCACCATGGGCGCGGGCGACGTCACGGACCTCGGCCCGCTCATCCTGGACCGCCTGTCGAAGTGAGGGGCTGACGCACATGCCGTACGACGTCGAGAAGCCGGACGAGCAGTGGCGGGCGGAGCTGAGCCCGGCCGAGTACGCCGTACTGCGGCAGGCCGGCACCGAGCCCGCCTTCACCGGCGAGTACACCGACACCAAGACCAAGGGCGTCTACTCCTGCCGCGCCTGCGGAGCGGAACTGTTCACCTCGGACACCAAGTTCGAGTCGCACTGCGGCTGGCCGTCCTTCTACGACCCGAAGGACAGCGCGGCCGTCGAGCTGATCGAGGACCGCTCGCACGGCATGGTCCGCACGGAGGTGCGCTGCGCCCGCTGCGGCTCGCACCTCGGGCACGTCTTCGAGGGCGAGGGCTATCCGACTCCGACGGACCAGCGGTACTGCATCAACTCGATCTCCCTGCGCCTGGAGCCGGCCGGGGAGTGAAACGCGTCGATCTTTTTCGACGGACACGGCAACCTCCCCGCCCCCGGCGGCGACCAACGGGTGCATACGGGGGTTCGGAACGTGTCCAACGAGAGAGATCACGTGAGCGAGAACGCAAGCCCGCGCCGGTCGAGGCGCAGGAGCACCAAGGGTCGTAGAAGCATCGTGGTGGCCGTGCTGGCGACCGCGCTGACCGGTGGCGCGGTCGCCACCGGCGTGCTGATGTCGGCGTCCGCGTCCGGCCCCGGTGCGGGGACGTACCGGCTGGTCAACGGCGCCGACGACACCTGTCTGACCGCGCCGGCCGGTGGCGTGCAGCCCGGCGCCGCCGCCTGTGACGGAAGCGCCGCGCAGGTGTGGAAGCTGGCCGACGCCGAGGGCGGGTTCACCGTCACCAACGGCGCGCTGTGCCTGGGCGTGCAGGGCGACTCCACCTCGGCGGGCAAGCCCGTCGAGCGGCAGGACTGCGACGGCGGCGCCGCCCAGGTCTGGAAGCTCAGCGCGGTCGGCGAGGCCCACCACCTGGTCAACGGGCTCAGTGCCAAGTGCCTGAACCTCAAGGGCGGCCTGGCCCAGCAGAACTCCTGCGACAAGGCCGCCACGAAGTCCTGGACGCTCGCCGCGACCACTGCCGGCGCCCCGTCCGCCACCGCGTCGTCCACGTCACGTCCCGCCTCGCCGTCCGCGTCCCCCACCGCCACCGCCAGGCCGTCGGCGACCGCGACGCGGCCCGCCACGCCCACCGCGACGGCGACCTCCGCGCTCGGCGCCTGGCCCACCCCGGCCGGACAGCAGGCGGTGACCTCCACGATCCAGGTCTCCGGGACCTACGACGGTTCCCTCAAGCGCTTCTACGGCTCCGGCGCGCTCGGCGACGAGAGCCAGGACGAGGGCCAGGACCCCCTGTTCACCCTCGCCGACGGCGCGGTGCTGAAGAACGTGGTGCTGGGCACCCCCGCCGCCGACGGCGTCCACTGCCTCGGCAGCTGCACGCTGCAGAACGTGTGGTGGGAGAACGTCGGCGAGGACGCCGCCAGCTTCAAGGGCAAGTCGGCCTCCGCGGCGTACCTGGTCTCCGGCGGCGGCGCGAAGGGCGCGGACGACAAGGTCTTCCAGCACAACGGCGCCGGCACGCTGACGATCAGGGACTTCCAGGTCTCCGACTTCGGCAAGCTGTACCGCTCCTGCGGCAACTGCTCCACCCAGTACAAGCGCGCCGTGGTCGTCAGCAACGTCAAGGTGACCGCGCCCGGCAAGGTGCTCGCCGGCATCAACACCAACTACGGCGACACCGCGACGTTCTCGAACATCACGATCGTCGGCGACAGCAGCAAGAAGATCAAGGTCTGCGAGCGCTTCCGGGGCAACAGCAGCGGCGCCGAGCCGACCTCGCTGGGCAGCGGCCCCGACGGCACGTACTGCCGCTACAGCGCCTCGGACGTCACCTACTCCTGATCCCCGTCCCGGCCGCCGCCGAGCGGGAGCCGGACGGTGAACCGGGACCGCCCCGGCCGGGGCCGGGACCGCCACGCACGCCTCGGGCCCGGCCGGGCTGTGCGCGGCGGTCCCGGTCAGCACCCCGAACACGCCGACCGCCGGGTGAGCGGGGCCGCCGGAGTGCCGTCGGCGCCCCGACCGCGACCGGCGATCTGGTTGAACCGGCGACGACACAACGGGTCTAGACTCTCCCCGCAACGGCCCGGCCGCCCCGGCGGGAGCGGGCAGGAACTGCCAAACCCGAAGGGTGTTCGGCGTTTTGATACGGATAGATTCAGTCACCAAGCGGTACCCCGACGGCACGGTGGCGGTCGACCGGCTGTCGCTGGAGATACCGGACCGTTCGATCACCGTCCTCGTCGGTCCCTCGGGCTGCGGCAAGACGACGACCCTGCGGATGATCAACCGGATGGTCGAGCCGAGCGAGGGCACGATCCTCATCGACGGCGTCGACAGCAGGCAGCAGCCGGTCAACACGCTTCGCCGGTCCATGGGTTACGTCATCCAGAACGCCGGACTCTTCCAGCACCGCACGATCGTCGACAACATCGCCACCGTCCCCCGGATGCTCGGCTGGGGCAAGGACCGGGCCCGCGCCCGGGCGCGCGAACTGATGGACCGCGTCGGCCTGGACGCCTCCCTGGCGGGGCGCTATCCCTACCAGCTCTCCGGCGGCCAGCAGCAACGCGTCGGCGTGGCACGGGCGCTGGCCGCCGACCCGCCCGTGCTGCTGATGGACGAGCCGTTCTCCGCCGTCGACCCCGTCGTCCGCAAGGGCCTCCAGGACGAACTTCTGCGCATTCAGGCGGAGTTGGGCAAGACCATCGTGTTCGTCACCCACGACATCGACGAGGCCGTCAAGCTCGGCACCATGGTCGCCGTGATGCGCACCGGCGGCCGGCTCGCCCAGTTCGCGCCGCCCGCCGAGCTGCTCTCCAGCCCCGCCGACGCCTTCGTGGAGGACTTCCTCGGCGCCGACCGCGGCATCCGCAGGCTGTCCTTCTTCCCCTCCGCCGGGCTGGAGTTGCTCACCTCGCCGATCGTCGCCGTCGACGCCACCGCCGAGCAGATCGCCGCCCGCGACACGGGCGAGGCCCCCTATCTCCTCGTCACGGACCTGGACGGCAGGCCGCTCGGCTGGGCCGAGCCGCGCGAGCTGACCGCCGGAAAGGCCGACCCCGGCCGGCTCCTGCCCTACGGCCGCCCGTTCGCGGCCGGCGCCGACTCGCTGCGCGCCGCGCTCGACTGCGCCGTGCTCTCCCCGACCGGCTGGGCCGTCGCGGTGGACGGCGAGGGCCGGGCGGCCGGAGTGGTCTCGCAGCAGACCATCGCCGAGGCCATCCGCGGCGCCCACGCCACGAGCGCGCGGACGGAGAAGGCCGCACGATGAGCGAACTCTTCGACATGCCGAGCTATCTCGAGTACAGCTACGCCGGCCTGGTCGCCCTCCATCTGCGCGAGGCGCTGATCCCGGTCCTGGCCGGTCTGGTGGTGGCGCTGCCGCTCGCCCAGCTGTGCGTGCGGGTGCGCTGGCTGTACCCGCCGGTGCTGTGGGTGACGACCGTCCTCTACGCGATCCCGTCGCTGGCGTTCTTCGTGGTCCTCATCGACTACACCGGTCTGAGCGAGACCACGGTGATGATCCCGCTGGCCGTCTACAGCCTGGTCGTCCTGGTCCCGGCCATCGTGGAGGGCGTGCGCGCGGTGCCGCAGGAGACGCTCTCGGCGGCCACCGCCATGGGGTTCGGCCCCGTACGCCGTTATCTCCAGGTGCAGTTGCCGATCGCGGCGCCCGCCATCATCGCGGGCCTGCGGGTGGCGTCCGTGTCGAGCATCTCCCTGGTCAGCGTCGGCATGCTGATCGGCAACCAGGGCGCCCTCGGCAACATGCTCGACGCCGGGATGAGGAACGACCAGCCGCGCCTGGTGTGGCTGTCCGTCGTGGGCACCGCCGTGCTCGCCACCGCCGTAGACGCCGCGCTCATCGGGCTGCGCCTGCTGCTGACGCCGTGGATGCCCCGCGGCTCGGCCACGCGCCGGCTCACCGTGAAGGAGGCCGCCCGGTGAACGTCCTCGACCACATGGGCGCCTTCCTCGGCGACGGCGCCCACTGGCAGGGCTACGACGGCATCCCCACCCGCGTCGCCGAGCACATCGAGTACACGCTGATGGCCCTCGGCATCGCCGCCGCCGTGGGACTCCCGGTCGGCCTGGTGACCGGCCACACCGGCAGGGGCGGCAACGCCCTCGCCCTGATCGCCACGATCGGCCGCGCCCTGCCCAGCTTCGGCCTGATGGTGCTGATGTTCCTGCTGCTCGGCCTGGGCATGGCCCCGGTGCTGATCCCCCTGGTGGTGCTGGCCGTCCCGCCGATCCTGGTCACCACCTACGAAGCCATGCGCTCGGTCGACCCCGCGCCGGTGGACGCCGCGCGCGGCATGGGCATGGCCGAGGCGGACGTCCTCTTCCGCGTGGAACTGCCGATGGCTCTGCCGCTGATCCTCAGCGGGCTGCGCTCGGCGGCCATCCAGATCGTGTCCACCGCCACCATCGCCGCCTACGTCAGCTTCGGCGGCCTCGGCCGCTACATCGTCGACGGCCTCTACCAGCACGACTACGAGAAGGTCGTGGGCGGCGCCACGCTGGTCGCCGCGATGGCGCTGACCACCCTCGCGGTGTTCTGGGCCGCGGCCCGCTGCACCGTCTCGCGCGGGGTGCGCGGCAACGGCTGAACGGCCCGTGCCGAACGGCGTACCACGAACGGCGTACGACGAAAGGCGCATGACGGGCGGCTGACGAGCGGCGTGCGCCGAACGTCCGCGGGGCGGGCGCCCGATCGCCCGCCCCGCAGCCGTACGCAAGCCGTACGCGAGCGATACGCTCAGCCCTCCGAGCGGGCCAGCGCCAGTTCCAGCACGACCAGCAGCGCGTCCCGCACCGAGCCCCGCTCACGGGCGTCGAACACCACCACCGGGACGTGCTCGGCGACGTCCAGCGCCCAGCGCACCTCCTCCAGCGCGTGCTCCACCGTCCCGTCGAAGGCGTTGACCGCCACGGCGAACGGGATCTCCCGGTGCTCGAAGTAGTCGACGGCCGCGTAGCAGTCGTCCAGCCGCCGGGTGTCGACGATGACCAGCGCGCCGACCGCGCCCTCCACGATGTCGTCCCACATGAACCCGAACCGGTCCTGGCCGGGCGTGCCGAACAGGTACAGCTTCAGCGTCGGGTCGATGGTGATGCACCCGAAGTCCATGGCGACGGTGGTCGTCGTCTTGGCCGGCGTGTGGGAAAGGTCGTCGACGCCCGCCGCGACCTCCGTGATGGCGGCCTCGGTGGTCAGCGGCTCGATCTCGGAGATGGCGCCGACGGCGGTGGTCTTGCCCACGCCGAAACCGCCCGCGATCACCATCTTGACCGGCAGCGGCGGCCGTACGGCGGGCTCCGCGGCCGTGCCGGCGGCGAGCGGTTCAGTCGATGTCACGGAGTACCCCCCGGGAGTCGGGGATGGCGCGCAGGCCATCGATAACCCTTCGCAGGACGGACGCGTCATGGGTGGCGGCCGTGTTCGGCACGTACACCGCCAGATGCCCCACGGCCCGCAGGTCCTCGGCGAGGACCCGGACGACGTTGAGGTGCAGCCGCAGCCGGGCCGCGATCTCGGCGATGGACTGCGGCTGCTTGCAGGCGGCGACGATGTCGTGCCGCTCGAAGACGAGCCCGTCGAGCGCCGCGAGCCCTTCGGCCGTGGCGATCACCTGGGTCTCGACCGGGATCGGCCGGCCGGCCGCCGCCTCGTCCTTGCCCGCCACCCGGCCGGCGGTGACGAGGAACGGCCGTACGGCGGGGACGGGGCCGGCCACCGGGTCGGCACCCGGGGACGGCCAGAACCCGTCGCCGCCGCTCGGGATGCGGCCGTCCGCCATGGCTGGTCTCTCCCTCTCTCGACCGGGCCGCGACCGGTCAGCCCGTCGACGGGACGCCGACGTTGTTCTTCAGCTCCAGCACGAGCTGCGGGCTGAGCGCCGCGCCCGCGCGGTTGGCGAACAGCGTCATCTCGTACGCGATGTTGCCGAGCTTGGCCTCCTTGTCGGCGACCACGCCCAGCACCGCCCCGCTGCCGATCGCGGAGACCAGCACATGGCCGCCCTCCAGATCGATGATGACCTTGTTGAGGGCGCCCAGGCCGTAGTTGCCGGACGCACCGGCGGCCAGGCTGGTCAGGCCGGAGACGATCGCGGCCAGCCGCTCCGAGTGGGCGCGCTCCCGCAGTTGCGCGACGGCGATCAGCAGGCCGTCGGAGGACACCGCGATGGCGTCGACGACACCCGCGGTCTCGGTCGCGAAACGGTTGAGCAGCCAGGTGAAGTCGGCTGCGGCGGCCCGCAGTTCGTCCGGCGTGGCGTCTCCCGTCGGGGTACCACCTGTCGACGTGCTCACTGCTCCGCTCCTTCCGGGAGGTGGTTCTGGTCGTGCGGCTCCTTGCCGGCGCCGTCCGAATTCTGCGGGGCGTCCGGGGCGACGCTGTCGCGGTGGGCGCGCTCCACGGCCGCCTCGAACTCCTCCAGTGCGCTGCGCACCGCCTCCGCGTCGGCGGGCGGCGCGGCCGGGCGCGCGGCGTGCCGGTCGGCCTCCGTCGCCGTGTCGCGGAGGGTCGCGCCGCGCACCCGGCGGCGCAGCGGGCGCGGACCGCCCGCGTCCGGCTCGGTGCGGGCGCGCGGGATCAGCGGCTTGTCCTCGCCGCCTGCGGGGTCCCGGCGGGGGACCCGGCGTGGCAGGGGGCGCGCCTCGTCGGGCCGGTCGCCGTCCGCGGACCCGTCACGGTCGGAGGGCCGGGCGTCCGTCTTCCGTGCCGTGCCCACAGGGAGCGCGGGGCGGGTCGGGGCCGCCGGCACCGAACGGGCCGGGGCCGCGGCGATCGTGGGCGCGGTCCTCGCGGAGCCGGCCGGGCCGACCGGGCTCATCGTCAGCAGCAGCGTCGACGGGATGGCCACCTCGGCCGTCACACCGCCGCCGGGCGTACGGGAGAGGGTGACGCCGATGTCCCAGCGGCGGGCCAGGTTGCCCACCACGAACAGGCCGAGCACCTTCGTCGGCACCAGGTCCAGGCGCTCGCGGCGGATCAGCCGGGCGTTCTCCTCGGCCAGCCGCTCGGCGCTCATGCCGAGGCCGTGGTCGGCCACGGTGATCGTCGCGCCGTCGCCGCCGGAGCGCACCGTCACCTCGACGGGGCTGCCCTCGGGCGAGAACGACACGGCGTTCTCCAGGAGCTCGGCCACCATCAGCGTGAGGTCGCCGACGATGTCCGGCTCGACCATGATCTCGGTGCCCGCGTGCAGCTGGACCCGCTGATAGCCCTCGATCTGGCCGAGCGCGGCCCGCACCACGTTGGTGAGCGCGGTGGGACCGCCGTCCAGCACGGTCTCGCGGATGCCGGCCAGCAGCATCAGGCTGTCGGCGTTGCGGCGCAGGCGGACCGCGATGTGGTCGATGGAGTAGAGCCGTTCCAGCAGCGCGGGGTCGGTCTCGCCGCGCTCCACGGCGTCGATCAACGCGAGCTGACGGGTCGTCAGGTTGCTGACGCGGCGGCCGACGTTGCCGAACATCTCGGCGACGTTGCGGCGGCTGAGCACCTGGCGCTCCAGCAGCGCGGCGGCCGTGGTCTGCACGTGGTTGAACGCCTCGGCCAGATCGCCGATCTCGTCCCGCGCGGTGACCGGCATCTCCCGCAGCCGCGGCGGGGCGTCGTCCTCGGCGTCGTCGTCGGCGACCCGGGCCAGCTCGCGCTCGGCGACCTCGGCGACCTGCCGGGCGGCGCCGGTCAGCGCCTGCACCGGCCGCACCACGGAGCGCCGTACCGCCACCGAGAAGGCGCCCCAGAGCAGGAAGCCGGCCAGCGCGAGAGCGAGCAGCCAGGCCGCGTTCCACCAGGCGTCGGCGGAGGCGTCGTCGGCGCGGTCGGCGATCTGGTCGATGAGCGAGGAGGTGATCTCCAGCCGCTCCCCGGCCTGCGCCCGGTAGGTGGGGTGCAGGGCGATGGCGGCGGTGAACCGCTCCCGGATCTCCTCCGGGGTGCCGGCCTGCAGGGCGCTCGGGTCGATCTGCAGTTCCGCGTACTGGCGCAGGATGGTCGCCTGGAAGGAGCTGTACTCGATCCCCCGCAGCTCCTTCGCCTGGGCCTCGGTGGCGAACCGGCTGAATCGTTCCGCCTGATGCTCGTAGAGCTCTCGGGAGCCGACGGCGCCGATGAACTCGATGAGCGCGTTGGAGTCCCCGGTCGTCGCGGAGAACACGCTGGTCTCGAAGGCGCTGTGGGCGGCGCTCGCGCGCAGCAGGGAGTCCAGCAGGTTGCCGGTGTAGGTGCCGGCGAGCACGGGGTCGGTGTCCAGGCCCAGGCCGGCGATCACGCTCTTGGCGGCGTTGGTGTAGGCCGGGTCGATGTTGTCGGCGGGCAGATAGCCCTGCTCGACGGTCAGCCGCAGGCTGCCCAGGCCGTTGATCTCCCGCAGCGCCTGCGCCTCGGTGGCGGGCAGGTCGTCGCCGAACGCCTCGCGCACCCGCTCGACCTGCTCGTCGACCGCCTTCTGCGCCTTGCGGTAGTCGGTCAGCGCGGGCGTGGCGCCGCTGCCGCCGGCCTCGTAGCGCACGGACAGCAGGATGGCTTCCTGGTGCTCGGTCTCCACCCGGTCCACCAACTCGGCGACCTGGGCGCTGTCGCGCACCAGCCGGGCGGCCGACGCCGCGTCGCGGGCCGCCTGCACCTGGTCGGCGATGAGATAGGTGAGCAGCAGCCCGAGGCCGGCGAGCGGCACGCCCACCAGGACGTTGAGCTTGCGGCGGAACGGCCAGCGGTCCGCGAAACCCCGGGTGCGCCCGCTGTCCGGCGGCGGCGCCGGCGGGGCGTGCTCGTTCCCGGACACCAGGCCTCCATTCATGGGGTGTCGTAGCTTCTCTCGCCGGCGGTGATGGTCGATGTCACCGCTGTGACCGGAGAGCGACTCCGGGGGAGACTATCTCTTCCGGTGCGGCCGGACCGCGCGGTCCCACGTCAAGAATCCGTTACAACCCGAGCCGCTTGGGCGCGGGTTCGTTCAATTTCCCTTCACAACCAGTCACGTATCGAAGCCAATTGGTGACCTGGGTTCTCTTGACTGACCGAGAAGCCGCTGGATTGGATCAGTGGGTGCGATGTGATCGATGTGTGCGTCCCGCGTACGTCGGCGCCTGCGCGCACCGCACCCGCGCGTCCCGGCCATTGCCCCGCAAGCTTCCTCGACACCCGAGCCCGGAACGGGAATTGTGACTTCTACCGTGAAGAGCAGCTGGTTCAGCACGAGACACCACCGCGTGGCCGCCGCCGCCCTCGCCGTCACGGCGGCGCTGGTCGTCACGGGGTGCGGTTCGTCCGACGACGACTCCGACAACCCGCTCGCGGAGGGCGGCAAGGCGGACGGCGGCACCGTCGTCGTCGGCTCCAACAACTTCAGCGAGAGCATCCTGCTCGCCGACATCTACGGCGAGGCCCTGAAGGCCAAGGGCATCAAGGTCACCTACAAGCCCAACATCGGCAGCCGCGAGACCACCTACGGCCTGCTCAAGAACGGCTCCGTGACCGTCCTGCCCGAGTACAACGGCTCGCTCCTGGCCTACCTCGAGCCCGACGCCGAGCAGAAGTCGGTCGAGGCGGTCAACGCCGCCGTCAAGGCCAAGCTCGACGCCAAGCTGACGCTGCTGGAGTCCGCGCCCGCCGAGGACAAGGACTCCGTCTCCGTCAACGCCGAGACGGCCGAGAAGTACGGTCTGTCCGCCGAGTCCACCCTCGCGGACCTCAAGGACATCGCCCCCGAGATGGTCATCGGCGGCTCCCCCGAGTTCCAGACCCGCCACCAGGGCCTGGTCGGGCTGGAGAAGGAATACGGCCTGAAGTTCAAGTCGTTCAAGGCCCTCGACGCCGGCGGCCCGCTCACCCAGGCGGCGCTGACCAAGAACACCGTGCAGGCCGCGGACATCTTCACCACCGACCCCACCATCACCAAGGAAGGGTTCGTCGTCCTCCAGGACCCGAAGAACCTCTTCGGCTTCGCCAACGTGACCCCGCTGGTCCACAAGAGCGACCTGCCCCAGGAGGGCGTCGACGCCCTCAACGCGGTCTCCGCCAAGCTGGACACCAAGACACTGCTCGACCTGGACTCCCAGGTGCAGCTGGAGAACAAGGACCCGCTCGACGTCGCCAAGGCCTGGCTGAAGTCGGTCGGCCTGTCCTGACGCCCCGTCCCCTCACGCCGTGAGCACCGCAGCCGACGATCCGACACGGGTGCCGCCCCGGCCCACCGGGACCACCCGCGTCACCCTCGACGGCACCGGACTCACCGTTGCCGGCCTGGTCCGCCTCGCCGACGGCGCCGCCACACCCGACGTGCCCCGCGCCGCCCTGGAGCGCGCGGGGCACGCCTGGCGCACCGCCCAGCGCCTCGCCGCCACCGGCCGGCTCTACGGCCGCGGCACCGGCGTCGGCGCGCAGCGCTCCGTCGCCGTCGACGCCGCCGACGAGACCGGCCACGGGCTGCGCCTGCTGCGCAGCCACGCGGGCGGCGCCGGCCGGCCCCTGCCCGCCCGCCAGATCCGCGCGATGCTCGCCGTCCGCGCCAACCAGCTCCTCGCCGGCGGCTCCGGCATCCACCCCGACTTCGTCCACGCCCTCACCGAGGCGCTGCGCCTGGGCGTCCACCCGGTCGTGCACGAGTACGGCGGCCTGGGCACCGGCGACCTGACCGCGCTCGCGGAGACGGGCCTCACCCTCATCGGGGAACGCGCCTGGGCGACGGACGACCCCACGACGCCGGCCGCCGAACCCCCCGGCCGCCTGCCCGCCCCCGTCACCCTGCGCCCCGGCGACGCCCTCGCCCTGCTGAGCAGCAACGCCCTCACCCTCGGCCAGGCCGGCCTCGGCTGCCACCGGCTCGACGTGCTGCTGCGCGCCACGCACGTCGTCGCCGCCCTCTCCCTCGCCGCCGTGTCCGGCTCGCCCGAGGCCTACGCCGCCCCCCTGCACGCCCTGCGCCCCCACCCCGGCGCCGCCCACGCCGCCGCCGAGGTCCGCCGCGTCCTCGGGCTGCCCGACCGGCCGCACGACGGGGGCGGACGGCGCGTCCAGGACCCGTACGGCTTCCGCGCCTTCCCGCAGGCTCACGGCTGCGCCCTCGACGCCGCCGCGCACCTGCGCCGGACCGTCGAGGCCGAGCTGAACAGCCCGTCGGAGAACCCGCTGATCGATACCGGAAGCGCCGCGGCCCACCACCACGGCGGCTTCTACGCCGCCCCCCTCGCCCTCGCCCTGGACGGCTGCGCCCTCGCCCTGCTGGGCACCGCCCGGCTGTCCGCGGCCCGTCTCGCCGCCCTGCTGCGGCCGGATCTCACCGGCCTGCCCGCCTTCCTCGCCACCGGCCCCGCCGGCAGCTCGGGCGCCATGATCCTGGAGTACACCGCGAACTCCGCGCTCGCGGAGCTGCGTTCCCAGGCCGCCGCGCCCGCCTCGGCCGGCCACGCCGTGCTCTCCCACGGCCTGGAGGAGGCCGCCAGCTTCGCCTCCCAGGCCGCCCGCCAGGCCCTGCGCGCCGCCGAGGCCTACACCACCGTCCTGGCCTGCGAACTCGTCGCCGCCGTCCGGGCGCTGCGGCTGCACCCGGCACCCCCGCCGATCCCCGCCTACGACACGGCCGCCGCGGATCTGCCGCCCGGCACGGAGGACCGCCCGCTGACGGCCGACGTGGCGCGGGCGGGCGAACTGCTGCCGAGGCTCGCGCAGTTGTAACCCGCCCAGGAAACCCCCCGGTCCCGCCGCCGGTTCGAGGGTGGGTTTCCGGCCGCTCCGAGGGTTTCCCCTGTATCGCACGAGGTTCCGGTTGCCTATCGTTCCTGCACAGCCGACCCACAGGTAACCCCTTCCCGGGTCGGTGTTCACGCCAGGCCGGCCGCAGCGCTTTTCGCATGAACCCCCCTCCGCTTCGACGCCGAAGCGCACCGACCGCCGCTCCGTGCTGTCCGGAGTACGGCCACGAAAGGCAATACCTTGCGAACCTCCCCAGCCGTCAGACGCAAGCTGATATCCGTCGCCGCGCTCTCCGCGGCGCTGTTCACGGCCGCCGGCGCCACGGTCGCCGTGGCCCAGGAGCCCGCCGCTCAGGACTCCCCGGCCGCCGTCCCCGCGGCGCGGACCGAGGCCGCCCCCGGCGCCCCGGCCGAGCGCCTCATCGTCGGCTACAAGTCCGGCGCGAGCGAGGCGAAGTCGAACAAGGCCGCCGAGGCGGACGCCCGTGCCAAGGGCGCGAAGGCCGGCGAGGACGTCGACTTCCAGCGCCGCCTGGGCACCGGCGCCGCCCTCGTCGACCTGGGCGCGGACCCCACCCGCGCGGACGTCGCCGACGTCGTCGCCGCCTACGAGGCCGACCCGCAGGTCGCCTACGTCGTCCCGGACCGCCTGAACACGCCGCAGGCCGACCCCAACGACACCGACTACGCCAAGCAGTGGGACCTGTTCGAGGCCACCGCGGGCATGAACGTGCCGGGCGCCTGGACCACCTCCACCGGCGCCGGCGTCACCGTCGCCGTCATCGACACCGGCTACGTCGCCCACTCCGACCTCGCCGCGAACGTCGTCGGCGGCTACGACTTCATCTCCGACACCGCCGTCGCCGTCGACGGCAACGGCCGCGACAGCAACCCGGCCGACCCGGGCGACTGGTACGCCGCCGGCGAGTGCGGGCAGGCCTCCGGCAGCAACTCCTCCTGGCACGGCACCCACGTCGCCGGCACCATCGCCGCCGTCACCGACAACGCCAAGGGCATGGCGGGCGTCGCCCACGGCGCCAAGATCTCCCCGGTGCGCGTGCTCGGCAAGTGCGGCGGCTACGACTCCGACATCATCGACGCCATCACCTGGGCGTCCGGCGGCACCGTCTCGGGCGTGCCCGCCAACACCAACGTCGCCAAGGTCATCAACATGAGCCTCGGCGGCAGCGGGGCCTGCACCAGCGCCACGCAGAGCGCCATCAACGCGGCCGTGAACCGCGGCACCACCGTCGTCGTGGCCGCCGGCAACTCCAACGCCAACGTGTCGGGCCACTCGCCGGGCAACTGCAACAACGTCATCTCGGTCGCCGCCACCAGCCGCACCGGCGCCAAGGCGTCCTACTCCAACTACGGCTCCCTGATCGACATCTCGGCACCCGGCGGCCAGACCAGCACCGGCACCGCCAACGGCATCTACTCCACGCTGAACTCCGGCACGAGGACGCCGTCCACCGAGTCGTACGCCTTCTACCAGGGCACCAGCATGGCCGCCCCGCACATCGCGGGCCTCGCCGCGCTGATGAAGTCGGCCAAGTCCACGCTGACCCCGGCCCAGATCGAGTCGGCGATCAAGGCCAACGCCCGTCCGCTGCCCGGCGCCTGCTCCGGCGGCTGCGGCGCGGGCCTGGCCGACGCCACCAAGACGGTCAAGGCGGTGACCGGCACCACGCCGACCGGCTCGACCTTCTCCAGCACCTCCGCCGTGGCCATCCCGGACGCGGGCTCGGCCGTCGAGTCACCGATCTCCGTCACCGGCCGCACCGGCAACGCGCCCTCCGCCCTCCAGGTGGCGGTGAACATCACCCACACCTACCGCGGCGACCTGGTCCTCGACCTCATCGCGCCGGACGGCACCGCCTACCGCCTGAAGTCCTCCAGTTCCTCGGACTCCGCGGACAACGTCAACACCACCTACACGGTGAACGCCTCGACCGAGGCGGCCAACGGCACCTGGAAGCTGCGCGTCCAGGACGTCGCCGCACAGGACTCGGGCACGGTCAACAGCTGGAGCCTGACGTTCTGAACCCCGAGCCCGTGAACCACGGGCATCTTCCGACGTGATTCAAGGGCGTCGCCTCAACGGGCGGGCCGGCCGGTGCGGATGGGCGCCGGCCGGCCCGCCTTTCGTCGTACCGGGAGAAACCGGAAACCTCCAGGACCCACGGGGACCGCACCGCGCGGACAGTCGAACGCAGTCGATACCGCCCGCGCGGTTTTGTCCGGTGCCCGATCCGCCCCCGTCTCTCCGTCACGCCCCCACTCCGCTCCGTGCGCCGGGCGACCCCGCCGGTGCCGGTTCGTCCTGTTCGGCGTACTGTTGACGCACCTCGAACTCCGGGCGCGGCGAAGGTCCTTGCACGGTTGGTGGGCCTCGTCACAGAGTGAGCTATCGTGTGCCTGGGGTAAGAACAAACGGCATAACCCGTTTTTAGGCCCGGGAGTGAGTCCAGCCGATGGCGAGGCAGTTACGAGCAGAGCAGACCCGCGCGACGATCATCACGGCCGCCGCTGACCTGTTCGACCGTCACGGCTACGAGTCGACCAGCCTGAGCGACATCGTCGAGCACGCCCAAGTCACCAAGGGCGCCCTCTACTTCCACTTCGCGGCGAAGGAGGACCTGGCGCACGCCATCATGGAAATCCAGTCGCAGGCCGCCCGGAGACTGGCCCGTGAGGTGGAGGACCGTGACTGTACCTCCCTGGAGGCGCTGATGCGCATCACCTTCGGGCTGGCCCGGCTCGCCGTCGAGGGCCCGGTCGCCCGTGCCGGACTGCGCCTCGCCACCGGAGGCGTGGGCATCCGCCCGCCGATGCCGCACCCCTTCACCGAGTGGCTGGACATCGCCACCCGCAAGCTCCTCGCCGCGGTCCGCGAGTGCGACATCCACGCGGACGTCGACGTCGAGGCCGTCGCGCACTCCCTGGTGAGCTTCTTCGTCGGCGTCCGCGTCACCGGCCGCACCCTCGAACCGGTCGTGCGACTGCCCCGCCGGATGTCCGAGATGTGGTACGTGATCATCCGGGGTCTGGTCCCGGTGACCCGTCGCCCGCGCTATCTGGGGCTCGCCGCGCAGCTCGAACGGGAGATCAGGGCGGGGGAGATGCAGGGCAGCGCGCGCGCCGGAGGGAGGCCGGGCGGCGCGATACGGTGAGCGGCATGCCCGACCTCGCGCCCGCGCCCGTGCTCCGCGGCAACGAACCCGGCTCCTTCGCGCACGGGGTGCTCGCCGAACGCCATCCCGCGATCATCCGGCAGGTGCGGGAGTCCTTCCCGTTCGATCCCGACCGCCGCCGCGCCCTCGACGCGCTGCGGGACAGCTGCCTGCACGGCGTGATCGAGCCGCTGCCCGACGGCGCACCCGACCGGGACCGCTGGGCGGCCTGGGGGCTCGACGCGTACACCGGGCAGTCCTGGTACGACGTCCCCTGGCTCTGGTCCGAGAGCTACTTCTACCGCCGGCTGCTGGACGCCGTGGGCCACTTCGACCCGGACGGGCCCTGGCACGGCGTCGATCCCTTCCGCCCCGTCAAACTCGCCGAACTCCACGACCCGGCGACCGACGAGGAACTCGACGCGCTCGACGCCCTGGCGGACCGCCCGTCCGACGAGTGGGACCGGGCGCTGCTGCACGGCTCCCTCTGGGGCAACCGCGCCGACCTGAGCTTCCGCCTCTCCGCCGAAGCCGAAACCGTGGCCGCCACCGAAGCCGCAGCCGACGAGGGGACCGCCGCGCCCCGCCTGGTCGCCGACGACGGCGAGGCCCTGTGGACGCTCCTGCGCCCCGGCGCCACCCTCTGCCTGGTCGCCGACAACTCCGGCCGCGAACTCGTCCCCGACCTGCTGCTCATCGGCCACCTCCTCGCCGAGGGCCGCGTCGCCCGCGCGGTGCTGCACGTCAAACCGCACCCGTACTACGTCTCCGACGCCACCCCGGCCGACGTCCTCGACGCCCTGCGCCGCCTCATCGCCCACCCCGGCGCCGCCGGAACGTACGGACGCCGCCTGTGGGAGGCGATGACCGACGGCCGGCTCGCCCTGCGCGCCCACCCCTTCTCCTGCGCCCCGCTGCCCTACGCCGAGATGCCCGCCGACCTTCGCGCGGAGTTCGCCGCCGCCGGCCTCACCGTGGTCAAGGGCGACCTCAACTACCGGCGCCTGGTGGGCGACCGGAGCCGGCCCCCGACCACACCCTTCGCCGGCCCGACCGCGTACTTCCCCGGCCCGGTCGCCGCCCTGCGCACGCTGAAGTCCGACGTGGTCTGCGGCCTCGACCCGGACACGGAGGCCGCGCTGACCGCTGCCGAGGGACAGCGCTGGCGGACCGCGGGGACGCACGCCCTGATCCAGGTACGGGCGTGAGACGCGCGCCGGTGTGATCATCTCCGGTCCGCCCGGTCAGTCTCACTCGTTCGTGGCAGGTCGGCGGCCGGTGCGCCGGGTATGCACCCAGCCGGAGGCGAACGAACCATGGAACACACTGCGCTGCGACCCAAGCCCCTGCCCGGCGGCGACCCGGACGCCGACCGCGGCGACACCGGCGATCGCGTCGGCCCCGTCGCCCGGAGGACGGACCCGGGTCCGCGCCCGCACTCGGGGCCCGGGCGGGGCCGCCGGGTCGTCACGCTCCTGCTCGGCCTGCTGGCCGGCGTCGCGCTGGTGCTGGCGGGCGTCGGCCTCGGCACGGTGGGCGCGACGGTGATCGGCATGAGCAAGGTCGCGGAGCTGGAGCGGCTACAGGCCCCGGCGGAACGGGCAGGGCAGGAGGTGCAGCCCGGGCCGGCGGAGCGGGCGGAGCAGGCGGGTCGTGCGGCGCCGGTGCGGCCGGCCGCCGCCCCGTCCGCCACCGCCGTGCCGACCCGGGCGACCCTCGGCGTCGAGGTCACCGACGCCGAGAAGTACGGCGCCCTGGTCGTCGCCGTGCATGTGCCCGGCCCCGGCTCGGCGGCCGGGCTGGGGCGCGGCGACGTACTCCTGTCCTGCGCCGGTGCGCCGGTCGATTCCGCGGCCGGCCTCGTCCGCGCGCTCGACGCTGTCCGGCCGGGGGAGCGGATCACCGTCACCGTGCGCCGGGCGGACGGCGACCACCGGCAGGTGACGATCACCCCCGGCGTCGTCACCTGAGAACCGCGGGTCCCGTGCCACCCGCACACCCGAGTGCCACCCGCACCCCCGCGTGCCACCGCACGCCCGCGTACCACCCCGCTGACCGCGTGACACCGCGGACCGGGGTGCACTGCGTGGGGCACGCGGGCCCGCGGGCCCGCGTGCCTCACGGGGCCTGCGAGCGCTCCGGCATCTTCGGCGCAAGGCCCGGGCATCTGCGGTGAATCGGCTCGCGCGGGCCCCGCGGGACGGGCAGGATGCTGCCCGTGGTTCCCGTACCGGTTCGAGGAGGCCCCGGATGAGCGGCAGCACGGCCGCGCCCTTCACCGTCGACGACTACCGGGCGCGCATGGACCGCGCCGCACGGGCCGCCGCCGACGCCGGACTCGCCGGCCTGCTGGTCGCGCCGGGCCCGGACCTGGTGTGGCTCACCGGCTACGCCCCCACCGCGGTCACCGAACGGCTCACCCTGCTGGTCCTCGCCCCCGGCCGGGACCCCGTCCTCGTGGTGCCCGCCCTGGAGGCCCCCGACGCCGCCCGGGCCGCCGGCGGGCCCGCGCTGACCCTGCGCGACTGGACCGACGGCAAGGACCCCTACGCCGCCACCGCCGGCCTGCTCGACGCGGGCGGCCGGTTCGGGATCAGCGACAACACCTGGGCCCTGCATCTGCTCGGCCTCCAGCGGGCGCTGCCCGGCTCGTCCTACGCGGCCCTCACCGACGCCCTGCCGATGCTGCGCGCGGTCAAGGACGCCGCCGAGCTGGAGCTGATGGCGGCGGCGGGCGCGGCGGCCGACGCGGCCTTCGAGGAGATCCGCGGCGTCCGCTTCTCCGGCCGCCGCGAGGCCGACGTCGCCCACGACCTGGCCCGGCTGCTGCGCCGCTTCGGCCACTCCCAGGTCGACTTCACCATCGTCGCCTCCGGCCCGAACGGCGCCGACCCGCACCACGAGGCCGACGAGCGGGTCATCGAACGCGGCGACATGGTCGTCCTCGACTTCGGCGGCCTGAAGGACGGCTACGGCTCCGACACCTCCCGCACCGTCCACGTCGGCCCGCCGACCGACGAGGAGCGGCGGGTGCACGACCTGGTGCGCGAGGCCCAGGAGGCCGGCTTCCGGGCGGTGCGGCCGGGCGCTGCCTGCCAGGACGTCGACCGGGCCGCCCGCGCGGTCATCACGGCGGCCGGTTACGGGGAGTTCTTCATCCACCGCACCGGGCACGGCATCGGCGTGACCACGCACGAGCCGCCGTACATGATCGAGGGCGAGGAGCGGCCTCTGGTGCCCGGCATGTGCTTCTCCGTCGAGCCCGGCGTCTATCTGCCCGGCCGGTTCGGGGTGCGCATCGAGGACATCGTGACCGTCACCGAGGACGGCGGCCGGAGGCTGAACGACACCACGCGCGAGATGGTCATAGTGGAGTAGGGAACCCGGACGCCAGGAGGCCCGCGGCAGCCCCGCCGCACCACTAAGACCCGAGTGACGACGATCCGATCATGACCCAGGCACCGACACCCACCGCGGAGACCGTCCGCCGACTGGTCCGCTCCCTGCTCAAGGAGGGCGCGGCGGACTCGGCGGGCCCCGAGGTCCGCCCCGTCGCGGACGACGGCGACCACGGCGCCTGGTGGGTCGGCTCCCGCCATGTGCTGCGCCTCGCCCACGACCGCGAGGCCGCCGTCCGCCGCCGCCGCGAGCTGCGGCTGCGCGACCTGGTCCGCGCGCACGTCCCCGTCACCGTGCCGGTCAGCGTGGCCCACGGGGACTGGGCGCCCGGCCTGGGCTACACCCTCGACACCCGCGTCCCCGGGGCCTCGGCGGCCGAGCACGACGTGTCCGCCCTCGGCGAGGCCGACCTGGCCGGACTGCTCACCGGGCTGCGCGAGGTCCCCGCCCGGCAGGCCGAGGCGCTCGGCGTGCCCCGGGTCGCCGCGCGCTTCCTGGAGGCCCTGCGCCGGGCCGCCGGACGGGCCGCGCAACGCCTGGCCGCCGCCGACGAGTTCGACGCGGCGCGGCTCCAGCAGCTCGCCGCGCCGGCCGCGGCCCAGCTCGCCGCCCAGCCCGGCGCGGCCGTCCTCGTCCATCACGCGCTCACCGCCGAGCACCTCGTGGTCAGCGCCGACGGCCGGGTGCGCGGCGTGCTCGGCTGGGCCGACGCCGTCCTCGGCGACCCGGCCGAGGACATCGCGGGCCTCGCCCAGGCCGTCGGCTCCCCGGCCGCCGTCCGCGCCGCCACCCTCGCCGGCTACGCGGCCCGCCCGTGCCTGCGCGGCCTGTGGCTGGCCCGCTGCGACAGCGTCGTCGCCCTGGCCGAGGCCCTGGAAGCCCCGGTCCCCGCCGACCTGCCGCGACTGCGCCGCAGGCTGCGGAACGCCTGGGAGCCGATCCTCCTGGAACGGGTCACGGAGCTGCGCGAGGACGACGACGCGCAGTGACACCCGGCAAGGGCGGGGGCGCGCGCCCCCGCGCCCCCGGACCCCCTACGGCTGCGCCACCACCACGCACGACCGGCCGGGCACCCGCAGCACCCCGTCCCCGTCCGGGCCCGCCACCGGCTCCCACGCCGCCAGCACCTCCACCGGCCGCGCCCCCAGCGGGACTTCCGCCTCCGACAGCCCGAAGTTCACGACCACGCACACGTCACCGCGCCGGAAGGCCAGCCACCGTGCCTCCTCGTCGTACGCCACCTTGATGTCCGAGAGGTCCGGGTCCGTCAGGTCGGGCTGCTCCCGGCGCAGCGCGACGAGCCGCCGGTACCAGTCCAGCAGGCGCGCGTGCGGCTCGCGCTCCGGCTCCGACCAGTCCAGGCACGACCGCTCCCGCGTCGCCGGGTCCTGCGGGTCGGGCACGTCCTCCTCAGCCCAGCCGTGCGCCGCGAACTCCCGCCGCCTGCCCCGCCGTACGGCCTCCGCCAGCTCCGGGTCGGTGTGGTCGGTGAAGAACTGCCACGGCGTGCCCGCGCCCCACTCCTCGCCCATGAACAGCATCGGCGTGAACGGCCCGGTCAGCGTCAGCGCGGCGGCACAGGCCAGCAGACCGGGGGAGACCAGGGCCGAAAGCCGGTCCCCCTGCGCCCGGTTGCCGATCTGGTCGTGGGTCTGGCTGTAGCCGAGCAGCCGGTGCGCGGCCACCCGCGTGCGGTCCAGCGGGCGTCCGTGCGCGCGCTCCCGGAAGCTGGAGTACGTGCCGTCGTGGAAGAAGCCGCCCGTCAGCGTCTTGGCGAGCGCCCGCAGCGGGGCGCGCGCGAAGTCCGCGTAGTAGCCCTGGGACTCGCCGGTCAGCGCCGTGTGCAGGGCGTGGTGGAGGTCGTCGTTCCACTGCGCGTGCACCCCGAGGCCGCCCTCCTCGCGGGCGGTGATCAGCCGCGGGTCGTTGAGGTCGGACTCGGCGACCAGGAACAGCGGGCGCCCGGTCTCGGCGGCGAGTTCGTCCACGGCCGCCGACAGCTCCTCCAGGAAGTGCAGGGCGCGCGTGTCGACCAGCGCGTGCACCGCGTCCAGCCGCAGCCCGTCGATCCGGTAGTCCCGCAGCCACGCCAGCGCGCTGCCGATCAGGAACGCCCGCACCTCGTCGGAGCCGGGCGCGTCCAGGTTGACGGCGACGCCCCAGGGGGTGTGGTGCCGGTCGGTGAAGTACGGGCCGAACGCGGGCAGGTAGTTCCCGGACGGACCGAGGTGGTTGTGCACCACGTCCAGCACCACGCCGAGCCCCAGCTCGTGCGCCCTGTCCACGAAACGCATGAGGGCCGCGGGGCCGCCGTACGGCTCGTGCACCGCCCACAGCGACACCCCCTCGTACCCCCAGCCGTGCCGTCCCGGGAACGGGCACAGCGGCATCAACTCGACGTGCGTCACTCCCAGTTCCACGAGGTGGTCGAGCCGCTCGGCCGCCGCGTCCAGGGTGCCCTCGCGGGTGTACGTGCCCACGTGCAGCTCGTAGAGGACCGCCCCCGGCAACGGACGTCCCGCCCAGTCGGCGCGCCAGGCGTGCCCGGCGTGGTCGACGACCGCGCTCAGCCCGTCCGGGCCGTCCGGCTGCCGGCGCGAGCGGGGGTCGGGCAGCACCGGCCCGTCGTCCACCGCGAAGCCGTACCGGCTGCCGTCGCCGGCCGGCGCCTGCCCGGTCCACCACCCTGGGCGCGCCGGATCGCGCTCCATCGCGCTCGTGACGCCGTCGCACTGGAGGGTCATGCGCTCGGCCTGCGGTGCCCACACCTCGAACTGCACGGACGGTTCCCCTTCGTCGCTCCACCGGGACACGGCCGGACGGCTCGCCGCCCGGCCGGACCATCGTCGTTCCCACACGATCAATGCGCTTGTGAATACCCCCTTTTGCGTCCGCTGTCGCCCGGTACGCGCGCGTGGCGGCCGATTCCCCGATTTCTGGACACCCGGCGTTCACTGACCGACAATCACCGGTGTGACGTCGTCCTTCGAGTTCCCGGTGCACCCCGCGCGGCTGTCCGACGCGGAGCGCGACAAGGCGCTGAAGGCGCTGCGCGACGGCGTCGCCATGGGGCGGCTGTCCCACGACACGTTCGTCCGGCGCATGGAACTGGCGCTCGCCGCCCGCCGGTCCGACGAACTGGCCCTCCTCACCGCCGACCTGCCCACCGAGTCGCGCGCCTCGCGGCTGGTGCTCGGCGCCGTGGGGGCGGTGGCGGCCGTGTCGGGCTTCGGCGAACGGGTGCGGCGCGCCTGGCGGGCCGAGCGGCTGCCCAAGCTGCTGCTGCCGCATCCGGCGGACGACCACCCGCTGCGCATAGGCCGCGACCCCGGCAACGGCCTGCGACTCGCCCACGAGACCGTCTCCCGCGTGCACGCCGAGCTGAGCCGCCGGGGCGGGGCATGGGTGCTGCGCGACCTCGGCTCGACCAACGGCACCACGGTCAACGGACGGCGGGTCGTCGGCGCCGTCGTGGTGTGCGAGGGCGACCAGGTCGGCTTCGGGCAGGTCACGTACCGGCTGGCGGTGGCCTGAGCCGTTCGGGGGCCGGGGCGGGGTTCCGGACGGGCTCGCCGCGGAGCCGTTGACGCACGCCGGCGCCGCGTGACCGGCCGGACGGAGACCATCTGCACATGGACGGGCCGACCGGCACGAGGCGGGCCGACGGCGCCGCGGAGGCGTTGCCCCGCGGGTCCTCCCGCGCTGCCCCCGACCGTGGAGGAGCCGGGCCGCGGGCCGTCGCCGCCCGCGCGGCGTCCGGGTGCGTCCGGGCCGCCCACGGGCGAGCCGGTGGGCGGCGCCGTCGTGCGCCCGCCTCGGCCGGCCGGGTCGTCGTCCTCGCCGCGTGTCGTCCGCCGCCTGCGCGGCGTCCGGTTGTGCGTGGTCGCGTGTCCCGCGCGGGCGCGTCCCGCGGCTGCCGCCCGCCGACGGGACACGGCAGCCGCCGGGCCCGGGTGTGGCCGGGCCGTCCACCGGGGAGCCGGTGGGCGGCGCCGCCGTGCGTCCGCGCCGGCCGGCTCAGGCCGACCGCTCCCGCGCGTGCAGCGCCGCCGCCACGACCGTACGGGACTGGTGTTCGATCTGGTGTTCCAGCGGGACCCAGCGTGCCCGGAAGCGCTCGGCGAAGGAGTCGCTCCACTCGGCGACGAGGCGCTCCAGGCGGGGCGCCGCGCGGTCGTCGGTCTCACGCAGGACGCGCAGCAGCATCGCCGCCGCCCGCAGCGGCAGCCGGCGCGCGAACGCGTCCACGCTGCCGACGTAGGCCATCGTGTCGTCGGCGGGCGGCGTGTCCCGCCAGTCCGCGGCCAGGCCCGGCGCCAGCTCCAGCACCCACCGCGCCGCCCGCAGCAGCGGACCGTCGGCGCCCTCCAGGCGCGGCAGGGCGTCGCGGAGCACCCGGTCCACCTCCCGGGCGTCCCGCACCAGCCGGGCCGCCAGACGCCGCATCGCCTCGGCCGGCGCCGGATGCGGAGCCACGTCGTCCACCAGGTCGCTCGCCCACATCGGCACCTCCACGACCGCTGTCAGACCGCCGTACCGGTGCGCGTGGTACCAGGTGCTGTGCCGCGCGTCGTCCGGCAGGCTCGGGTACGGCAGCCGTGAGCCCGGCGCGGGCATCACGTGCACGCCGGGACCCGACACGGGCCAGCCCGCGGCGTCCGAGGCGCCCGTCTCCACCGGGATGTGCAGCTCCGCCGCCGACTTGGCGAACGGCTCGGCCAGGCCCGGGATGTCCTCGGTCAGCTGCACCCAGCTGCCGCCCAGGTCGGTGCCGTGCAGGGTCACCTGGAGGTACGGGCGCAGTTCGTCGATGACGCCGGTCAGCGCCCGGGTCTCGGGCGGCAGCCGGTCCGGCGGGAGCACGGCCGGGGACCACTCCGGCTGCTCGGGGCCGGCGGGCCGGAAGAAGCCGCGGTGGTAGTCGAGCAGGCTGCGCGGCGCGGGTGTGACGTGCAGGCTCGCCCCGTCCGGGTCCGCGCACAGAAGGAAGTGCCAGGACGTGCCGTCCCGCAGCGGCCGCTCCTCCAGCACCCGCTCGGCGAGCGCGAGGAGGGTCGGGCCGCCGGCGGGCTCGTTGGCGTGGGCGCCCGCGACGACCAGCACCGCGCGCCGCGCGCGGCCCACGGACAGCAGGTGCAGGGGCCGTCCCGCTCGGGAGCGGCCGATCTGCCGCAGCGCGCACAGGGCGGGCTGCCGCGCGGCGAGCGCCCTGGCCGACGAGACCAGTTCCGGCACCGTGGGATAGCGCAGCTCCGCCAGCAGACTCACCCCCGTCGCGTTCCGCCCGGCCCTCGCACCCGCAGTACCCCACGGGTTCGCACCGCTGTCAACGCGGAAGCCCCGGTTCAGCCCGTCCGTTCCAGAAGTGAAACCGGCAGCCGCGCGAAAAGCTCCGCCACGCGCACCTCACCGGCGAACTCCCGCTCCGGGTCCAGTACGTCGGTCCACCGCCCCGGCGGCAGCGCCAGCCGCGCGTCCCGCCAGCCGCCCGCCCGCGCCAGCCGCAGCGACCAGCGCGTGACCGCGGTGACGACCTCGCCCGAGCGCGTGAACGCCACGCAGTGCCCCGCCGACGCGCCCTCCGCCGCCAGCGGGGCGTACGTCGCCGCGTCGCCGAACACCTCGGGCCGCCGCCGGCGCAGCCGCAGCGCCGCCGCGGTCACCGCCCCCTTGTCGCCGGGGGCCTCGGGCGGGTACCGCACGGGCCGCCGGTTGTCCGGGTCGACCAGCGCCCGGTATTCGGCCTCCGTGCCCTGGTACAGGTCGGGCACGCCCGGCATCGTCAGATGGACCAGCGCCGTGCCGAGCACGTTGGCGGCGATGTGCGGGGCCAGCTCCTCGCGCAGCGCGGCCACGTGCGCCGCCGGCGGCCCGCAGGGACCGTCCGCCACGAACGCCGTCACGGCGTCCTCGTACGGCGGCTCCTGCTCGGTCCAGCTCGTGTACAGGCCCGCCTCGCGCACATGCTTGAGCAGCGCCTGCTCCACCCGCCCGGGCTCCGCGGGTCCGAGCCCGAACACCGTCTGCCAGGCCGCCCACGCCAGCTGCGGGTCGGGCACGCCCTCGCCGGTGCGGGTGACCTCCGCCAGCACGTCCGCCCACCGCTGCGGGCACTCGGTGAGCACGGCCAGGGCGGCGCGCACGTCGGCGCTGCGCTTGGTGTCGTGGGTGGACACGACGGTCCCGGTGCCGGGCCAGTCGCGCTGCACGCGCGCGCAGTAGGCGTGGAAGTCCTCCACCGGGACGGCGGGCGCGCCGGGGTTCCCACCGACCTCGGTCGCCGACAGCAGCGGCACGTAGCGGTAGAACGCGGTGTCCTCGACGGACTTGGCGCGCAGCGCGGACGCGGTCTGCGCGAACCGGGTGCGGAACTCCGTGTAATCCGGCCCGTCGCCGTACCGCCCGGCGAGCAGTCCGCGCACGACGTCGACCGCGCCGGCCTCCTCGGGCACGACGAAGGCCGCCCGGGCCTCGGCCGCGGCCTCCTCGGTGACGAGCCGCGCCGCGTCCTGCGCGGTGTAGGGGCGGTAGACCTCCATCCGGACGAGCAGCTCGCGCAGGGCGGTGCGCAGCGCCCAGGGGGCCCGGTCGCGCAGCACGGGATCGGGAGCGGCGAGGCACAGCCGGTGCGCGACCCGCGTCAGCCGGTCCGTCTCGGCGGCCAGCTCGTGCTCCAGCACCCGGTACGCCGCCCGCCGCACCGTCGCCTCCCACTGCCCGCCCCGGTCCGTCTGCGGTGCCGCGAAACGCCGGTACTGGCCGAGGAGTTCCCCGGCGCCCGCGGGGTCCGTGAACAGCCCGTCGACGTGGCGCAGGGCGTCGTAGCCGGTGGTGCCCGCGACGGGCCAGGAGGCGGGCAGGCGCTCCCCGTCGGCGAGGATCTTCTCCACGACCGTCCAGCGGCCCCCGGTGGCCTCGTCCAGCCGCTGCAGGTACGTGGTCGGGTCGGCGAGTCCGTCGGGGTGGTCGACGCGCAGGCCGTCGATCACCCCGTCGTGCAGCAACTGGAGAATCTTGCCGTGGGTGGCCTCGAACACCTCCGGGTCCTCCACGCGGACCCCGATCAGCTCCGAGATGCTGAAGAAGCGGCGGTAGTTCAGCTCGGTGCGGGCCAGCCGCCACCACACCGGGCGGTACCACTGGGCGTCCAGCAGCTGCGGCAGCGGCTGATCCTCGGTGCCCTCCCGCAGCGGGAAGGCGTGGTCGTGGTAGCGCAGGACGTCGCCGTCGACCTCCAGCTGGTCCAGCACCTCCCCGAGCGGCCCGCCGAGCACCGGCAGCAGCAGCTGCCCGCCCTGGGCCTCCCAGTCGACGTCGAACCACCGCGCGTACGGCGACTTCGGGCCCTCCCGCAGCACCTCCCACAGGGCCGGATTGTGCCGGGGCGCCATCGCCATGTGGTTGGGCACGATGTCCAGCACCAGCCCCAGACCGTGCTCCCGCGCGGTGGCGGACAGGGCGCGCAGCCCTTCCTCGCCGCCGAGTTCCGCGCGCACGCGCGCGTGGTCGGTGACGTCGTAGCCGTGCAGGGAACCCGGCACGGCCTCCAGGACGGGGGAGAGGTGCAGATGCGAGACGCCGAGCGAGGCCAGGTACGGCACGGCCGCCGCCGCGGCCCCGAAGGGGAACTCTGGCTGGAGCTGGAGCCGGTAGGTGGCCGTGGGCAGCACGGGGTGAGGACGCTCAGGTGTCATGTGAGGCTACGTACCCGCCCGGCCGCCTTTCCTGTCATCACCCCCCCTTACGGGGTGACCGGCCGGGCTCCGGGACGACCGGACGGGGCGTGGACGACGTGAGGGGACGGGACGCGCACGAGGTGACCGGCCGGGGCGCATGCGGAGCGGCCGGCCGGGGCGCCGCGCACCCCGGCCGGCCGCCGCGTCAGACGGGCCGCTGAAGCACCGTCAGGCTGCGCTCGGGCAGGGTCAGCCGCTCCCCGCCCTGCACCTTCGGGCCCGTGCCCGGCGGAACGACGTCCGCGCGGGCGGTGTCGACGACCACCTGCCACTGCCGCCCGTGATCGGCCGGCACCAGGAAGTCCAGCGCCTTGTGGGTGGCGTTGAACATCAGCAGGAAGGAGTCGTCGGTGATGCGCTCCCCGCGCGGGCCGGGCTCGGAGATCGCGTTGCCGTTGAGGAACACCGACAGGGCGGACGCCCGCGCCGACTCCCAGTCCCGCTGGGTCATCTCCCGGCCCTCCGGGGTGAACCAGGCGATGTCCGACAGGTCGTCGTGCGTGCCTTCCACGGGCCGCCCGTGGAAGAAGCGCCGCCGCCGGAAGACGGGGTGGTCCCGGCGCAGCCACACCATCGCCCGGGTGAACTCCAGCAGCTCGTCCGCCGGCTGGCCGGGGTCCGGCCAGGGCACCCACGCCAGCTCGTTGTCCTGGCAGTAGGCGTTGTTGTTGCCGCGCTGGGTGCGGGCGAACTCGTCCCCGTGGCTGATCATCGGCACGCCCTGGGACAGCATCAGCGTGGCGATGAAGTTGCGCATCTGCCGGCGCCGCAGCTCCAGCACACCCGGATCGTCGGTGTCGCCCTCGACGCCGCAGTTCCAGGAGCGGTTGTGGCTCTCGCCGTCCCGGTTGTCCTCCCCGTTGGCCTCGTTGTGCTTGTCGTTGTACGCCACCAGGTCGTGCAGCGTGAACCCGTCGTGGCAGGTCACGAAGTTGATCGAGGCCAGCGGCCGGCGTCCGTCGTCCTGGTACAGGTCGGAGGAGCCGGTCAGCCGGGAGGCGAACTCCCCGACCGCGCGCGGCTCGCCCCGCCACAGGTCGCGCACGGTGTCGCGGTACTTGCCGTTCCACTCCGTCCACAGCGGCGGGAAGTTGCCCACCTGATAACCGCCCTCGCCCACGTCCCACGGCTCGGCGATCAGCTTCACCTGGGAGACGACCGGGTCCTGCTGCACCAGGTCGAAGAACGACGACAGCCGGTCCACCTCGTGGAACTGCCGCGCCAGCGTGGCCGCGAGGTCGAAGCGGAAGCCGTCGACGTGCATCTCGGTGACCCAGTACCGCAGCGAGTCCATGATCAGCTGGAGGACGTGCGGCGACCGCATCAGCAGCGAGTTGCCGGTCCCCGTGGTGTCCATGTAGTAGCGCGGGTCGTCCGCGAGGCGGTAGTAGGACGGGTTGTCCAGGCCCCGGAAGGACAGCGTCGGGCCCAGGTGGTTGCCCTCGGCGGTGTGGTTGTAGACCACGTCGAGGATGACCTCGATGCCCGCCTCGTGCAGCGCCCGCACCGCCGACTTGAACTCCAGCACCTGCTGCCCGCGGTCGCCCCAGGAGGCGTAGGCGTTGTGCGGGGCGAAGAAGCCGATCGTGTTGTAGCCCCAGTAGTTGTTGAGGCCCATGTCCACCAGACGGTGGTCGTTGATGAACTGGTGTACGGGCATCAGCTCCAGGGCCGTGACGCCGAGCTTCGTCAGATGCTCGATGACGGCCGGATGCGCGAGCGCCGCATAGGTGCCGCGCAGTTCCTCCGGCAGCTCCGGGTGGGTCATCGTCAGGCCCTTCACATGGGCCTCGTAGATCACCGTTTCGTGGTACTCGGTGCGGGGCGGCCGGTCGTCGCCCCAGTCGAAGTACGGGTTCACCACGACCGAGGTCATCGTGTGCGGGGCCGAGTCCAGGTCGTTGCGCTCGTCGGGCGAGCCGAAGGGGTAGCCGTACACCTCCTCACCCCAGTGGATGGAGCCGCTGATCGCACGCGCGTACGGATCGAGGAGCAGCTTCGCCGAATTGCAGCGCAGCCCGCGCTCCGGGGCGTACGGGCCGTGCACGCGGTAGCCGTACCGCTGTCCGGGCATGACGCCCGGCAGGTACGCGTGCCGCACGAACGCGTCGCTCTCGCGCAGCTCCACCGCGGTTTCCGAGCCGTCGTCGTGCAGCAGACACAGCTCTACTCGGTCGGCGGCCTCCGTGAAGACCGCGAAGTTCGTGCCGGCGCCGTCGTACGTCGCGCCGAGCGGATATGCCTCTCCAGGCCAGACCTGCATGGATACGACTCTCTCAGGTGTGCCGTGTCGGTGGGTGCGCCTTGGCTTCCGTCTGCCGCTTCGAGTCTGCCCAAAACTGAGGAAACCACCGCTGTGCCGCGCCCCGCGTGACGTCGCCGCCATGAATCCGCTCACTTCCTCCGCACCGGCGGACCGGAACGGTGCGCGCGAACGGGCAAGTTGGAAACGAGCCTGTGCATCCGGCTGCACCGCCCGCCGCTACCGGAGTAGGCTTCCTTGATCATTGACAAGGGGAGTGCTCGGGGGAGCGGAAGGCGGTGCGCGGGTGGGCTCGGGAGGCCTGGAGCTGCCCTCTGGTGACGACGGTCACGAGGGGAACGACTCCGCAGACGTCCCGCCCGGCACGGTGTCGTCCCTGGCCCGTCCGATGGAGACGCACTCCATCGGCCCGGAGCTCGACTGGGACGCCGACGCCTGGCACGAGGTCCGCACCCGCGCCCAGCGCGCAGGCCGCGCCTACATCTGGCTGAACCTGGTCGAGCAGCGGCTGCGCGCGGTCGTGGCCGCCGTGCTGCGCCCCATCTACGAACCCGTCCACGGCGACGACTGGGTGGTCGCAGCCGCCGGCCCGGCCGGCCAGGAGTGGGTGCAGCGCGCGGTCGCCGTGCGCGAAGTCAGCCGCCGCAAGGGCTACTTGCTCGACCCGGCCGACGACAACGTCCTCAGCTTCCTCACCCTGCCCCAGCTGCGCGAGCTGATGGTGCAGCACTGGCCCTGCTTCGAGCCGTACGTGGACGAGCGCCGGGACGTCGAACTCGCCCTCGACGAACTGGAGGTCACCCGCAACGTCGTCTCGCGCAACCGGGCGCTGTCCGAGGCGGTGCTCGGCCAGGCCGAACGGGCCTCCGCGCGGCTGCTGGAGATCCTCGGCGCGGGCGGCGACGTGCCCTCCGCGCGCCGGCTGCCCGTGGACGCGGTCGAGGACCTGGTCGGCGACCGGTACGCGGACGTGGTGGCCGTCCACTCCGACCGGGTGCGGCTGCTGCGCCGGTTCCCGGCCGAGGACATCTTCGGCGGGGCCCGCCGGCTGGACGCGATCGGCATCGGCCTCAACCTGCTCGTGCAGAACTTCTCCGGACGCCGCCTGGTACGGCTCGCGGAGGCCGGCTGCCGGGTGCGGCTGCTGTTCCTCAACCCGGCCTCCGGGGCGGTGAAACGGCGCGAGCGCGAACTCGGGATCAAACGGGGCGAACTGAGCCGGGCCGTCGAGATGAACATCCTGCACATGCGCCGCGTGCGGGCCCGTCTGCGCGACCCCGGCGCCTTCGAGATCCAGGTCTACGACGAGACGCCGCGCTTCACCGCCTACCTGGTCGACGGCGACGGGGCCGACGGCGTGGCGGTCGTGCAGTCCTATCTGCGCCGGGCGCGGGGCATGGAGGCGCCCGTGCTGGTGCTGCGCAACGGCAGTCGGGTGCTCAAGTCGGGCGATGCGGACGAAGGCGGGCTTTTCTCCACGTACCGCGAGGAGTTCGAGGTGGCGTGGGCTGATTCGCGTCCTGTGTCCTGAAATGGCGTCAGTGGGCGGGCGTGTCCGGGGGTTGAGCGGAACGCGATCCTCCGATTGTCAGTGGTGCGTGCGATCGTGGGAACCACTGGGGGAAAGCACCACAAGAAGGGGGACCGCCCATGGGCTGGAGCAGCGGGCCGCTGCTGGCCTTCGACCTGGAGACCACGGGCACCGACGTCGAGACCGACCGCATCGTCACGGCGGCGGTCGTGCGGCTGGATCCGGGCGGCGGCGTGGCTCAGGAGCGCACCTGGCTGCTCAATCCGGGGGTGGCGATACCGGAGCAGGCGTCGGCGATCCACGGCATCTCGACGGATCACGCCCGCGCGCGGGGAGCGTCGCCCGGCTCCGCGGTCGAGGAGATCGCGCGGGCCGTCGCCGAGGGCATGCGCTCGGGGATCCCGCTCGTGGTGATGAACGCCCGCTACGACCTGTCCCTGCTCGACCGTGAGTGCCGGCGGCACGGCGTCGCGTCGCTCAGCGAGCGGCTCGGCGACGGACCTCTGCCGGTCGTCGATCCGCTCGTGATCGACAAGCATGTGGACAAGTACCGGAAGGGCCGGCGGGCCCTGCACGCGCTGTGCGCCCACTACGGCGTGCCGCTCGACGACGCGCACGACGCGCGAGCCGATGCGGTGGCCGCCGCCCAGGTGGTGCGTCGCATGGCCGAGCGGCACCGGTCCGTGGCGGCCATGTCCCTGGAAGACCTCCACGACCTCCAGGTGCGCGCGGCGGCCGAGCAGTCGGCGTCCTTGCAGGCGTATCTGCGGCGTACCGCGGACCCGGCGGCCGTGGTCGAGTCGGCCTGGCCGCTCATCCCCAGAGCCGCGGGGGAGACGGACGCGGCGCACGCGGCCCCGGCGAAGACCGTCTGACCGGCCGCGGGGGAGCGGACCGTGGCCATGAGCGGCCACAGCCGGCGAGGGGAGCGCCTGCCCGGGACATAGGTATAGACCTTGCTGTCCGCAGGGCGGCATGGCCACCATGAGCGGTACCGGGGCTCCGTGGGAGCCGTACCGAGCACTGGTGTTGGGGTGGGCACGTGGGACCCGTGGGGCGCGATGGCGCGGAGACCGAGCCGGGCGGCGCCGTGACCGAGAAGGCCGAGGCGGTGGGCCCGGCCGACCGGCCGACGGTGGACGGACGGCCGTTGTGGACGCGCAACTTCGCCCTCTACTTCGTGGCGCGCATCGCGTCGCTGCTCGGCGACGCGATGCTGCCCGTCACCCTGTCCGTGGCGATGCTGGCCCTCGGCTACGGGGTGAGCGCCGTGGGATACGCGCTCGGCGCCTGGATGGGGTCCTTCGCCCTGTTCGTGGTGTTCGGCGGCGTCCTCGCGGACCGCATCCATCCGCGGCCGGTGATGATCGGTGCGGACGCGGTGCGCTGCGCGCTCATCGAAGCGACCGCGCTCGCCTTCGCCGCCGGGCGCCCCGAACTGTGGTTCCTGATCGGCGTGACGGCGCTGGGCGGTCTGGCCACCGCGATGTTCCAGCCGGGCGTGAACGGCCTGGTCCCGCAGGTCGCCTCCGACGCGCAGCAGGCCAACGGGGTGCTGCGGGTGGCCCAGGGCGTCTCGACCATGGCCGGTCCCGCGCTCGCCGGGCTGCTCGCGGCGTTCTCGCCGGCGTGGGCGTTCGCGGTGGCCGCGGGCACGTTCGGGGCGAGCGGGCTGTGCCTGCTCGCGCTGCGGCTCGGGCCGTACACCGTCGACCGTTCGGCGTCGACTCTGGAGAACCTGCGGGTGGGCTGGCAGGAGTTCCGGTCCCGGTCCTGGCTGTGGGCCGTCATCCTCATCTGGTGGGTGCTCGGCGTGTTCGTCTGGGGTCCGGTCACGCCGCTCGGCGCGGCCTCGATCACCGGTGAGCACGGCAGCGCCGCCTTCGGTTACGCGGAGGGCGCGTTCGGCGCGGGCTGCGTGCTGGGCGGGCTGGCGGCGATCCGTGTCCGGCCCGCGCGGCCGCTGCTCGGCGGGGCCGTCGCGATGTTCCTCTTCCCGATGATGCCGCTGGCCGCCGGGCTCGCCCCGGACCTCGCGCTGTGGCCGGTGCTCCTCGGTTACGCGGTCGGCGGCATCGGCTGGGCGTTCTGGGGCGTGCAGTGGGCGACGACCGTGCAGACCCAGATCCCCGAGGACAAGCTCAACCGGATATCCGCGTACGAGATCGCGGGCTCGATCCTCGCCGTCCCGCTCGGGCAGGTCGTGGCCGGGCCGGCCAGCTCGGTCGTGGGCGTCCGGAAACTGCTGCTGCTCGCCGCCGTGATGAGCACCGGGTGCGCGGCGGCGCTGATCGCGACGGCTCCGGTCCGGCGGCTGCGGCGCACGGTCGCCGCGCCCGCGAGGGCGCAGTCGGCATCGCCCGTGTGACGCCGGTGCGGCTCGCCCCCGAGGTCCTTCGCAGGACGGCCGGCGGTTCCCCGAGGGAGTGCCCGAGGAACCGTCAGAAGGGATACCACCGCACCGTCGTGTCCCCGTCCCGCAGCGACGCCACCCGGCGTTCGAACTCGGCCAGCGCCTTGGGATTGCCCGGCGCGTGCTGGGCGACCCAGGCGCAGCTGGCCGTCTCGCGCGCGCCGCGCAGTACGGCGCAGCCCTCCCACGCGCGCACGTCCCAGCCGTAGGCCTCGGTGAAGGCGCCGTAGGCCTCGGCGGGCAGCCCGTAGCGGTCGTGGGAGAGGGCCATGACCACCAGGTCGTGCTCGCGCAGGTCGGCGGAGAAGGTCTCCAGGTCCACCAGGACCGGTCCGTCGGGCCCGACGTGGACGTTGCGGGGCAGCGCGTCGCCGTGGACGGGGCCCGGCGGCAGGTGCGGGACGAGAGCCGCCGCGGCCGCCGCGAAGCCGTCGCGCCGCTCGCGCAGATAGGCCGCGTCGGCCGGGTCGATCGCGTCCCCGGCGAGCCGCAGCCAGCGCTCCACCCCGCCCAGCAGCTCACGGGGCGGCAGGCCGAAGGAGGGTGAGGGCAGTGCGTGCACGATGCGCAGGAGCCCGGCGAGATCGCGGGGCCCGGCGGGGCGCACCGGGTCGGGGAGGCGGTGCCAGACCGTCACCGGGTGGCCCTCCACCAGCACCGGCTCGGGCTCGGCCGCCCGGACCGCGGGCACGCCCTCCTCGGCCAGCCACAGGGCGACGGCCAGTTCGCGGCGCGCGCGGTCGAGCAGCTCGGCGTCGCGGCCCACCTTGACGACCAGGTCGCCGGCGGCGAAGACCGCGTTCTCGCCGAGCGAGAGCAGCCGTGCGTCCCGCGCCGGGCCGGGCAGCACCCCGGCCCGGGCCAGCACGTCCCGCGCCCGTGCCTCGTCCATGCGTCCGCCTTTCCGTCCGGCGTCGGTCGTCCGTCGTCCGCCATGCGTCGGTCGCCCGTCCGCCGTCCGCCCCCTGTCCGTCCGACGTGCGTGTCGTCGGTCGTACGTCGGTCGTGCGGCGGCCGGCCGAGTCGTCCGTCGTGCGTCCGCCGGCCGTGTCGGCTGTCCGTCGTCTCCGTCGTCGCGGAAAGTCTGCCACCCCATTAACTGGACGAGACGTATCGTCTCACATAGTCTCGACGGCATGACCACTCCCGCGCACATCGCCATGTTCTCCATCGCCGCGCACGGCCACGTCAACCCGAGCCTCGAGGTGATCCGCGAACTCGTCGCGCGCGGGCACCGGGTGACGTACGCCATCCCGCCCGCCTTCGCCGAGAAGGTCGCCGCGACCGGCGCCGAGCCCAGGCCGTGGCACTCGACCCTGCCCGGCCCCGACGACGACCCCGCGGCGTGGGGGACCACGCTGCTGGACAACGTCGAGCCGTTCCTCGACGACGCGATTCAGGCGCTGCCCCAGCTGCTCGCGGCGTACGACGGGGACGAGCCCGACCTCGTGCTGCACGACATCACCGCCTACCCGGCGCGGGTCCTCGCCCACCGCTGGGGCGTCCCCGCGATCTCCCTGTCGCCGAACCTGGTCGCCTGGGAGGGCTACGAGCAGGAGGTCGCCGAGCCGATGTGGGCGGAGCCGAAGAAGACCGAACGCGGCCGGGCCTACTACGCCCGCTTCCACGCCTGGCTGGAGGAGAACGGCATCACCGAGCACCCCGACCGGTTCGTCGCCCGGCCCGCCCGTTCGCTGGTCCTCATCCCGAGGGCGCTCCAGCCGCACGCCGACCAGGTGGACGAGAGGGTGTACACGTTCGTCGGCGCCTGCCAGGGCGACCGGAGGGCGGAGGGCGACTGGCGGCGGCCCGTCGGCGCGGAGAAGGTGGCGCTGGTGTCGCTCGGGTCCGCCTTCACCAAGCGGCCGGAGTTCTACCGCGCGTGCGTGCGGGCCTTCGGCGACCTGCCCGGCTGGCACACCGTGCTCCAGATCGGCCGGCATGTGGACCCGGCCGAGCTGGGGGAGGTGCCGGACGGCGTGGAGGTGCGGTCCTGGGTGCCGCAGCTCGCCGTCCTGCGCCGGGCCGACCTGTTCGTCACCCACGCCGGCGCGGGCGGCAGCCAGGAGGGACTGGCGACGGCGACCCCGATGGTGGCGGTCCCGCAGGCGGTCGACCAGTTCGGCAACGCCGACATGCTCCAGGCCCTCGGCGTCGCCCGCCACGTCCCGGCCGGCGAGGCCACCGCCGAGAACCTCCGTGCCGCCGCCCTCGCCCTGGTCGACGACCCGGAAGTGGCCCGCCGCCTGAAGGAGATTCAGGCCGAGATGGCCCGCGAGGGCGGCGCGCGGCGGGCGGCCGACCTGATCGAGGCGGAGCTGCCGGGGCGGTAGACGCCATGGGGGCGCCCCGCCCGGCGGGGCGCCCCCATGCGTACCGCCGGCCGCCCCGGACACGGCGAAGGGCTCGTCGATCCCCCCGGAACGACGAGCCCCTGCCGCATACGAGCCTCCGGCTCACCGGCCTTTCAGGTCACCAGTGCCGGGACCGGCGGGTGTCAGACGCCCACCCGTTCGCCCTCCACGGCCGGCGGGCGCCGCTCCTCGATCACGGCCTCGGCCGACTCGTCGTGGGTGAGGTCCGGCAGGCGGTTCATCCACTTCGGCAGGTACCAGTTGCGCTCGCCGAGCAGCGCCATCACCGCCGGCAGCAGCACACCGCGGATGACCGTCGCGTCGATCAGCACCGCCGCCGCCAGGCCCACGCCCATCTGCTTCATCGACTGCATGGACAGCGTGCCGAAGATCGCGAACACCGCGACCATGATCACCGCGGCGCTGGTCACGACGCCCGCGGTGGTCACGACGCCGTGCGTGATGGCGTCCCGCGTGGTCCGGCCCCGCAGCCGCGCCTCGCGGATCCGGGAGACCACGAAGACGTGGTAGTCCATCGACAGGCCGAACAGGATCACGAAGAGGAACAGCGGCAGCCAGCTGATGATGGCGCCGACGCCCTCCGCGCCCACCAGGGACGCGCCCCAGCCGTGCTGGAAGACGGCGACCAGGATGCCGTAGGCCGCGCCCACCGACAGCAGGTTCAGCACGATCGAGGTGACCGCGATCGTCAGCGAGCGGAAGGAGAGCAGCATCAGCAGGAAGGCGAACACCACGACGAAGGCGAACACCGGGACCACCGCGCCGGTCAGCTGGTCGTTGAAGTCGTGGGACCCGGCGACCTGACCGGTGATCGGCGCCTCGACGCCGTCGACCTTGCCGAGGGTGGCCGGCCGCACCTCGTCGCGCAGCTTGACCAGGCTCGCGCCCGCCTTGTCGAGGTCGGAGCCGCCGACCAGGGGGACGTAGACGAAGGCGACGTTCCGCTCGTCGTTCAGCTTGATCTCGACCGGGCCCTGCGAGGCGCCCGAACTGACCGCCTGCTCACGGAAGTCGGCGAGCGCCGACTGCACCTCGGGGGCGTTGATGTCGTCGGCCTTGACGACCACCTCGGCCGGCTCGGAGCCGCCCGGGAAGGCCTCGTTGACGCGGTTGTAGGTCTGCACGATGGGCAGCGAGTCGCCGAACTCCTGGTCCAGCGTGAGGTTCTGGGTCTTCATGCCGAGTGCCGGAGCGGCGATGGCGAGCAGCGCGCCGGCCGCGACCACGACGGAGATCACCGGGCGGGCGAGCACGCCCTTCAGCACGGCCGTCCAGAACCGGCTGCCGTTGTCCGTGCCCTGACGGCGGCGGCGCAGGAAGGGAATCCTGCCCTTCTCGACCCGCTCGCCCAGCAGCGACAGCAGCGCCGGGAGCACGGTGACGGAACCGACCATGGCGACGCCCACGACCATCAGCGACGCCAGGCCCATCGCCTCGAACTCGGCGATCCCGGTGAACAGCATGCCCGCCATCGCCACGATCACCGTGACGCCGGAGACCACGATGGCCCGGCCGCTGGTGGCGGCGGCGATCCGCAGCGCGGTCTGCGCGTCCCGGCCGGCCTCCCGCTCCTCGCGCTCACGGCGCAGGTAGAACAGGCAGTAGTCGACGCCGACGGCCAGACCGACCAGCAGCATCACCGAGTTGGCGGTGTCGCTCATCGGCATCACATGGCTGACCACGCCCATCAGGCCCATCGTCGCCATGATCGCGGTGATCGCCAGCAGCACCGGCAGCAGCGCCGCGACCAGCGCGCCGAAGGCGATCAGCAGGATGCCGAGGGCCACCGGCACGGCCGAGTACTCGGCCTGCTTGAAGTCGTCGCCGAACGCGTCGTCGAACGTCTTCATCATGCTCGCGCCGCCGATCTCCTCGATCCGCAGCGACTCGTGGCTCTTCTGGACCTTCTCGACGGCCTCCAGGACCGGCTCGACCCGCTCGCCGGCGGTGTCCGACTCCCCGCGGATGTCGAACTGGACGAGCGCGCTGAGCCCGTCCCGCGAAATGGTCTTGGTCTGGTACGGCGTGGTGACGTCGGCGACCTCGCCGGTCGCCTCCACGGCCTCGACGACGTCGGTGACGGCGGCCCGGAACTCGGGGTCCGTGGCCTTGACGCTGCCGTCCTTCGACTGGATGAGCACGGTCTCGCTGGCCGGCTCCTCGATCCCGGCGTCCTCGAGGATCTTGGCGGCGGTGTGTATCTCGCCGCTGAGCTGGTCGCTCTCCTTGACGTCGACCCGGCCGGCGGCCGAGCCGAGCCCCATTGCCAGAACGACGAAAAGCACCCAGATCCCGACGGCCGCCCAGCGGTGCCGGGCGCTCCATCCGCCGGCCCGGGCGGCGAATCCCCGCACGCGTGTGTTGCTGCCGTTCCCCATGACGGGCTGCCCCTCGTGAGCGGTGACAGCCCCCTGCCGTCACCTTCCTCTCCGAAGCTATGGCCCGCATAAAGGAATGGCGTCGTACCGTCCGGTGAAGCGGCCGGCCCCCGGGTCCTCTCATCGGCCCCCCTGACCTCCCCCTTGGGGAGGACGCCGGGCCGCCGGTCCCCTACATCTATCTGGGTACTCGGGCTCTAGGGTGGTCCCCATGACGACGACCTACGCGGCACTGCTGCGCGGCATCAACGTGGGCGGCAACCGCAAGGTTCCGATGGCCGAACTGCGCGTCCTCGTCGAAGGTCTCGGCCACACCGGCGTGCGCACCCACCTCCAGAGCGGCCAGGCCGTCTTCACCTCGGACCACGGCGACGAGGAGTCCCTCGCCGCCGCGCTGGAGCGGGCGATCGCGGAGCGGTTCGGATTCGCGGTCGACGTGATCGTGCGCAGCCACGCCTATCTGCGCGCGATCGCCGAGGCCTGCCCCTTCCCGGCCGCCGAACTCGAGGCCAAGCAACTCCACGTCACGTACTTCTCGGCGCCCGTCGAGGCGGCGCGCTTCGCGGAGATCGACCAGGCGGCCTTCCGGCCCGAGGAGTTCCGGCTCGGCGACCGCGCCCTGTACCTGTACGCGCCGAACGGCCTCGGCCGGTCCAGGCTCGCCGAGGCGCTCGCCAAGCCACGGGTGAACAAAGGCCTGATCGCCACCACCCGGAACTGGAACACGGTCGTCAAGCTGGTGGAGATGACGGGGGAGACGGCGGGCTGAGAGGGTCGAAACTTTCGCCGCCTGGCCGAAAGTTTCCTGGAACGGAAGGGCTCCGGGCAGTCGCCCGAGAGCGATTTCAGGCTCGTCGTCGCTGGTCGCGGCGCACCCTTCGGCTTCCGGCGAACGATCGGAAAGAGCCAACCTGACGCGGCCCTGTCGGGTCTGTTGTCATGCCCAAGACCCCTTCCTAGCCTGGGAGCGCTCCCGCAACCCCGGCCTCTGGAGGTCCTCCATGCGCATGTCTCGATATCGGCCCTGGACATGGGCCGTCGCCGTCCTCGCGGCCGTCGCGAGCCTGGCGGCCGCCGTGCTGGTCCCGCGGGACCGGGGCGCCGACCGGCTGGTTGCCGTAGCGGCGGCGGCAGCGGGCGTCGAGGACGACGGCGCCGACTGCGCCGTGTCCTCCGGCTCGCCGGCCGCCAACTCCAAGCTGCCCGACCCCTTCACCCGGATGAACGGCACCCGCATCACCAGCACGTCGGACTGGCGGTGCCGCCGGGCGGAGATCCGGGAGCTGGCGGAGCGGTCCGTCTACGGGCAGAAGCCGGCGAAGCCCGGCAGCGTCACGGGCACGGTGTCGCGCACCGGCATCACCGTGAACGTCTCCGACCAGGGCCGGAGCGCGAGCTTCTCGGCGACCGTCGACCTGCCGAGCGGCACGGGCCCCTTCCCGGCCGTCGTCGTCCTCGGCGGGCTGGGCGCGGACACCGCCACCATCAAGGCCTCCGGCGCCGCCGTCGTCAGCTTCGATCCCACCACGGTCGGCCGGGAGGGCACCCCGCGCAGCAACAAGCAGGGCGCCTTCTACAGCATCTACGGCGCCTCCAGCAGCACCGGGCTGCTGATGGCGTGGTCGTGGGGCGTGAGCCGGATCATCGACGTCATCGAGCAGTCGGGCGGCGGCATCCTGCGGGCCGACGCCACCGGCGTCACGGGCTGCTCGCGTTACGGCAAGGGCGCGTTCGTGGCGGGGGCGTTCGACCAGCGCATCGCCCTGACCATGCCGATCGAGTCGGGCAGCGGCGGCACCAACATCTTCCGGGGCATCCCCGGGGAGAGCGGCGCCCAGCCGCTGAGCAGCGCCTACTCCGAACAGCCGTGGCTCGGCGACGCGTTCGGCTCGTACACGGGCAACCCGGCCGGGCTCCCGGTGGACACGCACCAGATCGTCGCCATGGTCGCGCCGCGCGGGCTCCTCGTGATGGAGAACCCGCACATCGAGTGGCTGGGCGCGCGCTCCGGCAGCGTGGCGGCCCTCGGCGGCGCGGAGGTCTACAAGGCCCTCGGCGCGGGGAGCAACATCTCCTACTGGTCCGACGTCCAGGACGGCACCCACTGCGCGGTCCGGCCGGAGTGGCGGACGCCGCTGCAGCAGAGCATCGGCAAGTTCCTGCGCCAGACGGGCAGCGCACCCGGCGTGTTCCGCGTCGCCCCGTCGAAGTCGGGCTCGCTGTCCCAGTGGCGGGACTGGACCACGCCGACCCTGACGGACGGCGGCACGAGCGGTGGCACCACCACCGGCGGGACGACGACGGGCGGGACCACGACCGGCGGGACGACGACGGGCGGGACCACGACCGGCGGGACGACGACGGGCGGGACCACGACCGGCGGCACGACCACCGGAGGCACCACCACCGGCGGATCCACCGGCGGCACCGGCGACTCCTGCACCGCCGCCCACCGCATCGTCAACAGCTGGTCCGGCGGCTACCAGGGCGAGGTGACCGTCCGGAACACCTCCACCACCGCCCTCGGCGGCTGGAGCGTCGGCATGACCCTCGCCTCCGGCCAGACCCTCAGCCAGGTCTGGAACGGCCAGAACACGGGCACCAGCGGCACCGTCACGATCCGCAACACCGCCTGGAACGGCTCCGTCGCACCCGGCGCCGGCGCCACGTTCGGGTTCGTGGTCAGCGGCGGCTCTGCGGCGCCGGCGAACCTCACCTGCGCCGGCTCCTGAGCCTTCGGCCCTCCACCACGGCCCGAGCCCTCAAGCCCGGCCATGTCCCGGGCCACGGCTGCGAGCCGTCAGGCGGCCACGACTGTGAGCCGTCAGGCCCCCACCACCGCCCGCAGCGGCGCCCGCGCCGCCTCGTAGCGGTCCAGCAGGACCCGCGCCACCTCCGGCGCGGGTCCGAGGACGTCGGCGAGCACGTCCGCACCGGCGGCGCCCCGTGCGATGCGGTCCGGCAGAAAGCCGGGCGCCAGCACATACGGGGCGACCGCCACCCGCTCGCAGCCGAGGGCCCTCAGCCGGCGCACGGCGTCCTCGGTGCGCGGAAGGGATGCGGAGGCGAACGCAGGCCGCACGGCGCACCAACCGGTGTGCCGCCACTCCCGCGCGATTTCTGCGATCACTGCGATCGCCTCCGGGTCGGTGGACCCCGCCGAGGCCAGCACGACCCCGGTCGAGGACTTGTCGGCGGGCGTCAGCCCGGCCTCGTACAGCCGCCGGTCCAGCGCGGACAGCAGCAGCGGCGACGGTCCGAGCACCTCGGCCTGCCGGATTCGCAGCCGCGCCGGCGCCTCCCGCAGCACGGCGGGGATGTCCGCCTTGGCGTGGAAGGCGCGGGTCAGCAGCAGCGGCAGCGCGACGACGTCCCGGACGCCCTCGGCCGCCAGCGACTCCAGCACGCCCCGCACGGAGGGGATGTTGAAGTCGAGGAAGCCCGTCTCGATCCGCAGGCCGGGGCGCAGCGACCGCACCTGCTGCACGAGGGCGTGCACGGTCGCGGCGTGCCGCGGGTCACGGCTGCCGTGGGCGATGACGAGGAGGACCGGACGGGACATGACGTACCTCGATCAGGCCTTGACCAGCAGGCCGCGGCTGCGCAGCACCCGCCGCTCCAGCGGGCTGAAGATGAGCAGGTCGATGGCGATGCCGACGATCAGGATGAGCAGGATGGCGAGGAACACCATCGACATCGAGCTGGTGTTGCGGCCGTTCTCCAGCAGCTGGCCGAGCCCCACGCCCAGTTCCGGGGAGGAGGCGATGATCTCGGCGGCCATCAGCGACCGCCAGGAGAACGCCCAGCCCTGCTTCAGTCCGGCGAGGTAGCCGGGCAGCGCGGCCGGCATCACGATGTGCCAGGTGCCCCGCAGCCCCGTCGCGCCCAGCGTGCGCCCGGCGCGCAGGAACAGCGGCGGCACCTGGTCCACGCCGGACACCAGGCCGTTGGCGATGGAGGGGACGGCGCCGAGCAGGATGACGGCGTACATCATCGAGTTGTTCAGGCCGAGCCAGATGACGGCCGGCGGCACCCACGCCACCGACGGCAGCGACTGCAGGCCCGACAGGATCGGCCCGATCGCCGCCCGCACGAACCGCACCCGCGCCACCAGCAGCCCGAGCGGCGTGCCGATGGCCAGCGCCAGCAGGAAGCCCAGCAGGCCGCGCGAGACGCTGGTCCAGATGTAGTCGAACAGCGTGCCCTGGAGCCAGGCGTGCTCCACCTCGCCCCACACGTCGGAGGGGGAGGGCAGCCTGCTCGGGTCGTCGACGACGCCGAACCCGACCAGCGCCTGCCACACCAGCAGCACCAGCGCGATCGCGGTGACCGGCGGCAGGACCTTCTGGACCAGGGTCGTGCGCAGTGGCGTACGGCTCGTCTGGACCGTCTCCAGCGCGTCGAGGCCCGCCTCCAGACCGGCGAGGTCGCCCGCGGCGCCGCCCTTGTCCTTGGCGGCGGGGGTGTCAGTGCTGGCCATGGCGGCGGATCTCCTCGCGCAGTTCCTCGGTGATCTCTCGGGACAGCTCCGCCACGGCGGTGTCCTCGATACGGCGCGGCTGCGGGATGTCCACCGTCCAGGTGCGCGCCACCCGGCCCGGCCGGGACGACAGCAGCACCACGCGCTGCGCGAGCCGCACCGCCTCGCGCACGTTGTGCGTCACGAACAGCACCGACAGCCGGGTCTCGCCCCAGATGCGGGTCAGCTCGTCGTGCAGGACGTCGCGGGTGATCGCGTCCAGCGCCGCGAACGGCTCGTCCATCAGCAGCAGCTTGCTGTCCTGCGCCAGTGCCCGGGCCATCGCCACCCGCTGGCGCATGCCGCCGGACAGCTCGTGCACCCGCTTGCCGTACGCGCCCTTGAGGCGGACCAGTTCGAGCAGTTCCTCGGCCCGGTCGCGGCGGTCGGCCTTGGGCACGCCGCGCAGCCGCAGCGCGAGTTCGATGTTCTTGCCGGCGGTCAGCCACGGGAACAGCGCGTGCTCCTGGAACATCAGCGCCGGGCGGCCGTCGGTGGTGATGGAGCCGGCGCTCGGCCGGTCCAGGCCCGCGACCAGGTTGAGCAGCGTGGACTTGCCGCAGCCGGACGCCCCGAGGAGGGTGACGAACTCGCCGGGAGCGACATCGAGGCTGATGTCGTCCAGCACGAGCTGCTGCCCGGCGGGGCCCGCGAACGACTTGGAGACGTGCTCGATGCGCGCGGCGTGCGTGACCGTCTCGGTGCCGTCGGCGGCCTTGGCGAGGGTGGTGGCCATGGTCGTCACCTCCTGTAACTGTCTTGGGGATCCGGGCTTACGACGCGACGCCGAGACCGGCGTCGTCCACGGTGGGTTCGCCCTCGGCGGCGAGCACCCTGTTCAGCGGCGCGAGGTCGTAGATGCCGGTCAGGTCGGTCTTCTCCAGCAGTCCGGCCTTCACCGCGTGCTCCGCCTGGGTTTCGAGGGTGGCGGCCAGCGGGTCGTCGGTGACCTCGATGGACTCCCACGCCGGGTCCAGGACCTCGGCCGGCAGCGGCTTGCCGGTGTCCGCCTCCAGCTGCCGGTTCGCCGACGCCTTGGCCTCGGCGGGGTGGGCGGTGATCCACCGGTTGGTCCGCACGGAGGCCCGCAGCACCGCCTCGACGGCCTTCGGGTGCTCTTGGAGGAACGTCTGCGACACGACGACGGTGGTGATCACGAACTTCCCGTCCGGCCAGAGGTCCGCCTCGTCGAGCAGCACCTTCGCGCCCTCGGCGACCAGCTTGGAGGCGGTCGGCTCCGGCACCCAGCCCCCGTCGACGGAGCCGGACCTGTAGGCGTCCGGGGTGATCTTGTTGTCGGTGCGCACGACGGAGACGTCGCCCCGGCCGCTCTCCGCGTCGATCGTCCAGCCCTGTTCCCTCGCCCAGTTCAGGAACGCGACGTCCTGGGTGTTGCCGAGCTGCGGGGTGGCGATCCTCTTGCCCTTGACGTCCTCGACGGACCTGATCTTCTCCGGGTCGACGACCAGCCTGACGCCGCCGGACGCCGAACCGCCCACGATCCTGAGGTTCTTGCCGCCCGACTTGAGGTAGCCGTTGACGGCGGGGGAGGGGCCGATCCAGCCGATGTCGACGGACCCCGAGTTCAGCGCCTCGATCTCGGACGGACCCGCGTTGAACGTCGCGTACTCCGCCTTGGTCGCCCCCAGCTCCTTCTGGAAGAAGCCCCGCTCCCGGCCGACCAGCGCGGTCGCGTGGGTCAGGTTGCCGAAGTAGCCGATGCGGACGGAGTCCAGGCCGTCGGTCTTCTTCGCGCCCGGGGCGATCGCCTGCTGCGCGGGCACGTCCTGGGCCTGCGAGCCGTAGCCGCAGGCGGCGAGGGCGAGCAGGGGCAGGACGGCCACGGCCGCGAGGCCGCGGCGGAGGGCGGTGCTGGCAGGCACGGGAGGGTTTCCTCTCGTAGGCCCGGCGGTCACGTTCTGTCGGGTCGTGGCCGGGATGTCGGCGGATCTTCGCTGGCGCGGGGGCGCGGGCGGCGGGCGAGGGCGCGCGGGCGATGCGCGTGCGCCCTCACGCACATCGCAGGCATCGCGTGCCTTGCGCGCGTCGCGCCGCTCTCCTCCGCCCGCTGCCCCGGGCGTGGTGCGTGGTCAGAAGTCCCACCCGTCGTCCTCGGTCTCGTCCCGGACGGGTTCCGGGGAGGCGAAGGACTCGCCGACCATGCCGGCGGTGAGGGTGGTGCCGTCGGCGGGGTCGATCAGGATGAAGGAGCCGGTGCGGCGGGAGTCGGCGTAGGAGTCGACGGGGAGCGGTTCGGCGGTGCGGACCTTGACCCGGCCGATGTCGTTGGCGACGAGCTGTCCGGGGTGCGGGTGCAGGGACAGGTCGTCGAGGGTGAGCCGGGAGGGGATGTCCTTGACGATCGCCTTGACGGTGCGGGTGCCGTGCTTGAGGAGCACCCGGTGGCCGACGGTGAGCGGGGCGTCGGCGACGTGGCAGACGGTCGCCTCGATGTCCTGCGTGGTCGGCGGGGCGTCCTTGCTGGGCACGATCAGGTCGCCGCGGGAGATGTCGATGTCGTCCTCCAGCAGGAGGGTCACCGACTGCGGCGTCCACGCCACGTCGACCGGCTCGCCCAGCAGGTCGATGCCGGCGATCCTCGTCGCCCGCCCGGACGGCAGGACCGTCACGGACTCGCCGACGCGGAAGGTGCCGGCCGCGATCTGCCCGGCGTAGCCGCGGTAGTCGGGGTGGTCGGCGGTCTGCGGCCGGATCACGTACTGCACGGGCAGTCGCGCGTGGCAGTGCGTGAGGTCGTGCGCGGCCGGGACGGTCTCCAGGTGCTCCAGCACGGTGGGGCCGCCGTACCAGTCCATGTGCGCCGACGGCTCCACGACGTTGTCGCCCTCGAGCGCGGAGATCGGGATCGCGGTGACGTCGGGGACGCCCAGTTCGGTGGCGTACGCCGTGAACTCCTCGGCGATCGCCGCGAACACCTTCTCCTGGTAGCCGACGAGGTCCATCTTGTTGACGGCGAGGACGACGTGCGGGACGCGCAGGAGGGCGGCGATGGCGGCGTGGCGGCGGGTCTGCTCGACGACGCCGTTGCGCGCGTCGACCAGGATGACCGTCAGCTCGGCCGTGGAGGCGCCGGTGACCATGTTGCGGGTGTACTGCACGTGGCCCGGCGTGTCGGCGAGGATGAACCGCCGCCTGGGCGTGGCGAAGTAACGGTACGCCACGTCGATCGTGATGCCCTGCTCCCGCTCGGCGCGCAGGCCGTCGGTGAGCAGCGCGAGGTCGGGACCCTCCTGGCCGCGGCTGGCCGAGACCCGCTCGACGGCCTCCAGCTGGTCGGCGAGGACCGACTTGGAGTCGTGCAGCAGGCGGCCGACGAGGGTGGACTTGCCGTCGTCGACGGAGCCGGCGGTGGCGAACCGCAGCAGGGTGGTGGCCGAGAGCTCCTCGGTCGTGGTCGTGCTCATGGTTAGAAGTACCCCTCGCGCTTGCGGTCTTCCATCGCGGCCTCGGAGAGCTTGTCGTCGGCGCGGGTCGCGCCGCGCTCGGTCAGCCGGGAGGCGGCGATCTCGGCGATCACCTTCTCGATGGTGTCGGCGTCGGAGTCGACCGCGCCGGTGCAGGACATGTCGCCCACCGTCCGGTACCGCACGAGCCGCTTCTCGACGGTCTCGCCCTCCTTCGGCCCGCCCCACTCACCGGCGGTCAGCCACATCCCGCCGCGCCGGAACACCTCACGCTCGTGCGCGTAGTAGATGTCGGGCAGCTCGATGCCCTCGCGGGCGATGTACTGCCACACGTCCAGCTCGGTCCAGTTGGACAGCGGGAACACGCGGACGTGCTCACCGGGAGCGTGGCGGCCGTTGTAGAGGTTCCACAGCTCGGGCCGCTGGCGGCGCGGGTCCCACTGCGAGAACTCGTCCCGCAGCGAGAACACCCGCTCCTTGGCCCGCGCCTTCTCCTCGTCGCGGCGCCCGCCGCCGAACACGGCGTCGAACTTCTCGCTCTGGATCTTCTCCGTCAGCGGCAGCGTCTGCAGCGGGTTGCGGGTCCCGTCGGGGCGCTCACGCAGCACACCGCGGTCGATGTAGTCCTGCACGGACGCGACGTGCAGGCGCAGCCCGTGCCGGGCCACCGTGCGGTCGCGGTAGTCGAGGACCTCGGGGAAGTTGTGCCCGGTGTCCACGTGCAGCAGCGAGAACGGGATCGCCGCCGGCGCGAACGCCTTCAGCGCCAGATGCAGCATGACGATCGAGTCCTTGCCGCCGGAGAAGAGGATCACCGGCCGCTCGAACTCGCCCGCCACCTCGCGGAAGATGTGCACCGCCTCGGACTCGAGGGCGTCGAGGTGCGAGAGGGCGTACGGCGTGTCCGTACCCTCCCCGACCGTGGCGACGGTCGTCGTCATGCCAGTCCCCTTTCGCTGAGCAGGGCGTACACCGCGGCGGCGGACTCCTGGACGGTCTGGTGCTGCGACTCGATGCGCAGGTCGGGCGTCTCGGGCTCCTCGTACGGGTCGTCCACCCCGGTCAGCCCGGTCAGCTCGCCCGCGGCCTGCTTGGCGTACAGCCCCTTCACATCGCGCACGGAGCACACCTCGACCGGCGTGGCCACGTGCACCTCGAGGTACCCGGTGCCGTTCGCCTGGTGCCGCTTGCGTACCGCGTCGCGGCTGTCGGCGTACGGCGCGATCACCGGCACCAGCACCTTGACGCCGTTGCGGGCGAGCAGCTCGGCGACGAAGCCGATGCGCTGCACGTTGGTGTGCCGGTCCTCGCGGCTGAAGCCGAGGCCCGCCGAGATGAACTCGCGGATCTCGTCGCCGTCGAGCACCTCGACGAGGTGGCCCTCCGCGCGCAGCCGGCCGGCCAGCTCGTAGGCGATCGTGGTCTTGCCGGCGCTCGGCAGACCCGTGAGCCAGACGGTGGCTCCGGTCGTCACGTGTGTCTCCTGGGTCGCAGTGTTCGCATGGTGGACGGCGGTGACGGGCGCGGCAGCGGACGCCGTGCGCGCAGCCTCGGCGGCCGTCATCCGTGCAGCCCGCACTCGGTCTTGCCCCGCCCCGCCCAGCGGCCGGCGCGGGCGTCCTCGCCCTCCAGGACCCGGCGGGTGCAGGGGGCGCAGCCGATGGAGGCGTAGCCGTCCATGAGCAGCGGGTTGGTGAGCACGCCGTGCTCGGTGACGTAGGCGTCCACGTCGTCCTGGGTCCAGCGGGCGATCGGGGAGATCTTCACCTTCTGCCGCTTCTCGTCCCAGGCGACGACCGGGGTGTTGGCCCGGGTCGGGGACTCGTCGCGGCGCAGCCCCGTCGCCCAGGCGTCGAAGCGGGCGAGGCCCTGCTCCAGCGGCTTGACCTTGCGCAGGAAGCAGCACAGGTCGGGGTCGCGGTCGTGCAGCTTGGGCCCGTACTCGGCGTCCTGCTCGGCGACCGTCTGCGCGGGGGTGAGGGTGATGACGTTGACGTCCATCACGGCCTCGACCGCGTCGCGGGTGCCGATGGTCTCCTCGAAGTGGTAGCCCGTGTCGAGGAACACCACGTCGACGCCCTTCATCACCCGGGAGGCGAGATGGGCGACGACGGCGTCCTCCATCGAGGAGGTGACGCAGAAGCGCCGGCCGAAGGTGTCGGCCGCCCACTGGAGGATCTCCAGCGCGGAGGCGTCCTCCAGGTCGCGTCCCGCCCGCTCGGCGAGCGCCTTGAGGTCGGCGCCGGTGTGCCGGTCCTGAACCGTCGTCATGTCTCGTCCCCTCCCGTGGTGTCGTGCCGGGGCCCGCGGGCCAGCAGTCCGAGGAACTTCAGGCGGAAGGCGCGGCTGCACGCCCCGCATTCCCAGGAGCCCGGGCCCTCCTCGCTCGGCCGCAGGTCCTCGTCGCCGCAGTAGGGGCAGTAGAAGGGCGCGGCGCGTTCGCTCATGACAGGGCCTCCTCGGAGGCGCGGGCCACCCAGGCGGCGAAACGTTCGCCCTCCTCACGCTCGGCCCGGTAGCGCTTGAGGACCCGTTCCACGTAGTCGGGCAGTTCCTCGGAGGTGACCTTCAGACCGCGCACCTTGCGGCCGAAGCCGGCCTCCAGGCCGAGTGCGCCGCCCAGGTGCACCTGGTAGCCCTCGACCTGTTCGCCGCGGTCGTCCAGGACCAGCTGACCCTTGAGACCGATGTCCGCCACCTGGATACGGGCGCAGGCGTTGGGGCAGCCGTTGAGGTTGATGGTGATGGGCTCGTCGAAGTCCGGGATGCGGCGCTCCAGCTCGTCGATCAGCGCGGAGCCGCGTGCCTTGGTCTCGACGATGGCGAGCTTGCAGTACTCGATGCCGGTGCAGGCCATGGTGCCGCGCCGGAACGGGGAGGGGCTGACCGTGAGGTCCAGCGCTTCCAGGCCCTCGACCAGGGAGTCGACCCGCGACTCCTCGACGTCGAGGACGATCATCTTCTGCTCGACGGTGGTGCGCACCCGGCCCGAGCCGTGCGCCTCGGCCAGCTCGGCGATCTTCGTGAGGGTGGCGCCGTCGACGCGGCCGACGCGCGGGGCGAAGCCGACGTAGAAGCGGCCGTCCTGCTGACGGTGCACGCCGACGTGGTCCCGCCACCGCTCGACGGGCTGGGCGGGCGCGGGGCCGTCGACGAGCCCCCGCCCCAGGTACTCGTCCTCCAGCACCTGGCGGAACTTCTCCGGGCCCCAGTCGGCGACCAGGAACTTCAGCCGGGCGCGGTTGCGCAGCCGGCGGTAGCCGTAGTCGCGGAAGATGGAGATGACGCCCTCGTAGACGTCCGGGACCTCGGCCAGCGGGACCCAGGCGCCGAGCCGGACGCCGATCTTGGGGTTGGTGGACAGACCGCCGCCGACCCACAGGTCGAAGCCGGGACCGTGCTCGGGGTGGACCACGCCGACGAAGGCGACGTCGTTGATCTCGTGCGCCACGTCCAGCAGCGGGGAGCCGGAGATCGCGGACTTGAACTTGCGGGGCAGGTTGGAGAACGCCTTGTTGCCGATGACCCGGCGGTGGATCTCCTCGATGGCCGGGGTGCCGTCGATGATCTCGTCCTCGGCGATGCCCGCGACCGGCGAACCGATGATCACACGGGGTGTGTCGCCGCATGCCTCGGTGGTGGACAGGCCGACCGCCTCCAGGCGGTTCCAGATCTCGGGCACGTCCTCGATCCGGATCCAGTGGTACTGGACGTTCTGCCGGTCCGTGATGTCGGCGGTGCCGCGCGCGAACTCCTGGGAGATCTCGCCGATCACCCGCAGCTGCTCGGTGGTGAGCCGGCCGCCGTCGATACGGACGCGCAGCATGAAGTACTCGTCGTCCAGCTCCTCCGGCTCCAGCACGGCCGTCTTGCCGCCGTCGATGCCGGGCTTGCGCTGGGTGTACAGGCCCCACCAGCGCATCCGCCCGCGCAGGTCGTTGGGGTCGATGGAGTGGAAACCGCGCTTGGAGTAGATCGTCTCAATGCGTGTCCGCACATTGAGACCGTCGTCGTCCTTCTTGAACTGTTCGTTGCCGTTGAGGGGGGTGAAGTGACCCACGGCCCACTGGCCCTCGCCGCGGTGACGGCTCACCTTGCGGCGGGGAGTCGCGGCGGCAGGGTTCTGCGGGTTGGCGGCCATGGTTTCTACGTCCTTCGGGACAGGCGGGAATGCGGCTCTGACCAGCGCATACGGGCGCATGGAGGCATACGTGCGCGTCATTGCGCAGGGAGGCTGTACGCGGGTTACGGCGATGCGGGCCCGTGGCTCAGAGCCACCGATGGGCGCAGCTCAGCTCGCCGGACAGATGGCGCTGGACATGCGGCCGAGGTCGACGTGCCGCCGACTCACCAAGGCAATTCCAGTTCCAGGCATGACGGCAGCGTGTCACGCCGATCTGGACACAGTCCAGCTTCGTCCGCGATGCGGACACCCTTGTCCCACATGGCGGGACAAGGGTGGTGTCGGTCACATGGCGTGAACGCCGTCTTGTCGTAGCAGGTCAGACGGGGTAGGCGCCCGGCCACGGGCCCGGCGTCGGCGCGTCCGTCTCCTCCTCGACCTTGGTGTCGAACAGGGTGAAGCCCCGGCGCCGGTAGTTCGCCAGCGCGTGCTCGCCGTCCTTGGTGCAGGTGTGCAGCCAGACCCGCTTGGTCGGCGTCAGCCCGGGCCACCGCTCGGCGAGGTCCCAGGCGCGCGCGGTCCCGTACGACAGCAGGTGCCCGCCGATGCGCCGGCCGCGGAAGGCCGGAATCAGGCCGAAGTAGACGATCTCCACCGCGCCCTCGTCCTGCGCCTCCAGCTCCACGTAGCCCGCGGGCGTGCCCCGGTCGTACGCCACCCAGGTCTCCACACCCGGCCGCTCCAGGTACTCCCGCCACCGCGCGTACGTCCAGCCCAGCCGGTCGGTCCAGCGGATGTCGCCGCCGACCGAGGCGTAGAGGTAGCGGCTCAGCTCCGGGGAGGGCACCTCGGCGCGCACGATCCGCACGTCGCCCTCGGGTGCGGCGGCCGGCAGCAGGTCGCTCGGCGCGGTCTGCTCCAGGGACCAGGTGGTCACGGGAATGTTGGTCATACCGGTCAGAGAATCATCTATCCCAGCGACCTGTCGATCCTGGCCAGCGGCAGAGAGAACAGCATCCGCCCCGACTGGGACCAGACCTCGCCCGTCTCGGCCCAGTACGACAGCGGCTGCGCGGGGCCGCTCCAGCACAGATACGTCTCGTCGGTCCCGCAGCGCGCCGCCCGCGCCCCCTCGGCGTCCTGCCGCCACAGCGTGCCGTTGCCGTCGTGCCCGTCGGCCGCGCGCGCCAGGTACCAGTCGGACCCGCGCGCGAGCACGCCCCGCACCCCGGCCGCCCGGGTCTCGTACGCATCCCTCGGGCTGGTGCTCAGCAGCCCGGCGCCCGAGGCGCCCTCGCGCAGGGAGTAGCGCCACAGCCGGGTGGGGCGGTCGCTGCCGGCCGGCACGGACTCGCTGGCGACCAGGGTGTCCGGCGTGGTGCTGCGGTCCAGGGACAGGCTGCCGATCCGGGCGTCCCCGCCGAGCCGGTACGTGGCGACGGCGGACAGCACGAACCGGTCGCCGCGCGCGGCGCCCACTCCGGTGCGCTCGATCCGGTCCAGGTCGTAGACGTGCAGCGTCTCACCGTCGCCACCGGTGACCAGCAGCTTGTCCTGGTACCAGACCATGCCGGACAGCCGTGACTCGAGCGGCCGGTACGCCCGCCCCTGTGCCGTCGGCACGACCAGCGGCACCAGCGTGTAGGCGAGCCTGCCCGGGGTGCCCGCGTCGACGAAGGCCACCCGGGCCGCGCCCTCGGCGTCGCTCCAGCCGGAGAGGATCACGCGGTCGGCGCCCCAGCGGCCGTCGTCGTCGGCGTCCCCCGAGGTGGTGACCGCGCCGGGCAGCCAGCCCTCGGTGTCGGCCTCGCCCCAGCACCAGGCGCGAGCGGCGGCGGGCTCGACGGGCAGCGCGGCGCGCTCGGCGCCGGTGCACTCCCCGTCGTTGCGCAGGGTGCGGTCGGCTTCCGCGAGGACGGCGCCGACGCCGACGGGCGCCACCGGCCGGGGGGCGGACCGCAGGGACGCCGGACGCAGTTCCAGCGCGCGCGTCTCGGCGGGCGAGGTCAGCGGCTGCAGGGCGCCGGGGTCGGTGCCGTTCGTGGCCTGGGAGGCGCTGATCAGGGTGGCCGCCGCGGTGAGCGCGAGCGCGGTCCCGGCCAGGGTCGCGCGCAGGGCCCGGCCGCGCCTGCGCCGACGGTGTCTGCCGCGATGCTTCATGACCTCGTCCTCCCGGTGCGGGCCAACTGCGCCCGACGGTTCGAGTGTTGAACCGAGGAACAGGTGGGGCGGCCCGTAGGGCGATGCTACGGCAGACGTATACGGTCGCGGACGCGGACTGCGCAAATATGCCGAAGACTCCGGCCCGTACCCGTACGCCCCATACGCGCGCCCCTGCGCGCTCCCCGTACGGTCACCCGGTCATACCGGCGCGGCGGTCCGGGCCCTGCGCACCGCGGGGGCCGTCGAGTGGGGCAGCAGCTCCCGAGGGTCCGCCGGAAGGACGACCGCGATGTCGACGGCGTCGCAGAAACGATACGGCCGGTGTTCCAGGAACCCCCCGAGATACCGCCGCACCCGCGAGATCTCGGCCCGCACCGTCACCGTGCGGGCCGGGTCGCCGAACATGTCGGCGGCGAGCTGCGCGGCGGTGCGGCCCTCGCGGTGCTCGGCGAGCAGGAACAGCAGCTCGCTGTGGCGCGGGCTCATCTCGTGGGTCCAGGAACCCGCGCTGCCCGAGACCGTCACCGAACAGCGGCGCGGCTGCGCGAGGTCCAGCACGATCCGGGTGGAACCGCCCGGCAGCGGCTCGTCCGTCGGCCGCACCAGCCACCCCTCGGCCAGCGGCTCCACCGCGCACACCCCGAGCCCGGGCACCCATCGCCGCCCCGCCGTCAGCGACTTGGGCATCGCCACCCGGTCGGTGTACGGCATCCCCGTCACCGCCGCCGTCCAGCCGTCCCGGTCCACCGCCAGCGCCCGCCCCGCCAGCCGGGCCAGCGCCGGGGCGGCCACCGCGCGCAGCCGCTCCAACGACGCCAGGTGCCGCTCCCGCAGCCGCGCCTCGGCGAGCTTGGCCACCGAGTCCACCCAGGCCAGCGTGGCCGGATGCACCGTCTCCAGCGGGCCGCTGACGTCGACCACGCCGAGCAGCCGACCGTCGCGCGGGTCCGTGATGGGCGCCCCGGCGCAGGTCCACGAGGCGTGCGCGCGCAGGAAGTGCTCGCCGGCGAAGACCTGCACGGGCCGGCGCAGCACCGCCGTCGTCCCCACCCCGTTGGTCCCGACGACGCTCTCCCGCCAGTCGGCGCCGAGCATGAACCCGAGCCCGTCCGCCTGCCGCAGCACCGCCGAACTGCCCTCGCGCCACAGCACCCTGCCGTCCGCGTCGGCCACGACCATGATGTGGTGCGCGGCGTCCGCGACCGAGACCAGCCCCTCCCTGAGCACCGGCAGCACATGCCGCAGCGGCGACTCCTCGCGCCGCCGCCGCACCTCGTCCGGCGTCAGCAGTCTCGACCGCGCCCCGCGCTCGGGGTCGACCCCGCCGCGCAGCATCCGGTCCCAGGACTGCTCGATCACCGGGCGCGGACCCGGCCGTGAGCGTCGTCCGGCGAGGGCGGCGTCGCGCATCTCCCGGACCATGCGCGCCGCCCGCGTGGCGTCGACGGCGGCGAGCTGCGACACGTCCAGCGGCGTCTGCGGCACAAGGTCCTCCCGGGATCGGCCAGTTGTGCGACCGGCTGTCAAGGCCGGGGGGCGTCTCATTCCGGTCGCTTCCCCATTGGTTGTCCCATACTGCCGCCCGTCCGTCACGGAGGGACACAGTCCGGTCACCGAGACCGGAAAGTTGCAACCCCCTGCAACCCTGGTGAACAGCCGTACGTTGTTTGAAGATTGACCGGCGTCGCCCGTGCGGCGCTCGTGGCCTCAACGGGCCAGTGGTGGCAGGGGTGGTGCCGTGTCGGCGCAGCACCACCCCTGTCGGCGTGCTCCCGGTCAGCCGGCGACCGGCCGCGCCCGCTCCACCACCGACGCCAGGTCCAGGGTGTGCGGCAGCGTCCCGAACGCCGCGCCCCAGTCGCCGCCCAGCCGCGAGGCGCAGAACGCGTCGGCCACCTCGGCGGGCGCGAACCGCACCAGCAGCGAACCCTGCAGCACCGTCGCCAGCCGCTCGACCAGCCGCCGCGCGCGGGCCTCCACGCCCTCCAGATCGGCCAGTTCGGTCAGCAGCCCCTTGATCGCCGCGTCCAGCCGGTGGTCGGCGCCCCGAGCCAGGCCGACCTCGCGCAGGTAGGCGTCCAGCGCCTGCGGCTCCCGCCCCAGCGCCCGCAGCACGTCCAGCGCCTGCACGTTGCCCGCGCCCTCCCACACCGAGTTCAGCGGCGACTCGCGCACCAGCCGGGGCAGCCCCGACTCCTCCACGTAGCCGTTGCCGCCCAGGCACTCGGCGGCCTCCACCACCACGGGCGCGCACCGCTTGGTCACCCAGTACTTCGCGGCCGGCACCGCGAGGCGCAGGAAGGCCCGCTCCTGCTCGCTCCCGTCGTCGTAGGCGGCGGCCAGCCGCAGCGCCAGTGTCGTCGCCGCCTCCGACTCCAGCGCGAGATCGGCCAGAACGTTGCGCATCAGCGGCTTGTCGATCAGCTTCCCGCCGAACGCCGAGCGGTGCTCGCAGTGGTGCACGGCCTGCGCGACCGCCTGCCGCATCAGCCCCGCCGAGCCCAGCGCGCAGTCCAGCCGGGTGGCCGCGACCATCTCGATGATGGTCCGCACCCCGCGCCCCTCCTCGCCGACCCGGCGCGCCCAGGTGCCGTCGAACTCGACCTCGGCGGAGGCGTTCGACCGGTTGCCGAGCTTGTCCTTGAGCCGCTGGATCAGGAACACGTTCCGTGTGCCGTCCGGCAGCACCCGCGGCACCAGGAAGCAGGTGAGCCCCTCCGGGGCCTGCGCCAGCACCAGGAAGCCGTCGGACATCGGCGCCGAGCAGAACCACTTGTGCCCGGTCAGCTCGTACGTCCCGGCCTCGGCGAGCGGCCGGGCGACGGTCGTGCCGGCCCGCACGTCGCTGCCGCCCTGCTTCTCCGTCATCCCCATCCCGAACAGCACGCCGGCCTTGGCGGGCGCCGGCCGCAGATCACGGTCGTAGATCATCGACGTCAGCCGCGGCTCCCACTCGGCCGCGAGGTCCGGGTCCGCGCGCAGGGCGGGCACCGCCGCGTGGGTCATCGACAGCGGGCAGCCGTTGCCGGCCTCGACCTGCGTCCACACCAGGAACCCGGCCGCCCGCCGCACATGACCGCCGGGCCGCCCCCAGGCCGCGGTCAGCCCGGCCGACACGCCCTTGCCCAGCAGCCGGTGCCACGCCGGGTGGAACTCCACCTCGTCGATCCGGTTGCCGTAGCGGTCGTGGGTGCGCAGGACCGGAGGGTTGGCGTTGGCCAGGGCGCCCCACTCCTGCACCTGCGCCGAGCCCGAGGTCCGCCCCAGGGCGCCCAGCTCGCTCATCGCCTCGTCCAGCAGGGCCGGATCCAGATGCCGTTCGACGGCGGCCACGAGGGCACGGTCGGCGCCGAAGACGTCGTAGCCGACCAGTGGCGGGGCCTGATTGGTCACCGTGTGGGTGCTGCGTGCCATGTCTGCGAACCTACCCCCACGGACGGGCGAAAGGCACCGGGGCCCCGCCCGCGGGCACGGTCACCCGGACAACCGGAGTGACCAGGGTGAGCGCGGGCCCGCGCGGCGGATACCGTTGCCTCGTGCAGCCAGCAAGTCATCTCCCCGCGGGCCCCCCGGGCCGTCTCCACCGGGCACGTGCCCTCTACCGGAACGTCTCCAAGCGACGCACCGCCTGGCTGCTGCTGAAGGACACCGTCAACTCCTGCATCGAGTACCGCATCCTCGGCCTCGCCGCCGAGGCCGCGTTCTTCACCCTGCTGTCCGTGCCGCCGCTGCTGCTCAGCCTGATCGGCCTGCTCGGCTACGTCGACGACCTGACCGGCACCGACACCATCTCCAGCCTGGAGGCCAACCTCCTGGAGGCGTCCCGCACGGTCCTGTCCGAGAAGGGCGTGCGGCAGATAGCGCAGCCGATCCTCGACGACGTGATGAACGGCGGCCGGCCCGACGTCGTCTCCATAGGGTTCCTGTTCGCCCTGTGGTCGGGCTCCCGCGCGGTGAACGTCTTCATCGACACCATCACCGTCATGTACGGCCTCGACGGCGTCCGCGGCATCGTCAAGACCCGGCTGGTGGCGTTCGCCCTGTTCATCGTGGCCCTGCTGATCGGCTCGGTCGCGCTGCCGCTGATGGTGGCCGGACCCGACGCCGTGGTGCGGGTCGTGCCCTGGTCCACGACGGTCGTGCAGGTCCTGTACTGGCCCGTGGTGATCGTCCTGTCGATCGTCTTCCTCACCACGCTCTACCACGTGTCGGTACCGGTCCGCTCGCCCTGGGTGGAGGACGTCCCGGGCGCCCTGGTCGCGCTCGCCATGTGGGTGCTCGGCAGCTTCCTGCTGCGCATCTACCTGGCGAACACCATCGAGGGCGCCACCATCTACGGCTCGCTCGCCGCCGCCGTCGCCGTACTGCTGTGGATCGGCGTGTCCGCCTTCGCCGTGCTGGTCGGCGCGGCCGTCAACGCCGCCATCGACCGGGTCTGGCCGGCCGCCGCCACCGCCGCCGCCCGCGCCGCCAACGAGCGGATCCGCCAGGCCCAGGTCGCCGAGTACGTCGCCCGCGCCGCCGCCCTGCGCGAGGGCGACCCGGACCCCGACGACCCCGACATGCCGTCGGAGTTCCCCGAGCGCTGGTCCCGCTTTCTGCCCCCGGAGGACGTCACGTCCCGGCTGCGCGCCCAGGTCAAGAACCCGCCGCAGAAGACGAACGGGGAGTCCCGGCCGCCGCAGGAGTAGCCCACACGCCCGCCGCGGCGGCCTCGGCGGCGAACGCGGCGAAGTCCCGGGGCGCGCGGCCCAGCACCCGCTCCACCCCGTCCGACAGCCGCTCGTTGCGCCCGTCGAGCAGCGTCGCGAACACGTCCACGAGCAGCTCCACCTCCCGCGGCGGCACCCCGAACCCGGCCAGCCGCTCCCCGTACTCCCGCACCGGAACCGGCACGTACGACAGCTCCCGCCCCGCCGCCGCACCGATCTCCGCCACCGCCTCACCGAACGTCAGCAGCCGCGGCCCCGACACCTCCAGCACCCGCCCCGCATACCGCCCGCCCCCTGCCAGCACCCCGACGACCACGTCCGCGACGTCCGCCAGATCCACGAACGGCTCCCGCACCGCACCCCCGGGAAAGGCCAGCTCCCCACCCAGCCGCAACCCCTCCACCAGCGGTCCCTCGCTGAAGTTCTGCGCGAACCACGCCGCCCGTACGACCGTCCACTCGGCGCCGGACCCGCGCAGCGCCTCCTCGGCCGGCAGCGCCTGGTCCTCCCCGCGCGCCGACAGCAGCACCAGCCGCCGTACCCCCAGCGCGACCGCCTCCCGCGCGAGCAGCCCCACGCCCTCGGCCGCCGCCGGGGAGCCGACGTCCCCGGGGTGGACCAGATACGCGGCGTCCGCGCCGCGCAGCGTGCCCGCCCAGGTGGACCGGTCCGCCCAGTCGAAGCCCGTCGTCCGCGACGCCGGCCGCACCGTCATCCCCGCCGCCCGCGCGGCCCGCGCCACCCGGCTCCCGCTGCGACCGGACGCCCCGGTCACCACCACCGTCATGCCCGTCACACCCGTGGTTCCCCTCGTGTCCCGCTCACCCGTCGTGTTCCTCATGACGCCCAGTCAACCGCCGCCCCGTCCACCGGCCCATGCCCGAGCGGCTCACCCGCATACGCGCGCGTCTACGCTTCTGCCATGGACGCTCTCGCAGGCCTGCTGGCGGGCCCCCGCGCGCGGGGCGCCTTCCTGATCCGGGCGTGTCTGGAACCGCCGTGGGCCGTGCGCGTCGAGGACCGCGCCCCGCTGTCGGTGATGCTGATGGTGCGCGGTGACGCCTGGCTCCTCCCGGACACCGCGGAGCCCGTACGACTGCGCCCCGGCGACGTCGCCATCGCGCGCGGCCCCGACCCCTACACCTGCGCCGACGACCCCGCCACCGCCCCCCAGGCCCTGATCCTGCCGGGCGGCGAGTGCCGCTATCCCGACGGGACGTCCCTGCGTGGCTCCATGGACCTCGGCGTGCGCACCTGGGGCGACCGGCTCGACGGCTCCGCGGTCATGCTGATCGGCTCCTACCTGTGGCCCGGCGAGATCGGAGCCCCGCTGCTGGAGGCCCTTCCGCCGCTGCTGAGCCTGACCGCGGACGCCTGGCGCTGCCCGCTGACCCCCGTCCTCATGGAGGAGATCACCCGTGACGAACCCGGCCAGGAGGTCGTCCTGGACCGGCTGCTCGACCTGCTGGTCATCGCCGCGCTGCGTGCCTGGTTCGCGCGCCCCGAGGCGGCGGCGCCCGCCTGGTACCGGGCGCTGTCCGACCCGATCGTGGGCCGCGCCCTGCGCCTGCTCCAGGACGACCCCGCCCGCCCCTGGACCGTGGCGTCCCTCGCCGCCGGGACCGGCGTCTCCCGGGCCGCGCTCGCCCGCCGCTTCACCGACCTGGTCGGCGAACCCCCGATGACCCACCTCACCGCCTGGCGCCTCGCCCTGGCCGCGGACCGGCTGCGCGACACCGGCGACACCCTGGAGGCCATCGCCCGCCGCGTCGGCTACAGCAGCGCCTTCGCCCTGTCGACCGCGTTCAAACGGCGGTACGGCGTGAGCCCCCAGGAGCACCGGACGCGGGCGGCGCGCCCGACGGCGGGGGCGGTGGCCGAGTAGGGGCCGCACCGGGCTCGACCGGGCGTCGCCGGGCCTTGCCGGGCTTCACCGGGCAGTCTCGCCCGGTCGCCGTGGCGTCGGCGCCGAGGACCACGCACGCGGGAGGCCCGCCCGGCAGCGGGGCCGGTGCCCGAGCCGGGGGACCGGCTCCGCCGCCGTGGTGCCGCCCTCAAGACCACCGCCCGCCGACAGCGCGCCCGGCACCGGGGCGAGCCGGTGGGCGAGCGGGCCCCTCGCCGGGCCGCGGTTCCGTACGCTGGCGGCATGCGCATGCGCCCCACCCTGAGCTGGACCCCCGACGAGGACCTGCCGCCGGCCACCACGGACCTGGAGCCGGTCGCCGACGCGCTGCGCGCCGGCCGTGTGCTGGTGCTCAGCGGGGCCGGCATCTCCACGGAGTCGGGCATCCCCGACTACCGGGGCGAGGGCGGAAGCCTGAGCCGGCACACTCCGATGACCTACCAGGACTTCGTCGCCGACGCCGGCGCCCGCCGCCGCTACTGGGCGCGCAGCCATCTGGGCTGGCGCACCTTCGGCCGCGCCCGCCCCAACGCCGGGCACCTGGCCGTGGCCGCGTTCGAGCGGCACGGCCTGCTGTCGGGGCTGATCACCCAGAACGTCGACGGACTGCACCAGGCCGCCGGCAGCGAGAACGTCGTGGAACTCCACGGGAACCTCGGCCGGGTCGTCTGTTTGTCCTGCGGCGCCCCCGGCCCGCGCGCCGAACTGGCCCGGCGGCTGCAGGAGGCCAACGCGGGCTTCGCGCCGGTGGCCGCGGGCATCAACCCGGACGGCGACGCCGAACTCACCGACGCACAGGTGGTGGACTTCCGCGTCGTGCCCTGCGCGGTCTGCGGCGGCGTCCTCAAGCCGGACGTGGTGTTCTTCGGCGAGAACGTCCCGCCCCAGCGGGTCGAGCACTGCCGCTCCCTGGTCCGCGAGGCGGCCTCCGTGCTGGTCCTCGGCTCCTCGCTGACGGTGATGTCCGGTCTGCGCTTCGTCCGCCAGGCGGCCGAGGCCGGCAAGCCGGTCCTGATCGTCAATCGCGACCCGACCCGCGGCGACCGGCACGCCCGCACCCGCGTCGCCCTCCCGCTCGGAGAGGCCCTCACCGCCGTGGCCGGCCGGCTGGACATCCCCGTGGACGGGCAGGCGGCGGCCTGACGGCTCGACGGCCCCGTGGGACGGCCGGGGCGGAGCCGGTCGCAACCCCCCCGGCCGCCCCACGGGACCGCGCCGGACCGCCGCGCGGCTCATCCCTGCGGGTCAGGACCCCTCGCGGTCCCGCTCCTCGTAGTCCTCGGGCCTGACGCCGGCGTCCTGCAGGGCCTCCCTGATGGTCGACCCCTCACCACCGGCGCGCTCGTCGTCGGCGCCCGGCGCGGCCTCGCGGATCACCTCGTCGGTCGTGTCGGTCTTCCGGCGGCTCTCCTCGGGAACGGTCACCGGCTTCTCCCTCCTCGTCGTGCAGGTTCGTACGCGGCACGAGTTCCCCACGGTCCCCCACCGTCACACCCCGCCCCTCGCACCACAGATCGCCGTCCGGCCCCGGTGTCCCGGCCCCGCCCCGTCGGCACCCCAGCCGGCCCTACCGCCCCGCCCGGGTGCCACGGCGCAGCGGGCCCACCGTCCGCGCGGTCACGGCGATGGCGAGCAGCGCGCAGGCCGCCCCGCTGTACGCCCACCCCTGTGTGCCGCGCACCGCGCCGACGACGCTCCACGCCGCCCACAGCGCGAGCACCGCGCACAGCGCCGTCAGGGCGATGTCGGTGACGCGCGCGCGCAACTGGGCGCGCTGACGCGTGCCCGGTTCCAGATCGCCGAGTTCCCGGCCGCCGTGCCCCTGGCGTACTCCCATGGCTGGTGTCCCTTCGCGTCTGTGTCCGGTCGGTCTGCGGGCCGGTCTGCGGGGCTCGGCCGCCTCGTACGCCGCCCCGCCCGCTCTCTTCGGCTGTCTCGAGCCTCCGTGGGGTTCGTCCCGGCAGACCGGAAGACTTCCCGGTTACCCCGGGTGAAGGCCGCCAAGCGAAGGGTGGGACGGTTCACGCCGTACGGCTCGCCGCCACCCGTCGTAACCTGGGCCGCATGTACGCGGAACGGGCCTCGCGGCTGGCCGGGGCGGTGGTGTGGACGCACACACCTGCCGGGCCCGGCGCCGGGCGGGTCCTGCCCGACGGCTGCATGGACCTGCTGTGGCACGACGGCCGGCTGCTGGTCGCCGGCCCGGACACGCGTGCGTACCTCACCGACGGCGCGGCCGGCCCCTGGGCGGGCGTCCGCTTCCACCCGGGCACGGCGCCCGGCCTGCTCGGCGTCCCGGCACACGCCCTGCGCGACCGCCGGGTGGAACTGGCCGACCTGTGGCCGGCCGCGCGGGTGCGGCGGCTGACGGACCGGGTGAACGCCGCCGCCGACCCCGCCGCGGGCCTGGACGCCCTCGCCGTGGACCTGGCGACCGAGTCCGGGCCGCCCGACCCCCTGCTGCGGCAGGTCGTCGCCGCCCTCGACGAGGGCCGCCCGGTCGCCGCGACCGCCGACCGACTCGGCCTGAGCGCACGGCAGTTGCACCGCCGCGCGCTGCACGCCTTCGGCTACGGCCCCAAGACCCTGGCCCGTGTGCTGCGTCTGCAGCGGGCCCTCGCCCTCGCCCGCTCCGGCGCTCCTCACGCCGACACGGCGGCCCGGTGCGGCTACGCCGACCAGGCCCATCTGGCGCGCGAGGTCCGGCAGTTGGCGGGCGTCACGCTGGGCGAGCTACTGCGGGGCTGACGGCAGCGGGGCGAACAGGTCGACGCCGTTGCCGTCGGGGTCGTGCAGGACGGCGTACCGCTGCCCCCAGAACGCGTCCCACGGCTTCAGCTCGCCGTGGTGCCCCGCGCCCACCATCTCCTCGTACACCGCGTCGACCTCCGCGGGCCCCGCGCAGCGCAGCGCGATCGCGGACCGGGAGCCGGCGTCCGGGGGCCGCCAGCCGGGGTGGAAGGAGCGGACGGTGTCCTCGGTGTCCAGCAGCAGCCGGCCCCCGCCGGGCAGCGCCGCCTCCGCGTGCGGCTGGTCCTCGGACCCTTCCGGGAAGGCGAACCCGAGACGGCGGTAGAAGGCGACGGAGGCGGCCATGTCGGAGACCACCAGACCGATGGCGTCGAAACGTGGAGTCATGCCGTCACGGTAGGAAGGGCGGGCGGCGGGCGTCTTGAAGGAATCGGACGGTGATCTCCTGCCCAGAGCTGGACATCTGTCCCATTGCGCCGTGATGTCCGCACTCTTGCGGTTTTGCTGCGCGCACATTGCTGACCTGCGGCTTTTGCCTGACAGTGACGTTTCTGTTCCGTTATCACACCCCTGGGGTGCGCGCGGACGACTGCACCCATTTGCCCGGAACATTGCCGGAAAGCGTGATGCTCCGTTTCCGGCGGGAGGCCCCCGCGGTTACCTGTGTGTCCACACCGTGATGGACACCGGCTCGGTCGGGGTTGCGAGCCGGGAGTGCAGGAAACAGAAAGGAAAAATCTCACATGTCGAAGATCAGCTTCGAGGAGCTCGACGTTCTCGCCGGCGAGATGCTGCCCGAGCGTGCCGTGCTGTCCACCGTCGTTCCCTTCAACAACTGGGGTGGCGGCGGCTCCGAGGGCGGCTCCTCGTCGTCTGCTGCTGCCGTCGCCGGTGGTGGTCACGGCGGTGACCAGAACGGCATCAGCAGCTCGGCCTGCCACGTCCAGGAGACGGACGGCACGCCGGGTCTGCTGGGCTCGCTGGGCCTGGGCTCCAACAACCCGAGCCAGAGCATGACCTGCATGCCGAGCCAGGTCGCGGTGTTCTAGTCGTACACCCCCTGTCTGCGGCTGGGGATGGCGTTTCCGCCACCACGGAAATCGCCATCCCCGGCCGTTCGGGTTTCCGCGTCCCGACCGTGAGTGCCGGCAGGAAACGAACGGCACGTAACGGGCGCAGAGCCGGTATGAGGGTAACCCGAGGAAGGAAGCCATGGACGAGATCGGTTACCACGAACTCAATGTGCTCGCTGGGGAGTTCCTTCCGCCGCGGAACATGCTGTCGCTGATCACGATCGACAACAGCTCCACGACGTATCACTACGACTTCCCGCAGGGCGGCAACGGCGACGGCAACTCGACGGTCGCCTTCGCCTGCCAGGCCGAGCGTACGCACGGCACCCCCGGCCTGCTGGGCTCGCTGGGACTCGGTTCCAACAACCCGAGTTCGAGCGTGACCTGCGTGCCGGCCGCGGTCACCACCAGCTGACCGCTCCACCGCGACGAGGGGCCCGGCAGGGTGTGCCGGGCCCCGTCGTCTCACCGGGAGATCCGCATGCCTTCCCCTTCTGTCCGGGAGAACCTGCCGGCCCTCGCCGACGGCACCGAACTCGTCGGCGAGTACGCGGGCTCGGGCTACCGCAAGCCCCCGCACATGGTCCAGCGCCGCGACGGCCAGGTCATCCACCTCCCCGACCTGCTCTACCGCACGGTCAAGGAACTCCACCGCCACAGCGGCACCGTGGACACCGCCGAGGCGCTCCTCGGACGGGTCGCCGAGGCCATGTCCAAGGCCACCGGACGGGGTTTCGCCGCCGAGCACATCGCCTACCTGCTGGACGAGAAGCTCGCCCCGCTCGGCATCACCACCCGCAGCGACGGCACCGCACCCGTGGTCACCAAGTCGGAGCACGCGGTGCTCGGCCTGCGCACCCGTGCCGCCCTCGTCTCCGAGCAGACGACCTGGGTGATCGCCGGGCTGTTCGCCTGGCTGTTCCATCCCGCCGCCGTGATCCCCGTGCTCGCCGCGCTGCTGGCCGCCGAGACCTGGCTGTTCACCACCCAGGACACCGGCGGCGCGATGATCGGCGTGATGGCCGAGCCCGTCGGCGTCCTGGTCACCGTCGGACTCACCCTGCTGTCCGCCGCCTTCCACGAGATCGGCCACGCCTCCGCCTGCCGCTACGGCAAGGTGCGCCCCGGCGCGATGGGCTGCGGCATCTACGTCGTCTGGCCCGCCTTCTACACCGACGTCACCAACTCCTACCGGCTCGGCCGGGCCGGACGGCTGCGCACCGACCTCGGCGGCGTCTACTTCAACGGCCTGTTCATCCTCGGCCTCACCGCCGTCTACGCGCAGCATCCGACGCCGGTCCTGCTCGCCGCGATCCTGCTGATCAACCTGGAAGTGGTGCAGCAGCTGCTGCCGACGCTCCGGTTCGACGGGTACTACATCATGTCGGACCTGGTCGGCATCCCCGACCTGTTCAAGTACATCGGCCCCATCCTGCGGCACAAGATCCTGCGCCGTCCCCCGGAGCCGAGGCTGCGTGAGCTGAAACCGTGGCCGCAGACCGTCGTCACCCTCTGGGTGCTGCTCGTCCTGCCCGCGCTCGTGCTCCAGCTGGGCGTCGTGGTGCTGCGGCTGCCGGACATGCTCGTGCAGGCCTGGGACACGGCCGGCGGGCTGATCGGCTCCGCGGCCTCACCGCTCGGCATCGCCGCGTCCGTCCTGCAGATGCTCTTCCTGCTGCTGCCGATCATCGGCGTCGGGCTGGTGCTGTGGTCGCTGGTGCGGACCGTGGTGCGGCTGGCCGCCAACAAGATGCACACCGCGGGCGGCCTGCCGACGCCGTCCGCGGTGCTGTGGGGCGCGCTGCACATGCTGCTCGCCCTGACCGTGGCCTATCTGCTGTGGATGATGAGCAGGATCAGCGTGCGCCGCGCCGAGGCCGAGGGCGCCGCCGCACCCCGGCCCGTCATCGCCTGCGAGTTCCGCCCCTTCGAGGGCGGCCGGGGGCGGGCGGGCACCCCCATCGGGGCGACCACCTTCGGCTACGGCTCCAATCCCGCCGGCGACTCCGGATCCGCGACCGCGGACGGGCCGGCGGCGCAGGGCACGCCCGTGAAGCTGACGCCGAGGAGCACTAGCGTCGTGCCATGACCGGTACGACCTTCGCCGGCGCCCTCGCCGCCGGCGCCCCCCTCGTCCTCGACGGCGGCATGTCCAACCAACTGGAGTCCGCCGGGCACGACCTGAGCGACGCCCTGTGGTCGGCGCGGCTGCTCGCCGAGCGGCCCGAGGCGGTCGCCGAGGCACATCTCGCCTACTTCCGCGCCGGGGCGGACGTCGCGATCACCGCGAGCTACCAGGCCACGTTCGAAGGGTTCGCCCGGCGCGGCATCGACCGGCGGCGGGCCGCAGAACTCATGCGGCTCAGCGTCGACTTGGCGCGCGAGGCCGCCGGCCGGGCGCACGCCGAGGGGATCGGCCGCCCGCTGTGGACGGCCGCCTCCGCCGGACCCTACGGCGCCATGCTCGCGGACGGCTCCGAGTACCGCGGCCGCTACGGCCTCACCGTGGACGAACTGGAGCGCTTCCACCGGCCCCGGCTGGAGGTGCTCGCCTCCGCCGGGCCGGACGTGCTGGCGCTGGAGACGGTTCCGGACACCGACGAGGCGAGGGCCCTGCTGCGGGCGGTGCGCGGGCTCGGCACGCCGGCCTGGCTGTCGTACACCATCGCGGGCGACCGCACCCGTGCCGGGCAGCCGCTGGAGGAGGCGTTCGCCCTGGCCGCCGGCGCCGACGACGTGATCGCGGTCGGCGTCAACTGCTGCGCGCCCCAGGACGCGGAGCGGGCCGTGCGCATCGCCGCGCGGGTCGGCGGCGGCAAGCCGGTCGTCGTCTACCCCAACAGCGGGGAGAGATGGGACGCCGGCGCCCGGGCCTGGGAGGGGGCCGGGACCTTCACGCCCGCCCTGGTCGAGTGCTGGCGCGCCGCCGGGGCTCGGCTGATCGGCGGGTGCTGCCGGGTGGGCCCCGAAACCATCGCGACGGTACGGCGATTGACCGGCGGTCCGCGGCGAACCTACGGTGAAGGCGCGTAGAAAACGCTTGTGCGCCGCTTGTCCACCGCTCGCGCACGCCTGCACATCGCCTGCCCATCGCTTCCGCACGGTCAGAGGAGAGCAATGCCCAGTGCGCCGCCGCCCAGAGCCGTCTTCGCGATGGACCCGGTCCATCTGCCGGGGCTCTTCCCCGAGCGTCTCATGGCACGGCTGCGGCGGACGGCCGAGATCGACCCCGGCGTCGTGGTCCAGGACGTCGCCGACCCGGCCGCCGCGGACACGCTGGCCGGGGCGGAGGTGCTGATCACCGGCTGGGGCTGCCCGCGCCTGGACGACGGCGTGCTGGCCGCGGCGCCGGCGCTGCGTGCGGTCCTGCACGCCGCCGGGTCCGTGCGCCACCTGGCCGGCGAGGCGGTCTGGCAGCGGGGGATCGCCGTGTCCAGCGCGGTCGAGGCCAACGCGCTGCCGGTCGCCGAGTACACCCTCGGGATGATCCTGCTCGCCGGGAAGGACGTCTTCGCCCACCGCGAGCGCTACCGCGCCACGCACGCTCTCCCGGTCCCCGCCGAGTCCGCCGCGACCGGCAACTTCGGCCGGCGGGTCGGTGTCGTCGGCGCCTCGCGCGTCGGCCGCCGGCTCCTCGAACTGCTGCGGCCGCACGACTTCGAGGTCCTGCTGCACGACCCGTACGTGGACGCCGCCGGGGCCGCCGCGCTCGGCGCCCGGCCGGTGTCCCTGGAGGAACTGCTGCGGCAGAGCGACATCGTCACCCTGCACGCCCCCGCCCTCCCCGGGACGCGCCACCTGCTCGACCGCGCGCGGCTCGCGCTGGTCCGGGACGGCGGCGTCGTCGTCAACACCTCGCGGGGCGCGCTCATCGACCAGCCGGCCCTCACCGACGAACTGGTCTCCGGGCGGCTGAGCGCGATCCTCGACGTCACCGACCCCGAGCCGCTGCCCGCCGGCTCGCCGCTCTACGGCCTCCCCAACGTCTTCCTCACCCCGCACGTCGCGGGCTCGCTCGGCAACGAGCTGGAGCGGCTCGGCCGCACGGTCGTGGAGGAACTGGAGCGGCTGGCCGCGGGCCTGCCGCTCGCCCACGAGGTGCGGCACGCGGACCTGGTCCGGGTCGCCTGAGTCTTCACGTCCACCGGCCGTCCGCCTACTGTAGAAAACCGCTGTCGACAGGAAGCGCTTTCTACGGGCCCTCGGGCGGGCCGGAGGGGTGGTGTGGTCCGATGGGCCGTACGGCTAACGCGGGGCTGACGGCCGGGCCGACGCTCGCGGTGGTGGCACGGGAGGCCGGCGTGTCCGTGCCGACCGCGTCCAAGGTGGTCAACGGCCGCCAGGACGTGGCCCCGGAGACGCGACGCCGGGTCACCGAGGCGCTGGACCGGCTCGGTTACGTCCGCAGGCCCCGGTTCGACACCGCGCGCACTCCGGCGCTGGTGGACCTGGTGCTGCACTCCCTGGACAGCGCCTCGTCGGGCGCGGTGCTGCGGGGCGTGGAGGAGGAGGCGTACGAGGCCGGTCTCGACGTCGTCGTGTCGGCCGTCGGCGATCGGGGGCGGGCCGGGCTGCCGCGGCGAGGCTGGCTGGACAGGCTGACCGCGCGCGGCTCGGCGGGGGTGCTGTTCGGCCCGGCCGAGCCGGCGGAGTCGCAGTACGCGTGGCTGACGCAGCAGCAGATCCCGTTCGTGCTGATCGACCCGGTCCAGGAACCGCCGCCCGGCGTGATCTCGGTGGGCACGGCCGACTGGCAGGGCGGGGTGAGCGCGACGGAGCATCTGATCGGCCTGGGCCACGAGCGCATCGCGGTGATCACCGGGCGGCGGCGCTCGGTGTGCGGCGGCGCGCGGCTGGCGGGCTACCGTTCGGCGCTGGCCTCGGCGGGCCTGGAGGAGCGTCCCGAGTACGTCGTGAACGGCGGCTTCGACGAGGCGACGGCCCGGCAGCGCATGCGCGCGCTCCTCGATCTGGCCGCGCCGCCGACCGCCGTGTTCGTCTGCTCGGACGCGATGGCGCCGGGCGTGTACGAGGCCGTGGCCGAGCGGGGCCTGCGCATCCCGGACGACGTCAGCGTGGTCGGCTTCGACGACCTGCCCGAGGCCCGCTGGGCGACCCCGGCGCTGACGACGGTCCGCCGGCCGCTGGGCGAGATGGCGGCGACGGCCCTGCGGCTGCTGGTCCGCATGATGGACGGCCACTGCCCGGAGAGCACGCGCACCGAGCTGTCGACCCGTCTGGTGGAACGGGCGAGCACGGCGCCGCCGTCGCGGTAGGGGCGCCGCCGCCGCACGTCAGGCGCCCGTCGCCCAGGTGATGCCGCCCAGCAGGTGGGCCCGGAAGGCGGGGTCGGCGTAGGCCGCGGGGGCGTGGCCGAGGGCGGTGTAGAAGACGCGGCCGGCGCCCTGTTCGCGGCACCAGACCAGGGGGTGGTCCTCGCCCATGCCGCCGCCCTCGTACGAGGACTCGTCGGCGGACGCCAGGACGTGCACGCTGCCACGCGGGCTGGCGTCGAAGTCGTACCACTCGTCGGTGAACTCCCAGACGGGCGGCAGATGGCGGGTCGCCGGGTGGTCGCGGTCCTCGATCACGGCCCGGCCCGGCTGGTACGCGGGGTGACGGGTGAAGCGGGCGCCGAGCAGGTCGCGGTAGTACGGCCAGCCGTACTCGGTGTCGGCCGCCGCGTGCACGCCGGCGAAGCCGCCGCCGGACTCGACGTAGGCCGCGAGCCGCTGCCGGCCGGCGTCGGTCAGGACGTCGCCGCTGGTGGAGAGGAAGACCACGGCCGCGTAGCCGTCGAGCGGGCCCTCCAGGGCGGTCGGGTCCTCGCTGTGCTCGACGTGGAACGCGCCGAGCCCGCGCAGGGCGGCCACGCCGTCGGGGATGGAGTCGTGGCGGTAGCCGGTGGTACGGGTGAAGACGAGAAGTCGGGGTGCCATGGCTCCCGACCTTAGATCCTCCGGCCCCGGCCTCAGCCGCCGGCCGCCCGGCCCCTCCGCTCGGCTGCCGATGCCCCGGCCCCGGTCCCTGCCTCAGCCGCCGACGCCCGGCTCGTTGTCCGGGGCGCCGTCGCCCACCGTGGGGAGGTCGCCGCGTTCGACCGGGCTGCCGTCGAAGTCGGGGGCGTCGGAGAAGAGTTCGTCGAGTTCGGCGGGGGAGGGGCGGCGGGCGCCGAGGGCGGCCTCGCGCAGGACGTCGCGGGGGACGTCGGGGCCGCCGGTGACGTGGACGACGTGTCCGTCCTTCGGCACGGCGTACTCGCGCCGGTCGCCCGTGGCGCGGTACCAGGCGTCGCCGTCGCGCGTGCACCGGGTCGTGCCGGACGTGCCGGCCACGGGCTGTTCGGCGCAGTCGGAGTCCGTCAAGGCGCCTCGGTCGACGCGCAGGTGGAGTTGTCCGCCGGTGCCCTGAGAGACGTAGTGGGCCGAGAAGCCGTCGTCGCCGGAGACGCCCACGGACTGTTCGGCGACGTCGAAGCCGTCCGCCTCGATCACGTAGACGTGCTCGGGCGCGATGCCCATCGGGTCGGCGCGGGCGGCGATCTCGGCGGGGCCGGCCGGGTCCGCCGTCTCGCTGCCGCAGCCGGCGAGCAGCAGGGGCGCGGCGAGCAGCAGCAGCGGCGGCGGCAGCAGGCGGCGCAGGGAAAGACGCGTCATGCGGCCATCCTGTCGCACAGCTGTTCCACAGTGGGCGGCGCAGTGCGTAGCCTCGGCGGGGATGGACACGATTCCCGCACATCTCGACCACCTCGTCCTCGCGACCCCCGACCTGGCGGCCACGGTCGCCGACTTCACCCGCCGTACGGGAGTGCGGCCGGCCCTCGGGGGCGCGCACGTCGGGCTGGGCACGCGCAACCATCTGGTCGGGCTGGGCGGGGCGGCCTACCTGGAGATCATCGGCCCGGACCCGGAGCAGACCGACCCGGAGGGTCCGCGCCCGTTCGGCGTGGGCCTGCTGCCCGCGCCGCGCACCGTGACCTGGGCGATCAGCCCGCCCGACCTCGACGCGGCGGTGGCGGCGGCGCGGGCGCGGGGCTACGACCCCGGGGACGCGGAGCCGATGAGCCGGCGCACCCCGGACGGCGCCCTGCTGCGGTGGCGGCTGACGAACGGCGGCGCGGCGCACCCCTCGGGCCTGGTGCCGTTCCTCATCGACTGGGGTTCCTCGCCCCACCCCACCGACTCCGGCCTGCCGGTCACGCCGCTGCTGTCGGTGTCCGCGACCGCCCCCGACCCCGACGGCATCCGTCCGCTGCTGGCCGCCCTGGACACCGAACTCGCCCTGGCGCGCGGCCCGGTGGGCATGAGCTTCACGGTGGACACGCCACGGGGGCCGGTGACGTTCGACTGAGGCGGAGGGGCGGGGCGTCGCCGGTGAGGGGCCGGTGCGCCCGGCTCAGGGGCGCCAGCCGTACTGCGGGGGAATCCGCACCTCGGCGCCGAGTTCGCGGGCGGCACACCGGGCCCACGTGGGCTCGCGCAGCAGCTGACGGCCGATCAGGATCGCGTCCGCGTCGCCGGCGGCGAGGATCTTCTCCGCGTGCCCGGGGTCGGTGATGTCGCCGACGGCCGCCACCGGCATGTCCGTCTCGCGCCGGATGCGGGCGGCGAACGGCACCTGGTAGCCGGGGCCGACGGGGATGGCGACGCCGGCCGCGTTGCCGCCGGTGGAGACGTCCATCAGGTCCACGCCGTGCTCGGTGAGGACGCGGGCGAGGGCGACGGACTCGTCGGGGGTCCAGCCGTTCCCGTCCAGCCACTCGGTCGCCGACAGCCGGAAGAACAGCGGGAGTTCGTCCGGCCAGACCTCGCGTACGGCGTCCACGATCTCCACGGCGAGGCGGATGCGGTTGTCGAAGCCGCCGCCGTAGGCGTCGGTGCGGCGGTTGCTGTGCGGGGAGAGGAAGTTGCCGATCAGGTAGCCGTGGGCGCCGTGGATCTCGATCACCTGGAAGCCGGCGGCGAGGGCGAGGCGTGCGGAGGCGCGCCACTGGGCGACGATGCCGCGGATCTCCTCGACGGTCAGCTCGTGCGGGACCTTCAGCCCCGGGTACGGCTCCGGGCTCGGGCCGACGGGCTGCCAGCCGTGCTCCTCCGGGCCGACCGGGAGGTCGCCCTTCCACGGCTGGCTGGTCGACGCCTTGCGCCCGGCGTGGCCGAGCTGGATGCCCGGGACGGTGCCCTGGCTCTTGAGGAAGTCGGTGATCCGGCGCAGGCCGCCCGCCTGGGTCTCGTTCCACAGGCCGAGGTCGTGGGGGGAGATCCGGCCCTCCGGGGACACCCCGGTCGCCTCCACGATGATCAGCCCGGTGCCGCCCGCCGCCCGGGCGCCGTAGTGCTGGAAGTGCCAGTCCGTGGCCACGCCCCGGGCGAGCCCGTCGGGGGCGGCCGAGTACTGGCACATCGGGGGCATCCACACGCGGTTCGGGAAGGTCACCGACCGCAGGGTGTACGGCTGGAAAAGGGCACTCACGCTCACAGGTCACTCCGATGGTGCGTCGACACACGTCCGGTACGCGGACGTCGGACAAGCCAGGTAGTAGCGTATCGAAGATAACCGCTTACGCAATAGACAGCGTGTGCAAATACTGCAGACGCTTGGTTCTGTCCCGGCCTGTCGGCTGTGCCGTCGCCGCTATGGGCGCGATCGGCCCCGGCGGCGGCGCGCCAGGTCGACGGCGGCCTCCGGCCAGTGCGGGTGGGCGAAGTCGAAGCCGGCGTCGAGCAGTCGGCCGGGGACCACCCGTCGGCTCTTGAGCAGGAGTTCCGTGTCCGAGCGGAGCGCGAAGGCGCCCAGCTCGGCCATCCAGCGCGTCGCGGGCAGACCCGCGGGCATGCTCCATGCCCTGCGCAGGTCACGCATGAAGACGCGTTGCGGAACCGGATGGGGGGCCGCCAGGTTCACCGGGCCGGCGAGGTCGTCCCGGCTGATCAGAAACTCGACCGCGCGAACGAAGTCGTGGTCGTGAATCCATGACACGTACTGCGCACCGCCTGCGACGGGCCCGCCCAGGCCGACTCGGGCCAGCCACGACATGACGTCGAAGACGCCGCCCCGGTCGGGGCTCATCACCATTGCGGTGCGCAGGGCCACCTTGCGGGTGTGCGGAGTGGCGGCCTGTTCCTGCTCCTGCTCCCAAGCCTTGGCGATGTCGACGCTGTAGGACCAGTAGCCCGGTACGCCGGGTTCCGTTCCGCCTATCAGGCCGGTGGTCTCGTCGTTGGGGGCGTCGAAGCGATGGGCGTAAAGGGTGGCGGTGCTCATCTGGAGCCAGACCCGCGGAGGGCGCGCGGCGGCACCGATCACCTCGCCCACGATCCGGGTGGACAGCACCCGCGAGTCCATCATGGCTTGGAGATTGGCGCGGGTGTAGCGACAGCTCACACTGCGGCCGGCCAGGTTGATCACGACGTCGCTGCCCTCGACTGCGTCGACCCAGGGCCCCGGGGTCCTGCCGTCCCAGTACACCTCGTCCGGCGCTCCCGGCCGTCTGGTCAGCACCACGACCTCGTGCCCGGCCGCGCTCAGCGCGCGGTTCAGCACCGTGCCCACTTGCCCGGTGCCCCCGGGGATCACGATCTTCATCAGCACTGCCCTCCTTGTGCGGCCAACCTATCCCAGATTTGAACATGTTCAAATCTGGCTGCAGCAGCAGGGGCAGGTCGGTTCGGATGGCCGCCCTTCCCGGGGCGCGGGGCTCTGCCGGGGAGGGCGGCGTCAGAAGGGGGCCGGCGCCACGCACGGTACGCCGGGCCCGCGGTGCTGACCCTCTCTGCAGGGCTTCCGTCGGCCGGTGTCCCGTGTCACCCGCTTCGGTGGCAGGGGCGCCGGCCTGTCGCGCGCCTGGGGTGCGCGTGACCTGCCGCACCCTGCGGCAATGGGCGGCGTGTGCGAATGGCCGGCGACGCCTCGCTTCCTTCCGAACCGTTGACCTCCTCGTTCCACGCCCATACCTTTTCGGCGTTCGGGATGGCAGGTCCTGTCCGAAATTTCGAATCATCCTCCTGTGCCGCATCGCACCGCATCGCACCGCGCCTGCCGCAGGCGGCACGCGACGCGGCACAGGCGTCCTCGCGCACCACGCCCCGTCCGCACCAGCGGACCGACGGCGCACCGCTGCACGACCCTGCACGCCCTGCACGACCCCAACCGCCACCCCGTGGCCCCCGCCCGGCCGGACATCACGCCCGCGGCCCGGCGTCCCGGTGACCGACACGGGAGAAGGGAACGCTCGATGACCCGTGCCCGCGCAGTACTGTTCGCCCTCGCCCTCTGCCTGACCGGAGTGCTGGCCACGGCCGGCCCCGCGAGTGCCGCGCCCCAGACCGTGCCCAACGGCGTCCAGTTCACGACGACTTCGGGAAGCCCGGTGCACGCCCACGGTGGCGGCGTCCTCAAGGTCGGCGCGTACTACTACTGGTTCGGCGAGCACCGCAACGCCGACAACACCTTCCGCTCGGTCGACGCCTACCGCTCGACGGACCTGAGGAACTGGGAGTTCCGCAACCGCGTCCTGACCCAGTCCAGCCACTCCGAGCTGGCGGTCGCCAACATCGAGCGGCCGAAGGTCATGTACAACGCGTCCACCGGCAAGTTCGTGATGTGGATGCACAAGGAGAACGGCTCCGACTACGGCGAGGCGCGCGCCGCGGTCGCCGTCTCCGACACGGTCGACGGCGCCTACGCCTGGCGGGGCAGCTTCCGCCCGCTCGGCCACATGTCGCGGGACATCACGGTCTTCACCGACGCCGACGGCGCCGGATACATGGTCTCCGCCGCCCGCGAGAACTACGACCTGCACATCTACCGGCTCACCGCCGACTACACCGGCGTCGCGAGCCTGGTCGCCAACCCGTGGCCGGGCGGACACCGCGAGGCGCCCGCGTTGTTCAAGCGGGGCGGCGTCTACTTCATGCTGACGTCGGGTGCGACCGGCTGGAGCCCCAACCAGCAGCGCTACGCCACCGCCACCAGCCTCGGAGGGCCGTGGAGCGCCATGACGAACGTCGGCGACTCCACGGCCTACGGCTCCCAGACGACGTATGTCCTACCCGTGCAGGGGAGTTCAGGAACGTCCTACCTTTACCTGGGCGACCGCTGGGGCAACTCCTTCGGCGGGACCGTCAACGACTCCCGCTACGTGTGGCTGCCGTTGACCTTCCCGACGTCCACCAGCATGTCGATGTCCTGGACTCCCGAGGTGACGATCGACACCGCCGCCGGGACCGTGACCGGGGTCTCGGCGACGTACAGCACGCTGATCGCACGGCACTCCGGCAAGTGCGCCGACGTGACGAGCCAGTCGCTGTGGGCGGGCGCGCAGATCAAGCAGTACGCCTGCAACGGCGGCGCCAACCAGAGGTTCTGGTTCAAGCCCCTCGTCGGCGGCTACCACCAACTGGTCGCGCGGGGCAGTTCGCTGTGCGTGCGGGAGAACGCCGGCACCGTCACGCAGGAGAACTGCGACGCCTCCGCCGCCGACCAGCAGTGGCAGCTCACGACTTCGGGGTCGTACGTCACCGTGCGCTCCCGCGCCACCGGCGAATGCCTCGACGTGAACGGCGGATCCACCGCGGACTCCGCCGCGGTCATCACCCACGCCTGCAACGGAGGAACCAACCAGCAGTGGGCACGGGGGAGTTGATCGCGCGATCTGTGGGATCCGCGGGAGTCGATCCGCGGAGACTGATCCGGCCCGCAGTCTAGAAAGCGCTTGCCCCCGCGCGGTACGGTCCACCGCGCCAGGTCATGCCGTCGGGCCCGAGGAGCCGTGAATGACGTCCCGCACCAGACGCACCCACCGTCGCAGCGCTGTCGCCGTGCTGGTGGCGGCCACGCTGGGCAGCGCCCTGTCCGCCGTGCCCGCCCACGCCCGGCAGGAGCGCGTGACCCCGCTCGGCATCGAGAACTGCACGGCCACGGCCTGCGACTTCGACGTCCCGCCCGGCGTCTACGAGGTGCGCGTGCTGCTCGGCGGTGACGCCCCGTCCAGCACGGCCGTGCACGGCGAGGCGCGGCGCGCCCTGCTCCCCGAGACCGCCGTCCCGGCCGGGGAGCGGGTCGCCCGCAGCTTCACCGTGGACGTCCGCGTGCCCGAGGGCGAGCCGACCCAGGCGGACGGCGCCCCGGGACTCGACCTGGTCCTCGGCGGAGACGCCCCCGCGCTCGCCGCCATCAGCGTCACCCCCGCCCGGCACGCCCGGCAGATCCTCCTCGTCGGCGACTCCACCGTCTGCGACCAGGCCGTCGCCCCCTACGCCGGCTGGGGCCAGGAACTGCCGCAGTTCCTGCGCAAGGGCCTGTCCGTCGCCAACCACGCCGACTCCGGTGAGAGCACCGTCAGCTACCTCCAGGACCCGAGGCTCTGGGCGACCGTCGAACCCCGCATCCACCCCGGCGACCTGGTCCTCGTCCAACTCGCCCACAACGACAAGACCACCGACGGGCCCACCTACCGGGCCAACCTCGAAACGCTGGTCGACAGGATCAGCGCCCGCGGGGGCGAGCCCGTCCTCGTCACCCCCGTCGTGCGACGCTGGTTCAACGCCGACGGCACCCTGGACAACGGCACCGCGCTCCTGGTCAACGGCCTCGGCGTCGACCACCCGGCCGTCGTCCGCTCGGTCGCCGCCGAGCGGGGCGTCCCGTTGATCGACCTGACCGCGAAGACCAAGGCCCTGGTCGAGTCGCTCGGCCCGGAGGCGTCCAAGGCGCTGTATCTCCACAACGAGAAGCGTGACAACACCCACACGTCCGTCCACGGCGCGACCGTGTACGCCGGCCTGGTCCGCGACGAACTCGTCGTCCAGGGTCTGGTGCCGGAGGGCAAGGTCAGGGTGGGATGAGAACGCCTGGGGCGCCCCGACCGGAACCGGGGCGTCCCAGGTTCGCTTCGCTCGGCGTTCCGGCCGTCGCCCCGTTGAGCGAGCCCACGTTGCCGGCCTGAATCACCGGGCCGTGCTGCACGCCCCCGTTGATCGCACTGCGGACATCGGCCACTTGCCGATTCCCCCCGATCGGTCGCCAACTGCTTGCGCGACCCCCGAAGTTCGGCGGCGGCGGCCGGCTGGGCCGGCAAGGTACGCCGCACCGAGCACGCCACTGCGCCCCGACGTCCGAGGCGGTCCGCTCGTCGCCGGACTCCATCGCCGCCGCCACTTCTCCGCGACCGCATCGTCTCCTACCAGTCCACAATCTCCTGTGGGAGCGGCGTGCCGATATGGGCCGGCCGGTGGCGCGGTGCTTACGGGGGCGCGGTGGGTGGGATGAGTACGGCTGGGGCGTGCCGGGCGGAGGAGGGGCGCTCCGGGTCCGATTCGTTCGGCAGGAGCGAGGAAACGATGCAGTTGCCCGCGGACGACCGTGCGCACAGTCCGTACACCGGTTACACCCGCGCCCACTGGGAGGCGGCGGCCGACGCGCTGCTCGCCGCCGTGGAGCCCTACGCCACCGAGGACTTCGCCCTTTATCACCTTCCCGGCGACCGGGTCAGCTGGTCGGGGCGGCTCTCCGACGGGCTGGAGGGGTACGCCCGCACGCTGCTCCCGGCGGCCTTCCGGCGGGACGGGAAGGTTCTGGAGCGCTACGCCGCCGGGCTGGCCGCCGGTACGGCGGGTGTCTGGCCCCGTGTCACCGATCGCGGGCAGCCGATGGTGGAGGCCGCGTCCATCGCCCTGGCCCTGCGACTGACCCGGGATCTGCTCTGGGACCGACTGGACGACTCCGTGCGGCAACGTGCGGCGGACTGGCTCGCCGACACGCTGACCGCCGAACCCTGGCCCTGCAACTGGGAGTTGTTCCCCGTCACGGTCGGCGGCTTTCTCGCCGAGGTCGGTTGCGCGACGCGGGCCTCCCGGGCGGCGGTGGAGCGCGGTCTCGCCCGCATCGAGGAGTGGTACGTCGGCGACGGCTGGTACTCCGACGGGGCGAACCGCGCCTTCGACTACTACAACGGCTGGGCGATGCACCTGTATCCGGTGCTCCACGCCTGGCTGGCGAAGGACGCCCGGCTGCTCGACTTCTACGGCGCCCGGCTGTCGGCCCATCTCGCCGACTACGCGCGGCTGTTCGGCGGCGACGGCGGCCCGGTGCGCCAGGGCCGCTCCCTCACCTACCGCTTCGCCACGACCGCCCCGCTGTGGCTGGGCGCGCTCACCGGCCACACCCCCCTCGCACCGGGCGAGACCCGGCGGCTGGCGTCCGGCGCGCTGCGCCACTTCTTGGAGCGGGGCGCGGTGGACGAGCGCGGCCTGCTCACCCTCGGCTGGCACGGCCCCGACGCCTCGGTGCTCCAGGGCTACTCGGGCCCGGCGTCGCCCTACTGGGCCGGCAAGGGTTTCCTGGGCCTGCTGCTGCCGCCCGACCACGCGGTGTGGACGGCCACGGAGGAACCCGCCCCGGTCGAGCGCGCCGACGCGGTGACGCCCGTCGGACCGCCCAACTGGCTGCTGCAGTCCACCCGTTCCGACGGCCTGGTCCGCCTGCACAACCACGGCAGCGAAGACGTCCGCTACGACCCGTTCTACACACGCCTCGCCTACTCGACGGCGACGTGGCCCTCGTCGTCGTACGACAACAGCGTGATCGTCGGCGGCGACGCGAGCCGGACCGGGATCGTGCCGCTGGGCGTGGGGGAGGGGTGGGCCGCCTCCCGGCACACCGTGGGCGACGGCGGCGTGCGGGTGACGAACCTCGTCGTCGCCGAGGGCGCGGTCGAGGTGCGGGCGCACCTGGTCGACGGGGCCGCCGCCGGGACGCGGGTGCGGGTCACCGGGTGGGAGGCGCCGGTGCGGGAAGGCGGGCCGCGGGCGGAGGTCGCGCCCGTGGCCGGGTTGGACACCCGGCTGACCGGGACCGTCGGTGAGGCGCCGGGGCTGTTCGTCGTCCTGGCCCGGCTCACGGCGCAGGAGGACCCCGCCCCCCTCGGTGACCTGGTCTCGGTCGACGTGGAGGACGGGGTGCGGCTGGTGGTGCGGTGGAGCGGCGGCGGGCTTCGCCGGTTCCGGTTCGCGCCGTCGCGGGACGGGCTCTGGACCGTCAGCGCAGAGTGAGCGGCGTCTCCGACTCCACGTGGGACAGCTTGGCCGGGTCGCGGACGAAGTACAGGCCGCTGATCAGGGAGTCCTCCACACGGAGGGCGAGGACGCCGTCGATCTCGTCGTCGATCAGCATCAGCAGCGCCGGATTGCCGTTGACCATGGTCGGCACGATGCGGAGCCGGTCCGCGGCCTTGCCCGTCACGCCCATGACGTAACGGCTCACCTTCTCCGCTCCCGCCACCGGGTGCAGCGCCGCGAGCTTGACCCCGCCGCCGTCGCCGACGAGCACGACGTGCGGGGCGAGCACGTCGAGCACCCCTTGCAGGTCGCCCGTCTCCAACGCGCGCCGGAACGAGTCCAGCGCCGCCCGGGTCTGGGCCGGGGAGGCCGGCCGGCGCGGACGGCGGGCGTCGACGTGCCGGCGGGCCCGGTGGGCGATCTGCCGGACGGCCGCCGGAGTCTTGTCCACGGCCGCCGCGATCTCGTCGTAGTCCAGGCCGAACGCCTCGCGCAGGACGAACACGGCCCGCTCCGTCGGCGACAGCGTCTCCAGCACGAGCATCAGCGCCATCGACACGTTCTCCGTCAGCTCCGCGTCCTGCGCCACGTCCGGCGCCGTCAGCATCGGCTCGGGCAGCCACGAGCCGACGTACGCCTCCCGGCGGCGGCGCACCGTGCGCAGCCGGTTGAGCGCCTGCCGGGTCGTGATCCGGACCAGATACGCCCGCCGGTCCCGCACCTGCTCCAGGTCGACCTCGACCCAGCGCAGCCAGGTCTCCTGAAGGACGTCCTCGGCGTCGGCCGCCGAGCCGAGCATCTCGTAGGCCACGGTGAACAGCAGATTGCGGTGGGCGACGAAGGCATCGGTCGCCGGGTCGGTGGTGCGGTCGTCGCTGTCGCTCACGTCTCGACTCCTCATCTCACGCCGCCGGTCCGGACGCCGGTGTCCCGCCGGGCGTCCGGACCGGCCGCCAACGCCGGGGGCTAGGCCGTCCGTTCGGAGCCGGCCGTCGCCAGCTGCCGCCGTTTCTCGTTCTTGGCCCAGGTGTGCGAACCGGGCTTGCGCGCCTCTTCCACCATCTGCTTGACGGTCACCTTGCACACGAACTCCTTGAGCCGCGCCCCCGTCCAGCCGTCCAGGTAGAACCCCTTCGGGGTGTCGTCCTTGTGGGCGAACTGGAAGATGCCGGCCTTGCGGCCCAGGCTCAGGCACTGACCGGTGAAGCCGACGGTGATGGTGGCCGGCTCCTCGCCGGCGAGGCGGCTGAGCACCGTGTCGGCGGCCTGCGCGCCCAGCGGACCCGCGGCCTGGCAGCTCATCCGCAGCGGCCGGTCCGACGGCGCCGCGCAGTCCCCGGCCGCGAGGACGCGCTCGTCGTCCACGCTCGTCAGCGTCTCGTCCGTGCGCAGCCGGCCCACCGAGTCGGTGCTCAGCCCGCTGCGGGCGGCCAGGTCCGGCACGCTGAACCCGGCGGCCCAGATCGTCACCGCGCTCGCCACCTCACGCCCGTCGGCGAGCCGTACGGCCTCCCGCGACACCGCCGTCACCCTGGCGTCGGTGCCCTCGAGGACGGTCACCCCGAGGTCGGCCAGCCGGCCCGCCACCGCACTGCGGGCCTTCGGGTGCAGATAGGGGCCGAGCACCCCGCCGCAGACCAGCGTCACGGCACGGCCCTGCTCCGCCAGCTCGGCGGCGATCTCGATACCGCTCGGGCCCGCCCCCACGACCGTCACCGGGGCCGTCGGCGCCGCGGCGTCCAGCACCGGCCGCAGCCGGTCGGCCTCTTCCAGGGACGTCAGCGGACGGGCGAACTCGGCCGCCCCGGGCACCCGGTCCACCGAACTGCCGCTTCCGGCCGCGTAGATGAGATAGTCGTAGCGAAGCGTGCCGCCGCTCGCCAGCGTGACGGTGCGCCCCGCCCTGTCGATCCCGGTGACGGTGTCGACCACCAGCCGGACGTCCTCGCTCAGGACCTCCCGGTAGTCCACCGTCGCGTCGTGGGACCCGCCCACCCGCTGGTGCAGACGGATCCGCTCCACGAAGGCGGGGCGCGGGTTGACGAGCGTCACGGTCACGTCGTCGCGCTGCATCAGCCGGTTGGCGGCCGTCACGCCGGCGTATCCACCACCGATCACGACGACTTCGGTGTTCTCAGTCATGGTGCCTCCTGTTTTTCCAGGGGTTCGACCTCAAGACACCGGCTGTAGGCGGCTCGTGACAGGATGTGACGCAGCTCACTTTCCGCCGCTGCGGCTGCTCTCGAACCGTGTCGGTTCACTCATGACGCTCCTCGCGTGCGCTTCAGCAGGCTCCGGGACTCGTCCGGGCGGAGAGCCTGTGAGCGCAGTTTCGCATGGCGCGGTGGAGCGCACTGCTCGTCTTCTCCGGCTCCGCCCAGGACCTCCTCCGCCTTGTCCGCGAGCCGGCGGGGAGGGCCTTGTGGACGGCGCCGAATGCCTTGAGGCCGTCGGTCATGGCAGGTACGGCTACGGGAACGACGTCAACGACGCCGTGACGCTCGTCGTCGGCGAGCCGGCCGGCAACGCCGTGCGGCACGGCAGGGTACGGGGGCGGACTTCCGCGTACGGCTGCGGGCAGCCGGGGACCTGTGGCGGGTGGAGGCGCCGGACGCCCGGGCCGAGCGGCCGGCGGCCGTGGCGGACTGCCCGCACGGCGAGGGCGGGCGCGGGCTGCTGCTGGCGGCGGCGGAGAAGTGGCGAGCCGAGACCCGGCCGGGCGCGGCGCACAAGGTCGTACGGGCGCAGCCGCGGCTCACCGCGCCGATCAGCTGTGTCAACTGAATGCTCCATACAAGGCGGGTTGGGAAAACTGTGGACGATGTGACGAGCGGCCGTGTCGGCGCCGCCTGACGCTCACCCCTGAGTCGTTCATTTTTCATCTTCTGCCTTGATCCTCCTCACGCGACGCAGCAGCGTCACGGAGAGCGGCCGCGGTCGGCAGCGGCATCAGGAGGCACACCATGGGTCACAGCCACGGTCCCGGTCACGGGCACCATCACCACCACGGTCACGGTCACAGCCACGACCACGACCACGACCACGAGCAGAAGGCGCTGCCCGCCGCCTTCGACACCTCGGTGCCGGACGAGGCCCTGACCCCCGAGCAGCAGTCCCGCCGCTCGCTGCTGCGCCGCGCCGGCCTGCTGGGAGCGGGCCTGGCCGCGGGCGGCGTGCTCGCGGGCGCCGCGCCCGCCGCTGCCGCCCCCGCCGCTGCCGCCCCCGCCGCGGGCGGCCGGCGCAGCAACGGCTTCCTGTGGCTGGCCGGCGACCACCACATCCACACCCAGTACAGCAGCGACGGCAAGTACCGGGTCGTGGACCAGGTCCGCCAGGGCGCGATGTACGGCATGGACTGGCTGGTCATCACCGACCACGGCAGCGCCACGCACGCCAGGATCGGCGTGGAGAAGGTCAACCCGGACATCCAGGAAGCGCGCGCCGCGTACGAGGACACGCTGGTCTTCCAGGGCCTGGAGTGGAACATCCCGGCCGCCGAGCACGGCACGGTGTTCGTGCACCCCGGCAAGAACGAGGTGTCGGTCCTCAAGCAGTTCGAGACGGACTACGACGGCAGCGTCAAGGGCGCCTCCGACTCGACGCCGGCCAACGAGGCCCTCGCCGTCGCCGGTCTGGCGTTCCTCGGCGAGCAGGTGCGCCGCCGGAAGGTCAAGGACGCGCTGATGCTCGCCAACCACCCGGCGCGCCGCGGCGTCGACTCCCCGCACGAGATCCGTGCCTGGCGCGACGCGACGCCCGCGAGCCACCAGATCGCCGTCGGCTTCGAGGGCGCGCCGGGCCACCAGGCCGCCGGCCTGCCCGCGCCGCTGGGCCCCGGCCGGGCGCGCGGCATCTACGACAACAACCCGAGCGCCAACTCCTTCGCCGGCTACCCGCCGGAGAGCTACCGCACCTGGGGCGGCTTCGACTGGATGACCGCCACGGTCGGCGGCCTGTGGGACAGCCTCCTCGCCGAGGGCAAGGCGTGGTGGATCACCGCCAACTCCGACTCCCACCAGGTCTACGCCGACACCGCGGTGCGCGGCCCCGGCGGCGACTTCAACGCCAACGGCCGGTACGAGGACCCGGTCTACGGCGGCAAGATCGACATCACGCAGGGCGACTACTGGCCCGGCTACTACAGCCGTACCCACGTCGGCGCCGACGGCTTCTCCTACGCCGCCGTCATGGACGGCATCCGCGCCGGCCGCATCTGGGTGGACCACGGCCAGCTGATCAGCGGCCTCGACGTGCGGGTCTCGGGGGGCAGCCGCTGGGCCACCCTCGGCGGCGCGCTGCACGTCAAGAAGGGCACGCACGTCAAGCTGACGGCCGACGTGGCGCTGGCCGGCGGGCCGAACTTCGCCGGGTTCCTGCCGACGCTGGCCCGCGTCGACGTCATCCAGGGCGACGTCACCGGCCCGGTGTCCGACCCGGACACGTTCACCGCGCCGACGGCGAAGGTCGTCCAGTCGTACGAGGTCAACAAGGCGACCGGCACCGTCCGCCTCACCTTCGACCTCGGTCGCGTGGACCGCCCGGTGTACCTGCGGCTGCGCGGCACCGACGGCAACCGCAACGGCGTCGGCCCGAACGGGGCGGCCGTCGACCCCAACGGCCCGCTCCTCGACGTCGTCGGCGACGCCGACCCGTGGCGCGACCTGTGGTTCTACTCCAACCCGGTGTGGGTCCTGCCGTCGTGACCCGTTTCACCGTGACGGTCGACCCGGGGAACCTGAAGGACCTCGGGCCGGCCGACCACCTGCTGCGGACGCTGGCCGCGGAACTGGACCTGCCCGCCGACACGTTCGGCTGCACCCACCTGATCAGGGACGAACGCCCGCGGGTGGCGGTGTCGTTGTCGGCCGCCTCGGACGTGCTCGGGGCGGTGCGCGAGCAACTGGGGGACCGGGGCTACGAGGTGACGGACGGGGCTCCCGACGGGGCGGGCCGGGCGGTCCTGTTCCCGGGCGCGGACGAGCTGACCGGCACCCTGACGATCGCGGAGATCCTGTCCCGCTCCGCCATCGACGCGGTGCAGGTGCTGGGCTCCCCGGCCCCGCCGCCCCCGGAGACCCGCCTCGCCACCCAGGACCACGTCAGGCCGCAGTGGCAGGCGGGCGAGCTGGTCCTGAAGGCGATGCCCGCGGTGGGCGGCGTCCTGGTGCCTTTCGAGTTCCCCTCCCCGACACCGTGCTGCGCGGACCACTGAGCGTCGGTGCACCGCCTGCTCTCGACGGACCCGCTTTGAGGTGCAGCGAGCTGGCCAGGTGGTCGATCCACACGTTCCGGTCGGTGGGGATGTGAAGCGTCTGCTGGGGCAGGGCGGACGGTGCCGTGTGCTCGACAGAACGGCTTTCGGGCATGGCGAATCTCCTCGTGCTGTGGGGTTGGGTTCCCGGCGTGCGCCGCCTGGGGGTACGGCCGTCACGGACCGCATGCAATGGGGATCCCCCTCGTCACTGACAGCGACACGCGCCTTCGCCGGAAAGAGGGACATAAGTGGTATGAGCGTCAGGGTGGCGGCGTTGACGGGCGGTGTGCGCCCTGCCGGCGAGCGGCCAGAAGGCGCGCAGCGCCTCGTGCTCCGGGGCCCCTTCACGCCCCTGACCGGCCCGGCCCGCGAAAGGCTCGGGGCCGGCCGGTGGAGCGAGTTCGTGACGGGGCAGGCCGTGCTGCCGGAGGCGTGGGCACGGATCACGGCGCCCCGGTGAGGCCGGGGCGCCGTGCGCGGGTTGGCCGTGAGGCCGGGGCGCCCGCGGGGGCGGTCGCCCGCGATACCGGGTCGGGTGTCAGGCGTCCGCGGGCGAGAACACGAAGGCGAACTCCGTCGGCTCGGCGCGCAGTCGGTACCGGGGCAGCACGCCCGGCCCGCAGGACTGGGAGCCGATGCCCATCAGGCCGTGGTCGAGGTTGACCCACACCGTGTCGCCGGGGGCCAGGTCCGTGCGGTGGGTCGCCGCGTCCAGTTCCTCCGTGGTCCAGCGGCGGGCCGTGAGCCAGAACTCCGGGTCGCCCTGGACGCGCAGGCCGCCCAGCTCCGCCCACCGCACGTCGGGGCGGGCGCCGTTCTCCTGCGGGCGCACGTACGGGGTCTGCAGGGCGTCCACCGTGGACGTCCAACGGCCCAGCCGCGTCGCCGACTTGGTGTCCGGGTAGCCCTCGCCCGGACCCCCGCCGAACCACGTCACCGCGTCCGCCGCGTCGAGCCCGAAGCGCACGCCCAGCCGCGGCAGGGGCAGCCTCCACTCGCCCTCCGGGGTCACCGACACCGCCAGCCTCAGCCGTTCGCCGTCCGACGTCCAGCGGTACGTCGTCCGCAGCCCCGCCTCCGTCCCGGCCGGCGCCACCCGCGTCCGCACGGTCAGCGCGCCCTCGTCCGTCTCCACGGCGTCCAGCCGGTGCCGCATCCGGTGCAGGCCCAGTTTGCGCCAGAGCAGCCCGTAGCGTGCGTCCGGCTGCCAGGGGGCGCCGTCGTCGTTGTCGGTCGTCGCCCGCCACACGTCCAGGCGCAGCCCCGTGACGGGCACACCGGCGAGGGTGCGCGGGGCGCCGGTGCGGGCGTCGAAGGACGATCCCGGGCCCAGATGGATCAGGCCGCCGACGCGGGCCGGGCGGGCGGTCGCCGCCACGGTGACCGGTCGCCGGGCCGTCGCCGGACGCCGGTCCGTGGCCGGGAGCTGCGCCCACGCCACCTCGTGGCCCCGCTCCGCCCACGGCGCGTCCTGCGCCAGCACCGCCCGCACCAGCCACTGCCGCTCCCCGTCGCCCCCCGGCGACGGCGCCGGCGGCAGTTTCACCTCCGCCGACTCGCCGGGGCCCAGCAGCGGCACCGACAGCGGTCCCGAGTCCACCGTCTCGCCGTCCACCTGGAACGACCACTCGAACGACAGCGCCGACAGGTCGGCGAAGTCGTACGCGTTGCGCACCCGCACCGTGCCCGTCGCACCGTCGCCCTCCATGCGGACGGGCTCGATCACCTTCTTGTACTCGACCAGGCCGGGGGAGGGAGCACGGTCCGGGAACACCAGGCCGTCGCAGACGAAGTTGCCGTCGTGCAACTCCTCGCCGAAGTCGCCGCCGTACGCGAATTCCAGCTCCGGGTGGCGGACGCCGTGGTCGATCCACTCCCAGACGAAGCCGCCCTGGAGCCGGTCGTACGACTCGAACAGGCGCTGGTAGTCGGCCAGGCCGCCGGGGCCGTTGCCCATCGCGTGGGCGTACTCGCAGAGGATCAGGGGCAGTTCGCGGCGTCCCCGCGGTCCGCCGTCCAGTCCGCGGGCGATGCGCTCGACCTCCTCGTGGAAGGGGTACATCCGCGAGTACATGTCGGTGTCACGGCAGGTGGCGTCGCCCTCGTAGTGGATCGGGCGGGAGGAGTCGCGGGCCCGGATCCACTGGGCCATCGCCGTCAGGCCCCGGCCCGTCCCGGCCTCGTTGCCCAGCGACCAGATGATCACCGACGGATGGTTCTTGTCCCGCTCCACCATCCGCGCCGCGCGGTCCAGCAGCGCCGGCGTCCAGGCGTCGTCGTCGACCGGGTTGTCCCGCCAGCCCTGCTCGGTGAAGCCGTGGGTCTCCAGATCGCACTCGTCGATCACCCACAGGCCGTACTCGTCGCACAGATCCAGGAACGCCGGATGCGGGGGATAGTGCGACGTCCGCACGGCGTTGACGTTGTGCCGCTTCATCAGCAGCACGTCCGTCCGCATCGTCTCCAGGTCCAGGGCGCGCCCTCGCTCGGGGTGCCACTCGTGCCGGTTGACGCCCTTGAACAGCAGCGGCCTGCCGTTGACCTTGATCAGGCCGTCCTCCAGGGCGACCGTCCGGAAGCCGATCCGCAGCGGCACCCGCTCGCCGCCGGTGTCCAGTACGGCGTCGTACAGCCTCGGCGTCTCCGCCGTCCACGGCCGCACCGGGACCGTCACCGCCTCCCCGGTCGCCACGTCGACGCCCAGCTCGGGCACGGTGACCCGGCCGGCCGCCTCGGAGTCGACGCGCAGCGTGCCCTCGCCGGTCAGGTGGTCGTACGACGCGTGCACGAAGAAGTCGCCCGCGCAGTCCGCCGGGCGGTGCAGCAGGGTGACGTCCCGGAAGATGCCCGGCAGCCACCACTGGTCCTGGTCCTCCAGGTACGAGCCCGCCGACCACTGGTGGACCCGGACCGCGAGGACGTTCCCGGCCGGCCTCAGCAACCGCCCGACGGCGAACTCGTGCGGCAGCCGCGAGCCCGTGAACCCGCCCAGCTCCGTGCCGTTCAGCCAGACCCGCGCGCAGGACTCCACGCCGTCGAACCGCAGCACCGCGTCGCCGCCGGACGCCGGCCAGTCGGGCGGCAGGTCGAAGACGCGCAGGTGGTCGCCGGTGGGGTTCTCGGTCGGGACGCGCGGCGGGTCGACGGGGAAGGGGTAGAGGTGGTTGGTGTAGACGGGCCCGCCGAACGCCCCGTCGCCCTGGAGGACCCAGTGGCCGGGCACGGTCACCCGCGCCCAGTCCGCGGCGTCGTACCCCTCCTGGGCGAACGACTCGTCCTCGGCGTCGGCCGTCGGCGACAGCCGGAAGAGCCAGTCGCCGTTCAGGGACAGGGAGGCGGCGTCCGAGGACGCGTACCGGGCGCGGGGCGGCAGGACCCCGCGGCCCGGGGACACGTCCTCGACGTAGTGGCCCGTGGTGCGCAAAGACATCGGTCTCCTTGTTCAGCCCTTGATGCCGGTCTGTGCGACGCCCTGCACCAGCCAGCGCTGGAGGAACAGGAACACGAGGACCAGGGGCAGGATCGAGATGGCGGTGGCCATGAAGATCAGATGGAAGTTCACGGTCTGGTTGGTCATGTACGAGGACAGCGCCACCTGCACCGTCCAGAACTCCTCGTCCTGGCCGATGACCAGCGGCCACAGGAAGGCGTTCCAGCCGCTGATGAAGGTGATGGTGGCCATGGCGGCGAAGAAGTTCAGCGAGTTCGGCACGACGATGCGCCAGTACGCGCCCCAGTAGCCGAGTCCGTCCATCCGCGCCGCCTCCTCCAGTTCCTTGGGGAACCCCAGGAAGTACTGCCGGAAGAGGAAGCAGGTGAAACCGCTGAACAGCCCCGGTATGACCAGTCCGCGCAGGCTCGACACCCACCCGAGTGAGGACACCAGCACGAAACTGGGCACGAAGGTGACCGCCGTCGGCACCATCAGCGTCACCAGAACGGCGTAGAAGATCCTGTCGGCGTGCCGGTAGGGAATCCTCGCCAGCCCGTAGCCGGCCAGCGAGCAGACCAGCAGCGTGCCGGCCGTGTGCAGCACGCCGACGACCGCGCTGTTCCACAGCGAGCGGGCGAACGGGACCGTCGGGTCGTCGAACAGCTCGCCGATGTTGCCCCACTGGACGTCGGTGGGGAACAGCTTCCAGTTCTCCCCGGTGATCTCGGCGTCCGTGGACAGGGCGTTGCGGACGATCAGGTAGAAGGGGACGAGGAAGAGGAGGGCGGCGACGCAGGTGGCGGCGTAGAGGCCGGTGGAGGCGAGGACGCCGCCGCCGCGCCGGATCCGCCGCGGGGCGCCGGCGGAGGGCTTGGCGGTCGGTCCGGCGGTCGGTCCGGTGACGGGCCCGGGTGCTGGTCCGGCGATCGGTCCCGTGCTTGGTCCGGTGGCGGTCATCTGGTCTCCTCCGCGCGGCCGAAGCCCATGATCCGGCCCTGGAGCAGGGTGACCACGCAGATCAGCAGGGTCAGGATCATCGCGCCCGCGCTGCCGGCGCCGTAGTCCTGGTTCTCGCCCAGAGCCGTGTAGTACAGCTCGACCAGCGGCGGCCGGCCCCACGTCGTCTTGGCGAGCAGGTTGAAGAACTCGTCGAAGGCCTGGTACGCCGCGACGAGCAGCAGCAGGATCACGGCGGTGGACGTGGCCCGCAGCTGGGGCAGGGTGACGTACCAGAACGTCTGCCGGCCGGGCTTCGCCCCGTCGATCGCGGCGGCCTCGTACAGCTCCGGCGGGATGTTCTGCAGGGCGGCGAGGAACAGGATCATGTAGAAGCCTGCCTGGAGCCAGAGCCGTACGGTGACGATGACCAGCCAGTACCAGGGCGGGCTGGGGTCGGCCAGCCAGGCGATGTTCTCGACGCCGAACCAGCTCAGGACGGTGTTGGCGAGGCCGAAGCGGACGCCGCTGAAGATGGACATCTTCCAGATCAGCGAGGCGGCGACGAAGCTGACCGCGGTCGGCAGGAAGAACACCGAGCGGAAGAAGGCCCGCAGGAAGCGCAGCCGGTGCACCATCAGCGCCAGGCCGAGGGAGAGGGCCCAGGTGACCGGCACGACGATGGCCGCGAAGACGGTGAACGTGACGAGCGACTCGGTGAACCTGTCGTTCGTCAGCATGTGGCGGTAGTTGTCGAGGCCGGCGAAGTCGCTGGGGGTGACCGTGTAGCGGGCCTCGAAGAACGAGAGGTAGGCGCTCCAGCCGATCGGGACGTAGACGAAGATCACCAGGCCCAGGAGGAACGGACCGGTGAAGAGCCAGAAACTGAGGGTGCGGCCGCGGACGGCGGTGCCGGTGGGATAGGCGCGCCGGGTGGTCTCAGGGGTCCTGGGGGACTTGGGGGACTTGGCGTTCGCGGAGGTCTCCGCGGTCTCGGAGGTCGACATGGCGTCCGTCCGCCGGCCTATCCGAACAGCTTCTTCAGCTCGCGGTTCACCGTCGTGTCGGCCTTGTCCAGCGCCGCCTCCGGGTCACCGCCCTTGCGCACCGTGTCGGCGACCACGCCCTCCAGGGCGACGATCATCGCCTGGGTCCAGGCGGGGTTGTCGAAGTGGCCGAACTCGTTGAACAGCCGTACGCCCTCGGCGGCCAGGCCCGACTTCAGCTTCTCGGCGGACTCGGCGAGCGAGGTCCGCGGCGGGATGTGGAAGCCGTACGACAGCGCCCAGTCCTCCTGGTACTCCTTCTGGTCGATCCACAGCCACTTCACGTACTCCTTCGCCTCGTCGACGTGCTCGGACTTGGCGTTGACGAACATCGACCAGCCGCCGTTGGTCACGGACGGCCGGCCGCCCTGCGCCGCCGTCGGGAACGGGATGATGCCGACGTCGTCCCCGAGCGCCTTCTGGATCACCGGCATCGCCCACATGCCGCACCACTGGATCGCCGTCAGGCCCTGGGTGAGCGCCGACGGGTCCCACCAGTCGGCCGGCGCGTCCAGCAGCAGATGGCCGTCCGCGAACATCGACCGCAGCTTCCCGAGGCCCTCGGCCACGGCGTCCGTGTGGTACGCGATCCGGTTGCCCTCGTCGAGGGTGTCGGCGCCCGTCGACCAGATCAGCGGATTCATCACGGGGGTGACGGAGTTGCCGAGGAAGACGCCCTTGACCTTGTCGGTGGTGAGCTTCGCCGCCGCCTCGACCAACTCGTCCAGCGTCGCGGGCGGTTCGATGCCCGCCTCCTCCAGCATCGACCTGCGGTAGTAGAAGAACTGCGGGTCGTCGATCATGCGGACGCCCCAGATCTTGCCGTCGATGGTGTGCGAGGCGATGTCGGCCTGGTTGAAGTCGTCCTTCACCGGCTCGACCAGGTCGGTGAGGTCGGCGACCTGACCGCTTCTGACGAGCTGGATCTGCGGGTGGAACTCGAAGACGTCCGGCGCGTTGTCGGTGAGCAGCGCGGAGAACAGTTTGCTCTCGAAGTTCGCGCCGGTGATCCATTGGGTGCCGACGTTCGCCCGGTCGTAGGCCTTGGCGTACCGCTTGATGGCCTGCTCGGTGCCCGCCTCGCCGTACGCGTGGAAGTACTGCACGAGGTTCGTGCCCGGACCCGACCCGCCGCCGCGCCCGTTGTTGCCGCCGCACGCCGACAGCCCGCCGGCCGCGGCCAGTCCCATCGCGGCGCGGAGCACGGAGCGGCGGTTCCAGGCGGCGGGGTTCCCCGTCCCGCGATTCCCGGTCAGGGGGTTCCAAGGGCTGCTGTTCCAGGTGCTGTTGCGGTGTGCCGACATCTGACGTCCTTGTCTGTCGTACGGCTACGGCCCGAACTCGCAGTGCGGTGCGGGACGTTAACCTTCGACTAAGGCTTCGGCAAGGGGTCGGACGAAGTCTGTTGCAAGCGGACCGTCACGTACGGCGCACCGGACGTGACGAGCCCGTGCCCGGCGAGCGGCCGGTGCTACGCCCGAGCCGCGCGCCGTGCCGTCCGCCGGCCGCCCGACTGCAGGGCCCCCTCCAGGGCGAACGTCGCCGCGCCCAGCGACACGGGGTCGGTGGGGATGGGGGAGAGCACGATCTCGGTGGCCGCCAGCGGCCGGTGCAGCGCGCGCCGGGCGACGGCCTCGCGCACCTCGGCGAGCAGCGGCTCGCCCAGCGCGGCCGCCACCCAGCTGCTGAGCACGACCACCTCCGGGTTGAACAGGTTGACCAGGTCGGCGATCCCGGCGCCCAGGTAACGGGCGGTGCTCCTGACGACGTCGACGGCCACCGGATCGCCCGCGGCGACCGCGCGGGCCAGCGCGTCGATGGTGGCGGTCTGGTCCTCGGGGTGCAACAGGGCGCTCCCCGGGCTCAGTTCGCGCAGGTTGAGCATGATGCCGGGCGCGCCGACGTACGTCTCCACGCAGCCGTGGTTGCCGCAGTGGCACAGCCGCCCGTCCAGCACCAGGGTGGTGTGGCCCCACTCGCCGGCGCTGTTGCTGACGCCCCGGTGCACCCCTCCGCCGAGCACGAGTCCGGCGCCCACGCCGGTGCCGAGGTTGACCACGACGGCGTCCCCGCGCCCACGCGCCGCCCCGAACCACAACTCGGCGACGGCGCAGGCTCGCAGGGGGTTGTCGAGATACAGCGGGTAGGCGATGTGCTCGGCGAGCAGGTCGAGCAGGGGCACGTCGTGCCAGTCCCAGTTGGGCGCGTACGCGGAGACGCCGCTGTCGCGGTCCACCTGGCCCGGCGCGCTCACCCCGACGCCCAGCACCCGCGCGCCCTCCACCCCCGCCTGCGCCACCACCGAGCCGACGGCGGCGGCGACATGGCCGACCACCTGCTCGGGGCGGCTCTCTCCGGGGCGCATGTTCTCGTCGGCGCGGGCGAGGACGTTCAGCGCGAGGTCGAACAGCTCGACATGGACGTACGTCTCCGCGATGTCGACGCCGATCAGCGCGCCCCCCGGCGCGTTCACGGCGACGAGTCCGCGCGGCCGGCCGCCCGCCGAGTCCTCGAAGCCGACCTCGGTGATCATGCCCAGTTCGAGCAGCTCACCGACGAGCGTGGCCACCGTGGCGAGGCTCAGCCCGGTCGCCGCGGCCAGCTCCTGCCGGGAGGTGGGCGACGCGGCGATGATCTGGCGCAGCACCTCGTAGCGGTTCGCGGTGCGGATGTCGCGTGAGGTGCGCTTCACCGGGTCCCCATCCCTTCGGTCCGGCCGGTACGGGAGCGGGGTCCGGCACCGGCGCGGCGCAAGGCTATGGTCTGCGGCGGCTTTCGACAAGGGCTTAGGAAAGGGGGTGGAGAAAGGGGGGGCGGGTGCTGGGGGCGGGTGTACGGGGTCGGCGTCCCGGCCGTCTCAGTCGTCCAGGACCGCCCGCACGAAGTCGTTGGCGAACGTGCCGCGCGGGTCCAGTTCGCGGGCCAGCGCCCGGAAGTCGGCCCAGCGCGGATACCGCTCCCGCAGCACAGCCCCCGGCACGGTGAACACCTTGCCCCAGTGCGGGCGCGCGTCGAACGCGTCCAGCGCCGCCTCCACCCGGCGCACCGCGGGCAGAACCGCCGCGGTGTCCGCGATCCAGGTGAAGTGGACGGCCACGCTGTCCCGGCCGTGACTCGGGCTCAGCCACTGGGCGTCGCCCGCGATGGTGCGCACCTCGCAGGTCTGCAGCACGGGCGCCACCTGCGCGCGGATCGCGTCGAGCGCGTGCAGCGCGTCCAGGGCGTGCTCGCGGGGCATCAGGTACTCGGACTGCAGCTCCTCGCCGCTGCTCGGGGTGAACTCCGCCCGGAAGTGCGGCAGCCGCTCGTGCCAGGGACCCGGCAGGCCGGACTGCTCCGTGCAGTTGACGGCGGGCATGCCCGGCACCGGGTGCTGCGGCGTCGTCGCGGGCGCCGCCCAGGGGAAGCCGGTCTCCGGCTGGTCGGTGCGGCGTTTGACCCACACCTGCCGGAAGCCCGGCTCACGCCAGTCGGTGAACAGGCTGACGCTGTACGCCGCCGCCATCACCGTCTCGAAGTCGAGGCCCTCCAGGGGGAGTTCGGTGTAGACGCGCTGCTCGACGTCGAAGGCGGGCAGCAGGTCGAGGGTGAGCGCGGTGACGACGCCGAGCGCGCCCAGGGAGGTGACCGCGCCGCCGAACCGCCCGTCGCCGCGGGCGATCGTCACGGTCGTGCCGTCGGCGGTCACCAGCTCGACCTCGCGCACGGCGTCGGACAGCGGGCCGTTGCCGACGCCCGAGCCGTGCGTGCCGGTGGCCACCGAGCCGGCGACCGAGATGTGCGGGAGGGAGGCCATGTTGGGCAGCGCGAACCCGTGCGCGTGGACCCGGCGGGCCAGCTCGGCGTACCGCACCCCGGCGGACACCCGGACCGTACGGGCCCGCGCGTCGACGTCGACGACGGGCGGCAGGGCGTCGAGCGCGACCAGCACGCCGCCGGGGCCGGGCTCGGCTATCTCGTTGAACGAGTGCCCGCTGCCCAGGACCCGCACCCGGTCGCTCCCCGCGACGAGCGCCCGCAGCGCGTCGGCCGTGCGCGGACGGTGCAGCTCCTTGGCGGTGTACGTGATGTTGCCCGCCCAGTTGCGCACGGGGCCGGCCTCGGCGGTCTCGGTCATGCGGTCGCCCTTTCGGAAGGAAATGAGGTGGATGGCCGGGCTCAGCTAATCACCGCGGTGAGGGCGCGGGCGGCCGAGATGACGCAGATCACGTCCGGGAGGGCGATCAGGAGCGGTCGGCGGGCGGCAGGCCCGCCACGACCAGGCCGACCAGGCGGCGCAGCCGTCGGCGCAGGACCCGGGGCGCCCTCCGAGCGGCCGGTGCCGGCGGTCGAGGCGAGCAGGACGACGGCCGTCTCCAGCGGGTCGGGCGCCGCGGACTCCTCGGCCAGCAGCCGGGCGAGGACGTCGACCAGCCGGTCGTCCGCGCGGCCGGTCCCCGCCGGGGCGTCCGCGACCGGCTCCTGCCGGTGGCGCGCCTGCGCGCCCCAGCCCTCGCCGCCGCCCGCGTCGAGCTCGACCCGCAGCACCCCGTGGACCCGGTCGGCGAGGTCCCCCTCCGCCTCCCGGGCGCGCCGCGCGGCCGCCGGCGGCCGGGCGGCCGTGTGCTCCGTGACCGCGGCGAACACGTCCTGCTTGTTGCGGAAGTACTGGTAGAGCGCGGGCCGGGACACCCCGGCGGCCCGTGCGACCAGGTCCATCGAGGTGTGCCGGAAGCCGTGCCGCCCGAAGACCTCGACGGCCGCCGCCACGATGTCGTCCCGCCTGCCCATCTGACGACCCTGACGACATGTGTCAGGATCGTCGACGGGTGTCAGGGGTGACCCGGCTGCACGCCCGTGGAGGCGCGGGGCATACCGTGAGGAGTCGAACGCCGGACCAGGGAGGAGAACACGGATGGGCAGCCGCACCGCGCTCGTCGAGGATCTGATGGAGCGCTTCCCGCACGTTCCCCGGGAGGCCGTCTTCAAGGAGGACCTCCTTCGCGGGGGCGTGGCCTTCGACCCCTCCGCGCTGAGCGACAACGAGGGCGGCGAGGTCAAGCCGAAGTCGTACTTCATCTTCTCCTTCGACCACGGCACCCTCCCGGAGCTGGGCGAGGCCGCGCTGCGCCGCCCGCCCGAGGAGATCATCCTCACGGGCGGCCCCTACGACCTGCGCCGCACGGTCGTCTCCGTGCGCGTGAACCCGTCCTCCCCGTACCGCGTCGCCGCCGACGAGGACGGCATGCTCGGCCTCTACCTCGACGGCCGGCGAATCTCCGACGTCGGCGTGCCCCCGATGCCGGAGTACTACCGGCACACGCTCTCCAACGGGAAGTCGGTCATGGAGGTGGCCCCCACCATCCAGTGGGGCTACCTGATCTACCTCACCGTCTTCCGGGTGTGCCAGTACTTCGGCGCCAAGGAGGAGTGCCAGTACTGCGACATCAACCACAACTGGCGCCAGCACAAGGCCGCCGGACGCCCCTACACCGGCGTCAAGGACGTCGAGGAGGTCCTGGAGGCGCTGGAGATCATCGACCGGTACGACACCCAGAGGACGTCCACCGCCTACACGCTCACCGGCGGCGCGATCACCAAGACCGTCGCCGGGCGTGACGAGGCCGACTTCTACGGCCACTACGCCAAGGCCATCGAGGAGCGCTTCCCAGGCCGCTGGATCGGCAAGGTCGTCGCGCAGGCGCTGCCCAGGGACGACGTCCAGCGGTTCAAGGACTACGGCGTGCAGATCTACCACCCCAACTACGAGGTGTGGGACCGCCGCCTGTTCGAGCTGTACTGCCCCGGCAAGGAGCGCTACGTCGGCCGCGACGAGTGGCACCGGCGCATCCTTGACTCGGCGGAGGTCTTCGGCCCGCGCAACGTCATCCCCAACTTCGTCGCCGGCGTGGAGATGGCCGAGCCCTTCGGCTTCACCACCGTCGACGAGGCCATCGCGTCGACCACCGAGGGCCTGCGCTTCTTCATGTCGCACGGCATCACGCCCCGGTTCACCACCTGGTGCCCCGAGCCCACCACCCCGCTGGGCAAGGCCAACCCGCAGGGCGCGCCGCTGGAGTACCACATCCGCCTGCTGGAGGCCTACCGCGCCACCATGGACGACTTCGGCCTCACCTCCCCGCCCGGCTACGGCCCGCCCGGCCCCGGCCGCGCGGTGTTCTCGGTCAGCTCCTTCATGGACAGCCTGTCGGCGGAGGAGCCGGTGGAGGTCTGAAGCGCCGGGGCGCCGGCCGAGGGGCCGGCGGACGGCGCGGCCCCCGGGACGCCCGCGGAGGTCCGATCCCTCGGGAATGAAACGCGGATTCGGGGGCACCCGTCGGACGAGCGGTGGGTTCGAAAATGTCGCTTGTCAGTCGTGGCGAGCCCGTGAAAGGCTCGTGCACCACTCCGAGGTCGCCTCAACTCCCATGGCCTTATGGTGAGTTGACCTCGCAGGTGACCTCGCATGTGGATGCAGGAGACCGATGCCCGACCTGCCGACGCCCCGGGACGCGACCGAGGCCGCGCTGTTCACCGAGTGCTGGGACACGGTGCTCTCGTACGCCGACCTGTGCACGTCCGGGTCCGCCGCGGCGACCCGGCTCGCCCGGGAGGCGTTCGCGCACGGGATGCGGCAACTGCGCGCCGCCGACGCCGCCGCACCGCGCGGCGCGGGCCGGCGTGCCGCCCGGCTGCCCCGGATCCCCCTGCTGCTGACGGCCGTCCGCACCACGGCGGCCGACTGGGAGGACCGGGGCGAGGGCCACCGGCTCGACCCGGAGCTGCGGCTGTGGCTGGGCTCCGAGCAGGCCGCCCGCTTCACCGGCCCTCCGTCGCGTCGCCCGCTCGCGCTGCGCGCCCTGCGCGACATGCAGGCCGCCGACGCGGAACTGCTGTGGCTGACCGAGGTGGAGGCCCTGCCGCTGTCCGTCGCGGCCCGCCGCCTCGGCCTCGCCCCCGAGGTCGCCGCGGACGAACTGGCCGACGTGCGCGGCCTGTTCCGGGACCGGTGCCTGCGCAATCACCTCGACACCCCGATGGACCCCGAGTGCGGCAGATATGCCCGGCTGCTCGACGCGGTCACCCGCTCCCCGGTCACCGAGACCCCCGACGACCTCTCCCGGCACCTCGCCCAGTGCCTGAGCTGCGGGGAGACGGCGGCCTGCCTGCGGCTGCACGGCGGCGGCCTGCCCGGCGCGCTCGCCACCGGCGTCGTCGGCTGGGGCGGCCTCGCCTACCTGGAACGCCGCCGCCGGGCGGCCGACGTCCGCCTCGGCGCCGGCCGCCCCGACCAGGACGACGGCAGCCCCCTCCAGGGCGGCACCGGCCGCACACGGGTGCTGCGCAACGGTCTCCTGGTCGCCGCCGTCCTGGTCTCCGTGCTGGCCCTCGCCGTCACCCTGGTGCCGTCCGGCGACCCCGCGGACGAGGCGGCGCCTCCCGGCGACACCGCCGACCGCCAGCCGGTGGCCGACCCGTGGTCGTCGCCGGCCGAGGAGAGCACACCCGCCCGGCCCTCGCCGTCCGGTGCACGGCCGGGGACGCCCGCCCCCGCACCCCAGGGCGCCCGCCCCACCACACCCGGGCCGACGCCGACACCGACCCCCACGCCCACCCCGGCGGCTTCCTGCCGGGTCGACTACCGCCTGGTCGGCCAGTGGCCCGACGGCTTCCAGGCCACCGTGAAGATCACCACCGACCGCGCCCTGGACGACTGGCGCGTCGGCTGGACCTTCCGCGACGGCCAGCACGTCAACCAGATGTGGGACGCGACCTTCACCCAGACCGGCGCCGACGTCACGGCCCGCGCCGCCGACTACAACAAGGCGGTTCCCGAGGGCGGCGCCCTGTCCCTCGGCTTCCTCGCCTCCTGGAAGGGCGCCAACTCCCCGGCGTACGACTTCACGCTGAACGGGCGGGTGTGCGCGACGTCGTGAACGTCCGCCCATGAGGGCCCGCCACGCGGGCCGACCCGTGCACGCCCGCTCCAATATTCGGTGGCGCCCCGCGCGGGCGCCGCTCTAGGCTGGGCCCCGACTTCGCGTGAGGCCCTCGCGTCTCCCGTGAGGCCCTCACGTTTCGAGCGAGAACAGATCCGAGTGAAGAACAGGAGGTGTCGACCGATGGCTGTCACTGCGCCGGGCGCTGCCCGCATCCAGGAACTCCTCACGTCCACCTCCGTGGCCGCCGGCTGACCTTCCTCGACTTCCTTCACGCCGGGGCCGCCCCTTCCGAAGGGTCACCCTGTTGTCCTCGTGGTCTTCCACCACCGTTTCCTCCGTCCTCGCCCCCTACGGCTGGGACGACGCCTGGGCGGCCGAGTTCGCCCCGTACGCCTCCGACGGGCTGCTGCCCGGGCGGGTCCTGCGCGTCGACCGGGGGCAGTGCGACGTCGTCACCGCCGGCGGAGTGCTGCGCGCCGACACCGCGTTCGTCACCCCGCACGACCCCCTGCGGGTCGTGTGCACCGGCGACTGGGTCGCCGTCGAACCCGGCGGCAACCCGCGCTACGTGCGCGCGTACCTCCCGCGCCGCACCGCCTTCGTGCGCTCCACCTCCTCCCAGCGGTCAGAGGGCCAGATCCTCGCCGCCAACGTCGACCACGCCGTCGTCGCCGTGTCCCTCGCCGTCGAGCTCGACCTCGGCCGCATCGAGCGCTTCCTCGCCCTGGCCTGGGAGTCCGGGGCGCAGCCCGTGGTCGTGCTGACCAAGGCCGACCTGGTGCCGGACCCGGCGACGCTCGCGCACCTCGTCCAGGACGTCGAGACCAGCGCGCCCGGCGTGCCCGTGCTCACGGTCAGCGCCCGGGACGGCGACGGGCTCGACGTCCTCGCCGCCGTCGTCGGGCACGGCACCTCCGTGCTGCTCGGGCAGTCCGGCGCAGGCAAGTCCACGCTCGCGAACGCCCTGCTCGGCGAGGACGTGATGGACGTCCGGGCCACCCGTGACGTGGACGGCAAGGGGCGGCACACCACCACCACCCGCAATCTGCTGCTCCTGCCCGGCGGCGGCGTGCTCATCGACACGCCGGGCCTGCGCGGCGTGGGGCTGTGGGACGCCGGAACCGGCGTCGGGCAGGTCTTCGCCGAGATCGAGGAGCTGGCCGCGGAGTGCCGGTTCCACGACTGCGCCCACGAGTCCGAGCCGGGCTGCGCGGTGCGGGCCGCCATCGAGGCGGGCGAGCTTCCGGTGCGGCGGCTGGAGAGCTACCGCAAGCTGTTGCGGGAGAACCAGCGCATCGTCGCCAAGACGGACGCCCGGCTGCGCGCCGAGATCCGCAAGGACTGGAAGCGCAAGGGCGCCGAGGGCCGTGCGGCCATGGAGGCCAAGCGCAACGGCTGGAGGTGACGGCCCGCAGGGCGTGGCCGGGGAGCCCTCAACGCCATGTCCGATTTCCGCCAGCCGCGTGCCCCGCCGTGGCGGAGACTGGAACGCGTGAGGGAACGTCTGCGGGACGAGGACAGCAGGTACGAGGCCGTGCGCAGCAGGGACGGCCGCTTCGACGGCGTGTTCTTCTTCGCCGTCGTCACGACCGGCGTCTACTGCCGTCCCAGCTGCCCCGCCGTGACGCCCAGGCGGCACAACGTGCGGTTCTTCGCGACGGCCGCCGCCGCGCAGGCCTCGGGTTTCCGGGCCTGCCGGCGGTGCCGTCCGGACGCCGTGCCCGGCTCGGCCGAGTGGAACGTCCGCGCCGACGTCGTCGGCCGCGCCATGCGGCTGATCGCCGACGGCGTGATCGACCGGGAGGGCGTCGCCGGCCTCGCCGCGTGGCTCGGGTACAGCGCACGGCAGGTGCAGCGGCAGCTCACCGCCGAACTCGGCGCCGGCCCCGTGGCACTGGCCCGCACCCAGCGGGCGCACACCGCGCGCGTGCTGTTGCGCACCACCGACCTGCCCGTCACGCAGATCGCGTTCGCCTCCGGCTTCGCCAGCGTCCGGCAGTTCAACGACACCGTCCGCGCGGTGTACGGCCTGACGCCCACCGCCCTGCGCGCCGCCGCCCCGGGAGGCCGGAGCCGGCGCGTGGACTGCCGGGGCGCCGGGATACCGCTCAGGCTCGCCCACCGCGGCCCCTACCACGCCGCGTCCGTCTTCGACCTGCTCCAGCGCGAGGCCGTCCCCGGCGTCGAGGAGGTGCGCGGCCCGGCCGGCGCGCGCACCTACCGCCGTACCCTGCGCCTCCCGTACGGCACCGGAGTCGTCGCCGTCGGCGAACGCTCCCGCGCCTCCGGCTCCGCCACCCGGCGCGGTGGCCGGCTCGAAGCCCGCCTGCACCTGACCGACCCGCGCGACCTCACCACCGCCGTGCAGCGGCTGCGCCGGCTGTTCGACCTGGACGCCGATCCGTACGCCGTCGACGAGCGGCTCGGCGCCGATCCGCGGCTCGCCCCGCTGGTCGCGGCCCGGCCGGGGCTGCGCTCGCCGGGCACGACGGACCCGGAGGAGCTGGCGGTACGGGCGGTGGCGGGGCGCGCGGAGGCGGAGCGGCTGGTACGGCGGTACGGCAAGGTCCTCGACGCGCCCAGCGGCGCCCTCACCCACCTCTTCCCCGAGCCCGCCGTCCTCGCCGAGGCCGAGCCCGCCGGACCCCTGGGCGCGCTCACCGCCGCCCTCGCCGACGGCGTCGTACGGCTGGACCCGGGCGCCGACCGGGACGCGGCGCACGACGCGCTGCTCGCCCTGCCCGGCCTCGGCCCCGCCACCGTCGCCGTCATCCGCACCCGTGCCCTCGGCGACCCCGACGTCGCGCCGCCCGGCACGCACGCCCCCGACAGCTGGCGCCCCTGGCGCTCCTACGCCCTGCTGCACCTGAAGCACGCACGACCTCTGGAGCACGCATGACCTACTGGACGAGCCTCGACAGCCCTCTCGGCGCGCTGCTCCTCACCGCCGACGCCGACGGCGCGCTGACCTCCGTCTTCGTCCCCGGCCAGAAGGCAGGCCGCGGCGCGCTCGACGACCGGCGGCACGACCCCGCGCCCTTCCGCGCGGCCCGGGAACAGCTCGCCGCCTACTTCGCCGGCGAGTTGAAGGAGTTCCACCTGCCGCTGCGCGCCCACGGCACCGCCTTCCGCGAGCGGGTCTGGGAGGCGCTGGACACGCTGCCGTACGGGGCGACGACGACGTACGGCGAGATCGCCGCACGGGTCGGCGCGCCCCGGGCCGCCGTGCGCGCGGTCGGCGGGGCGATCGGCGCGAACCCGCTGCTGATCGTCCGCCCCTGCCACCGGGTCATCGGCGCGAACGGCTCCCTCACCGGCTACGCGGGCGGCCTGGACCGCAAGGTGCGGCTGCTGACGCTGGAGGGCGTCCTGAACGGCACGAAGGGGGGTATGTGAGGTCAGCCCCACAGCACCGCCCCGGCCCACGCCCCCGTGATCAGCAGGCAGGTGAACAGCTCCACCAGCATGCTCGACCCGCCCGAGCGCATCACCGAGCGCAGCGCCGCCCGTGCCTCTCCGTGCCGGCCCAGGCGCCGTCGCTCGGAGAGGTAGACGCCCGCCATGAAGCCGGGGATCGCGCCGACGACCGGCAGCAGGAAGAAGCCGACGAGGGCGCCCGCGCCGGCGTACGCCGTCATCCGCGGCGGCGCCCCGCCCGCCCGCAGCCTCCGCGGCGGCAGCGCCCAGCGCACCGCCTCCGACAGCAGCAGCACGACGGTGGCGCCCACCAGCACGAACCACGCCACCGGCCGGGGGTCCTCCAGCGCCCACCACAGGACCGCAGCCCACACCAGCCACGCCCCGGGCACCCCCGGCACCAGCACTCCGCACAGGCCGAGCAGGATGACCAGACCGACCAGCAGGAGCTCCCACACTCCCATCAGTCCAGCCTGCCGGACCCGGGCCCGGCCCGCAGTCCGGCCCGCTCGCATGACCGTTCGGTGGGTGGCGGCGGGCGCGGATTTTCCGGATGCCCCGTTTTCATCCGCCCCGAGCGGTGGACAATTGGCGGCATGAGCCAGCCTGGGGGAAGGCCCACCGGTCGCGCCGACGACTGGTGGGGGCAGCTGTACGACGACTCCACCGACGACACGGGTCCCGCGCGCACGCCCGACTCGCTGGACGACCGGTTCGCGTCCGCGTCCACGGCGGTGAGCGGCGGCGGGACGGCGGACGTCCCCGGACCGCGCACCCCGCCGGCGGACCCGTCGCCGCCCCTCGCCCCGCGCGGCCCGACCGCCTCGACGACCGGCGCCCCCGCCGTCGACCCCCCGCCCCCGCCCCGCCCCGGCCCCCTCCACCACGTCGGCTCCGGACCGCCCACCTACGAACCGGAACCCACCGCCTTGCCCGCGGCCGACCCCGACGACCTCGGCGACCTGGTCCCCGACACCGTGCTGGACGGCGCCCGCTACGGCGCCTGCGTTCTGCGCGCGGCCTCCGTGCGCGGGGACTCCGCCCGCTACCGCGGCGAGCCGCGCCGCGACGCGCTGCTCACCGCCCGGTTCGGCGCCGGCGACGACGCGCTGGTGCTGGTGGCGATGGCGACCGGCGCACGGACCACGCCCGGCGCGCACCGGGCGGCGGTCGAGCTGTGCCGCTGGATCGGCCGCGCCGTCGGCCGCAGCCACGCCCGGCTCACCGATGACATACGGGCCGGCCGGCGCGGCGACCTCAAGTCCGGGCTGCACCGGCTCACCGACCGAAGCCTCGGCAGGCTGCGCGCGAGCGCCGCCGAACAGGGCCTCGACCCCGACGGGCACTCCGCCACCCTGCGCTGCCTCCTGCTCCCCGCCGACCCCGGCTGCCGCACCCGTGTCTTCTTCGGCGTCGGCGCGGGCGGTCTCTTCCGGCTGCGCGGCGGCGCCTGGCAGGACATCGAACCGCAGGTCACCGACGCCACCGGCGAAGCCGTCGTCGGCCACGGCCCGCCGTCCACCGCCACACCCGAGGGCGACCGGCTCACCCGGGAGCTGGGCATCCCGGCCCCGCCGAGCCCGTACGAACCGGCGCCGGCCCCGTCCCGCGAGCCGTTCCGCTTCCGCGCCTCGGTCGCCCGCCCCGGCGACACGCTGCTGATGTGCACCGGCGGCCTCGCCGACCCCCTGCGCGGCGAGCCGGGCCTGTCCGCCCACCTCACCGAGCGCTGGTCGGCCCCGCAGCCGCCGGGACTCGCCGCGTTCCTCGCCGACACCCAGGTACGGGTGAAGGGCTACTCCGACGACCGCACGGCGGCGGCCGTCTGGGAGGCGTGAGCCGGCCTCACTCGACGTACGTCCCCCACGCCCGGGCCTCGGTGTCGTAGCCGTGGCGCGGCAGGCCCTTGATCGCGCTGGTGCGGAACGGGCGGCCCGCGTCGTCGATGAGCAGGGTGCCGGTGCGGCCCGCGGAGGACCAGTCGAGCTCCAGGTACCAGGCGCAACCGCAGTTCTCCGTACGGGCGTTGACCATCAACACCTCCGGGTCCTCGGCCGAGACCCGGTACGGCAGCCGCACCGCCGGGATCGGGTCGCCCTCGTTGCTGCCGGCCACCGAGTGCGCGATCGGGCGGTCGGCGTCCAGATTCACGGCGAAGTGGCGGGGCGTGATCGAGCCGCCGCAACCGCTGCTCATCGCATAGGAGTTGCCCGGCACCGGGTCCGTGCGGCCCACCACGCGCACGCGCAGCGCCTCCAGGACGACCGCCGTGGACGACCGGCCCTGAAGGGTGATCCGCACGTTCGTCTCCCGTCCGTGCACCGCCGCCTGCGTCGCCGCCCAGGTCCTGGCGTCCTGCGGGACCGGCGGCGGCGGGACCTGCGCCGGGGGTTTGGCGATGACGTAGTCGTGTGCGCAACCCGCCGTCCACACATGGGAGTCGGCGGTCCAGGTGAGGGGCGCGCGGGCGGGTGCCGTCGCGCGGGCCGGGGCGGAGGGGGAGGCCGGGGAGGCGGGTCGAGCGGTGGAGGACCGGTCGCCCTTCCTCCCGGGGGAGGGGCGGGGGCCGGTGCGGTCGGGGGAGGGGGAAGCGGAGAGCGGAGGGGACGAGGTGGGGGAAGGGGGAGCGGTGTCCGCGCCGGTTGGCGGTAACGGCAGTGCGCTCGTGCCGGATCGGGGGGTGGCCGGGGCCGCCTGCGTGGTGGGGGTGCGGTCCGACGTGAGGGCGGAGAGGCTGCCCAGGGTCAGGAGCAGGACGCTCGACGCCGCCGCCGTGACGGTGAGGCGGCGTCGTCGGTACCAGGGCCGGGGGTCGGGGCGAGGTTCGGGGTCCGGGGCCGACTCCGGGGCCGGCTCCCCGCCGGCCGGGACCGACTTCCTTGCTGGGACCGATTTCCCGGCAAGGGCCGACTTCGCGGCCGGTTCAGGGTCCTCGGCCAGGTCCTCGTCCCCGGCCAGGTCCTGGTCCCCGGCCAGGCCCTGGTCCCCGGCCGTCCCCGGCGTACGGTCCGTCTCCGGTGTCCGGTCCGTCTCCGGCGTACGGTCCGTCTCCGCGTCCCCGGCCGGGGCGGCCGTCTCCGGGTGCCCCGCCGCGGTCGGCTGCGGCGACCTGCCCCGTCGGCGCGCCTCCACCGCGCGGAGCCAGTGCCGGTGCAGTTCCAGGCGTTCCTGCGCGGTCGCCCCGCACAGCGCGGCGAAGCGCTCCACGGGGGCGAAGTCCTGGGGGACCGCGTCGCCCGCGCAGTAGCGGTGCAGCGTGGAGGTGTTCATGCCCAGACGGCGGGCCAGCTGACCGTAGCTGCGGTCCGTGCGCCCCTTCAGCTCCCGCAGCAGCCGGGCGAACCCGGCGACCTCGTCGTCCCGTTCCGGCACCGTACCCCCGCCTTCCGCGCGCTCGTCCGGGCGTCCCGGCCCACAACGGCATCCCAGGCACCCATGTACCTGCACGTCAGAAGGGCTGGGATGGTTCCACCCCGGCCAACCCGGCGGCGGCTGTTGCGCCCGGCCGCCGCCCGCGCCGATGCTCTTGGCAGCCGCTTCCGGCGCCGCCGTGACCATCCGGCACCGTACGGCACCGCACCCATGCACGCACTCGGCAACGGGGAGATCCATGCCCATCCGCAACCGCGCCGGCCTCAGCGCCGCGCTCACCGCCGTCACGGCGCTCGCCGCCACGGCCTCCGTCACCGTGCTCGCCACCGCGGGCACCGCCGCAGCGGCGGACCGCTCGCCCCGGTTCCTCTCGGCCGCCGACCTGCCCCCGCACCCCTCCTCCGCGTGGACCGCGGGCAAGGTCACCGACGGCGTCCCGGACGAGCTGCGGCTGTGCCTGGACGACGTGTTCCCGGGCTACGACTCCCGCTACCGCCCCTTCCACACCGACCTCGACACCACCGCCCGCCAGCTGACCATCGTCACCGGCAGCACGGCCAAGGCGAAGGCGCTCGCCGCCCGGATGAACCAGGAGATCCGGACCTGCGCCACGCGCGTCGAGCAGGCGCACCCCGACGTCGAGGCCACCCACCGCGGCTACGGCGCGCTGCCCGTCGAGGAGGGCGCCCGCGTCCACGGGCTGCACACCGAGACGTCCTGGGGCGCCAACGACGTCCGCCTGCTCTCGGTGGGCCGGGACGGGCGGACCGTCACCGTCGTCGAGTGGTCCCAGATCGGCGACCTCGACGACGCCCCGGTCCGCGCCTTCAAGCGGACCACCACCACCGCGGTCGGCAAGCTCTACTGAGCCGGGTACCGGGCGACTGCCCGAGCGGGCGGCTGTCCTCCCCTCACGGGGGTGGGGAGGACAGCCGCCAGTGCTCCACCCGGCAGACGGTTTCCGGCCAGTTTTCACCGAACGGCCGTTCTGCCGTGCGACGCGGCCCGCGCCGACGGAATTCCGGCGTCCACGGCCGGCGACGGTGTGTGACCGCCCTTCACCGCCCGACCGGCCGCAAGGCACGGGCGGCGCGGCGGTTCCGGACGCCTGTCGGGGTGGCCCGGTGACGTCCCCGGCCGTGGCCGAACAACCGGTTGTTGATGATTCCACATGACTGGCCCCGTGCCGATGGGGCATTCATCCCCCTGAACGTGTTCGAGCAGGAGGGAAACCGACCATCGGCACGCGGGCGGGGGACATGAAGAGGCAGGCGTCGGGAGGCGGTTCCGCGACCATCGGGACCACTTCGGCACACAGGCAGCTCAGGCACAGACTCGGAAGGGCCGATCTGCGGGCGGTGCCGCAGGCACGCCGGGCCCTGCGCGAACTGCTGCGGGACTGGGGCGAACCCGAGTCGTCCCGCACCGCGGAACTGCTCACCAGCGAACTCGTCACCAACGCGCTCGTCCACACCGACGGCGAAGCGGTGCTGACGGTCACGGTCGAACCCCGCCGACTGCGGGTGGAAGTACGGGACTTCGTGGGCCGCCGGCCCGCCGTGCGGGTGCCGAACGCCGACGACGGCACGCACACCGGGCCCGGGACGTACAGCACGAACGGCAGGGGGCTGTTACTGGTGCAGTCCCTGGCGGACGCCTGGGGCGTGCTGCCCCACGGGGTGGGCAAATCGGTGTGGTTCGAGCTGGACGCCGCCTGACCGGTCCGGACCCGGGATCGTTCACGACCCGACCGTACGCGGCCCGACGACACGCGTCGGGGGCGCGGCCCGTACCGGCCGCGCCCCCGCACCAGGGCCGTCGTCACTCGGCGCCGCTCAGCCGAACTGCTGCTCCAGGTCCTTGAGCTTGCGCTCCAGGGAGTCCAGACGCGGCAGCGCCATCGTGTCGTCCTCGGCGGTGAGGTCCACCGTGATCGGGTCCGAGCCGCTGCTGCGCACCGGCTGCAGCGAGGGACGGGCGCGCGCCGGCAGTTCCGGCGCCGGTATGGCGGGCTCCGCGGCGACCCGCTCGGTCTCCTGCTCCACGGCCGGCAGCCCGGCCCGGCGACCGCCGCCGCGGCCGGGGAAACCGCGGCCGTGGCCGCGGCTGATCGCCTTGAGTTGGGCCCGCTCCAGGCGCTGTTGGTCGCGCCTGCGCTGCCGGGCCTCCATCTTCTGGCGCTTGTCCTCGCGGACCTCCTCGACCGCCTCGTCCAGGGTGCGCACGCCCTCCAGGAGCATGAGCGACCAGGCGCCGTAGGTCTCGCGCGGGGCCCGCAGCCAGCGGACGATGCGGATCTGCGGCAGCGGGCGCGGCACCAGGCCCTGTTCGCGCAGGGCGGCGCGACGGGTCTGCTTCAGCGCGCGGTCGAACAGCACCGCGGCGGACAGGGACATGCCCGCGAAGAAGTGCGGGGCGCCCGCGTGGCCGGCGCCGCGCGGCGCGTGCACCCAGTTGAACCAGGCCGCGGCGAACGCGAACGTCCACACCAGGATGCGGGAGCCGAGCGCGGCGTCGCCGTGGCTGGCCTCACGCACCGCCAGCACGGAGCAGAACATGGCCGCCCCGTCCAGGCCGAACGGGACCAGGTACTGCCAGCCGCCGCTCAGGCCGAGGTTCTGCTCTCCGAAGCCGACCAGGCCGTGGAAGGAGAGCGCCGCCGCGACCGCGGCACAGCAGAAGAGAAGGACGTAGGAGACGGTGCCGTAGATGGCCTCCTTGCGCCGGCGGCGCTCCTCGCTGCGCTCCCACGAGTCTTCGGCGCCCGCGTCCTTTCCCGCGGCACGCTTGCCGCGCGCGAGCACCGCCACCGCCGCCAGCATGCCCAGGAGCAGTACGGCGCCCGGGAGCAGCCAGTTCAGCGATATGTCGGTCAGTCTCATCTAGGTGGTCCCTTGCATTGGGATAGGGCGTAACGCCCGCCATGGTGGCCCAGACCCGCCGGCCCTCAGGGGGTTTCGGGGCAAGAGGCCGCCAAGGAGGTGCAAGGGGATGCCCAGGACGGCGTTCTGCTCGAACTGCCGCTTGAGGGGCGGGAGTTGAGTTCGAATAAGACTACCCGTCCCGGTGGTGCCACGGAAAGTTCCCGTGACGCGTGAGGAATTGGTGAATCACCTGTAACCGTGCGGGCGGTCTCATCGCAAGGTGATCTTACGCCAGAAGCGGGCGCGGCCCGTCAACGGGCCGCGAGCGCCGTCGGCTTGGCGGGCGTGCGGCGCGCGTCGCACAGCCGCGGACAGTTGGCGCAGATGTCCTCGGGGCGCACGGTGTAGAACATGCAGCAGCTCACCCGGTCGCGGGTGGGCTGCGCCCCGTCAGCCGCCGGACCGGCCGGCGCGCGGAAGGCGGCGGAGCCGACGTACGGCTCGGTCGCGCCCGGCAGCAGCAGCTCCAGCTCGCGGCGCGCCCGCTCCCGCTCGCCGAGGAGCAGCCCGACGTGGTCGAGGCCCTCGACGACCTCGTCGGTGGCCATGCCCCACAGCGCGCGTCCGCGCCGCCGCATCCGGGGCCCGAAGCCGGCGAGGACGGGTTCCAGGTGCTCGGCGACGGCCGCGCGCACCTCGGCGCGCAGGGCGGTCTCGTCGGCGACGACGGTGGCGCCGGGCAGGGCGGCGGCCGGGTCGCCGGGAAGGCAGGCGAAGGAGCCGGGACGCACGGCGATGCCGCCCATGGACAGGCCGGGGACCGTGCGGCTGTACGACACGTGCGTCACGGGATAGCGGGGGACGCGGCGCAGCAGGAGCCACGGCACGGTGATCAGCAGACAGGCGGGCCAGGCGTAGCGGTGCAGGCCGAAGCTGGCTATGACGTCCGGACGGGCCCGCTGTCCGTAGTCCCGGACGACCTGCTCCTCGTCCCAGGCGAGGAAGGCGTCCAGGCCGCCGCCGCCCTCCGCGAGCGCGGCGGCGGTGATCCAGCCGTCCTCCCGGGGGAGGGGGGTGGCGGGGGAGAGTTCGGTCACGGCGAGGCCGGGAAGGACCTCGGCGAGGCGGGCGTACGCCTGCGTGACGGCCGTGCGGGGCGCGGGCGCGGGCTGCATGCGGGACCACCGATTCCGGGCGTCGATTAAAGGTAAGCCTTACCTTACCCAAGTGATCGGGAGTTTGAACTGCCCGGTTCTGCCCATAAGGTGCCCCCTGAGTGGGGCGGGCGGGTGACATCCGCCCGGAAACGACCGCAAGTCCGACACGTCCGGAGGAGGACCCGTGGAACAGGGCGGGCACGGCGCGCGGGGCGCCTCCGGGGCGGGGTCCGGGCGGCCGTCGGTGCCGCGGGTGCCGGCGCAGCCGACGGCGGCGGACGTGGACCGCGGCCGGGCGCCCGGACCGGAGCGTGGTGCGCGATCGCGGCGGGACGAGGGGGCCCCGGCAGGGCGGCCTGTCGTGCAGCGGTCGTCGGTGCGCGGGCAGATCCTCGACGCCCTGCGCACCGCGCTGATGTCCGGCGAACTGCGGCCCGGAGAGGTCTACTCGGCCCCGGTGCTCGGGGAACGGTTCGGGGTGTCGGCGACGCCCGTGCGCGAGGCGATGCAGCAGCTCGCGGCGGAGGGCGCGGTCGAGGTCGTGCCCAACCGGGGCTTCCGGGTGGTCGAACGGGACCCGCGGGAGCTGGCCGAGCTGACCCAGGTGCGGGCGCTGATCGAGGCCCCGGTCATCCTGCGCCTGGCCCGCACGGTGCCGCCGGAAGGCTGGGCCCGGCTGCGTCCCCTGGCCGAGGCGACGGTCCGCGCGGCGTCCGCCGGCTGTACGGCGACGTATGCGGAGGCGGACCGTGCCTTCCACCGGGCGATCCTCGCCCTCGCCGGCAACACCCAGCTGACCCGGGTCGCCGAAGACCTGCACCGGCGCACACAATGGCCCCTCCTGGGCCCCGCCGGCCCCCAGGCCCGCACCGACCTGATCGCCGACGCCGCCCAGCACACGGCCCTGCTGGATGCCCTGATCGCCCACGACGGGGAGAGGGTCCGGCTGCTGGTGCGCGAGCACTTCGGACATGTCGGCGAGGATGACTGACCGGTCGTGGCGATCGACGGCCGTCGCGACGACCGGTGGGACAGCGGGACGGGCGGGACAGCGGGACGGCCGGAGAGGACGACCGGCCGGTCACGGCTCCTGCGACGACCCGACGACCCGACGCTAGTCGACCCGTCGACCCGTCGACCCGTCGACCCGTCGATGCGACGCCTACGACGCCGCCGCCGGTGGCGCCAACTGCGGTGCCAGCCATGTCGGCACGCCCCCCAGGAGACGGAACAGGCGGCGGGCCTCCTCCCGCAGGCGGGACGCCTCCGGTTCGGGTTCCGTGTCGGCCAGGGAGGCCAGTGCCGGGGCCGTGCCGACGAGGAAGCCCAGCTCCTCGCGGATGCGCAGGGACTCGGCGAAACCGTGCCGTGCCTCGGCCAGGTCGCCGTCGCGCAGGGCCAGCCCGGCCAGATGACGCCAGGTGAAGGAGAGCAGCAGGGCGTCGCCGTGCGCCGTGGCCGCCGCGTGCGCCCGGCGGTAGGCGGCGCGCGCCGCCTGCGGTGAGCGGGTCAGGTTCTCGGCGAGCAGCCCGCGCCGGAAGTCCAGCAGGGCCCGCCCCGGCGTTCCCGGAGGGATCAGCGCCGCCGCCCGCCCCAGCGCGGCGCGCGCCTCGTCGGCCCGGTCGCGCACGGAGTGCAGGGTGGCGGCGTAGGCGAGCTGGCCGCGTTCGCAGGCCGCGGCCCCGCGTTCCTCGTCGGTGTGGGCCTGCGCCTCGGCCGTGCGCAGCGCGTCCTCCGCCTCCTCCCACCCCTGTTCGGTGAACAGGCACCGTTCGACCAGCAGTGCCGCCCGCTGGAGTGCCGCCGCGGCCGTGGCCGGCGGCAGCAGGGCCGCCGCGTCCACCCAGCAGGCCCGCGAGCGAAGCCGCCACACCGCTGTCTGGAGGGGATCGTCATCAGAGGTCGTTCCGGTACCGGACATGGCGGAATGCGCCACGTTGCCCTCCCCGAGCGCGCCATCGAGCTGTTGAGTGGTGGCCGCATTTCAGCACCCCTACGGCCGTCCGGCCAAGGGGGCGGGTGAAGGAATTCACAAAGTCGTGGGAACAGGCGGCCGGTTCGAGCCGCCCCCGGGCAGGCGGACGGGGCCTCAGCTCATCCGCAGCGCCAGGAAGAAGTCGAGCTTGTCCTCCAGGCGCGACAGGTCCCGGCCCGTCAACTGCTCGATGCGACCCACCCGGTAGCGCAGCGTGTTGACGTGCAGATGCAGCCGCCCGGCGCAGCGCGTCCAGGAGCCGTCCGACTCCAGGAACGCCTCCAGCGTCGGGATGAGTTCGGCGCGATGACGCCGGTCGTAGTCCCGCAGCGGGTCCAGCAGCCGCGCGGTGAAGGCCCGGCGCACGTCGTCCGGCACGAACGGCAGCAGCAGGACGTGCGAGGCCAGTTCCTGGTGCCCCGCCGCGCACACCCGGCCGGGCCGCGCCGCCGCCACCCGGCGGGCGTGCCGCGCCTCCTCCAGCGCCCCGCGCAGCCCTTCCGCCGAGTGCACCGCCGCGCTCACGCCCAGGGTGACCCGCCCGTCGCCGTCGAGACCGGCGGTCAGGGGAACGCGTACGGACTCCAGCAGCGCGTCGGCGAGGACGCCCGCCTCGGAGCCGTCGTGCTCCGCCGACACCGCGGGCAGCGCGGCGAGCGCGATCGCCTCCTCGCCGGTGTGCGCGACGGCGATGCGGTCGGACGGCTCGGACCCGCCGGCCGACGGGTCGACGAGGATCTCCTCCAGCAGCGACTGGGCCACCGGACCGGCCTCCACGCCTGCGCCGTCCCACTCCACCCGGGCCACGACCACCTGCCAGTGCGGGGCGGCCCCGAGGCCCGGCAGCAGCACCGGCGCGGCCACCCGCAGCCGTGCCGCGATCTCGGCCGGCGCGGCGCCCGTCTGGACCAGGTCCAGGACCTCCTGCGCGAGCCGGCGGCGCACCGTACGGGCCGCGTCCCGGCGGTCGCGCTCGACCGCGATCAGCTGCGTGACGCCGTACAGCAGGTCCAGCCGCTCCTCGGCCCAGTCCCCGGCGTCGGCCTCCACGGCCAGCAGCCACTCCGACAGCACCGTCTCGCGCACGTCCCGCGCGGGCCCCGGGGCGCGGCCGCCGCCGCGGACCGGGAACAGGGAGTACGTCGTCGTGCCGAGCGTCACCCGGTGCGGGGCCCGGCGGCCGGCGCGGGCGGCGGCCAGGTGCTCCGCCGCGAGCCGCGCGCACACCTCGGGAGGCAGGGCCGGCCCGGAGACCTTGGGACCGGCGACGAGACGCCCGGCGGGGGAGAGGATCCAGGCCCGCAGGTCGAGGTCGGAGCGGAGCAGGTCCAGCACCACGTCGGGGCCGCCGCCCGCCGGCCCCGCGGTCATCATCCGGCGGTGCCGGTCCACCACGGCCGCCAGATCGCCGGCCCGCTCGCCGGACACCTGCCGCACGACGTGCTCGGTGATCGTCGCGAAGGCCACCGACTCGTGCACCGCGAACAGCGGCAGCCGGTGCCGGGCGCAGGCCACCACCAGGTCCTCCGGCACGTCCCCCAGCTCCGCCTCGCCCGCGGCCAGCGCCGCCACCCCGGCCTGCACCAGGATGCGCACAAAACTCTCGGAGTCCGCGGCGTCCCGCCGCCACGCGAGCCCCGTCAGCACCAGCTCGCCGCCGGACAGATAGCGGCTCGGGTCCCGCAGGTCGGTGGTCATCACGCCCCGCACCGCGCGGTCCAGCTCGTCCTCGCCGCCGAGCAGCTTCAGGCCCAGCGCGTCGGTGTCCAGCAGTGCGCGCAGCCGCATGTGTCGTCGCCGCCGTTCTCTCGTCTCGGGAGTCTCGAATGTCTCGAACTCGCGTCTGAAACTACGATGGATCTTGCAGGGCTCGGACGCGCCGCTGGAGCTGCACGTTTCCACCGGAGAACCGGGAGGTTTCCGATGTCCTCCATTCATACGAATCTACAAGATGACCCCTGTGGCCAGCCAACTCCTTCATGGTTTCGGTGACTGACCCCACCGGAGTACGGCGCTGTGTACTGACTGCGCTCCCTGTGAACAGGACAGGAAACGAGCCTCGCCCGCCGCACCGGACCGGCTCCGTCCGCAGCACTTCCGCAGCACTTCCGAGACGCAGCAGATCGCAGTGGATCGCAGCAATCGAAGAAGATCGAAGAAGAGAGCCGGTCATGGACTTCCTTCGCCCCTCCAGCTGGGAGGAGGCGCTCGCCGCGAAGGCCGAGCACCCCGCCGCCGTGCCGATCGCGGGCGGCACCGACGTGATGGTCGAGATCAACTTCGACCACCGCAGGCCCGGCCACCTCATCGACCTCACTCGCATCGACGACCTCTACGCCTGGGAGACCGGAGAGGACACCGTGCGGCTGGGCGCCTGCGTGCCGTACAGCCGGATCATCGAGCACCTGAGCGCCGAGCTGCCGGGCCTCGCCCTGGCCTCCCACACCGTCGCCTCCCCGCAGATCCGCAACCGCGGCGGCGTCGGCGGCAACCTCGGCACCGCCTCCCCGGCAGGCGACGCCCACCCCGCGCTGCTCGCCGCCGGCGCGGAGGTCGAGGCCGTCTCGGTGCGTGGCACCCGCATGATCCCGATCGACGCGTTCTACACCGGCGTCAAGCGCAACGCCCTCGCACCGGACGAGCTGATCCGCGCCGTGCACATCAGGAAGGCCGACGGGCCGCAGCAGTTCTCCAAGGTCGGCACCCGCAACGCCATGGTCATCGCCGTGTGCGCCTTCGGCCTGGCCCTGCACCCGTCGACCCGCACGGTCCGCACCGGCATCGGCTCCGCAGCCCCCACCCCGATCAGGGCGAAGGCGGCCGAGGAGTTCCTCACCGCGGCCCTGGAGGAGGGCGGTTTCTGGGACAACGGCAAGATCGTCACCCCGTCGGTCGCCAAGCGGTTCGCCGACCTGTGCGCCGCCGCCTGCAACCCGATCGACGACGTACGGGGCACCGCGAGCTACCGACGCCACGCGGTCGGCGTCATGGCCCGCCGCACGCTCACCTGGACCTGGGAGGCGTACCGCGGCGCCGCCACCACGGAGGGAGTCGCGTGATGCGCGTCAGTTTCACGGTCAACGGCCGCCCGCAGGAGGCCGACGACGTCTGGGAGGGCGAGTCCCTGCTGTACGTCCTGCGGGAGCGGCTCGGCCTGCCCGGCTCCAAGAACGCCTGCGAACAGGGCGAGTGCGGCTCCTGCACGGTCCGCCTGGACGGCGTGCCGGTGTGCTCCTGCCTCGTCGCCGCCGGCCAGGCGGAGGGCCGGGACGTCGTCACCGTAGAGGGCCTCGCCGAGTACGCGAGGCAGCGCTCGCGCGCAACGGCGGCGTCGGGTCCGTCGAGGGCGGCCTGCGACACGGCGGCGCCCGCGTCCGGCACGCCCACGGACCTCCCCGGCACGGCAACGCCCGCCTCCGGCGCCTCGACGACCGCCCCCGGCACCTCACTCGACGACGCCAAGCGGTGGCGGGCCGAGGGCGGCAGCGACTCGCATACCGGCGAGGGCGCCGGACTCGCCCCCATCCAGCAGGCGTTCATCGACGCCGGCGCCGTCCAGTGCGGCTTCTGCACGCCCGGCCTGCTCGTCGCCGCCGACGAGATGCTCGAACGCAACCCCGAGCCCACCGACGCGGACATCCGCGAGGCCCTCTCGGGCAACCTGTGCCGCTGCACCGGCTACGAGAAGATCATGGACGCGGTCCGTCTGGCGGCCGCCCGGCAGCAGGAGGCGGTACGGCCATGACGTCCCCCAACGGCGCCCCCGCCAGGATCACCCAGGGCGCGCGGACCAAGGGCGGCGTCGGCGAGTCCACGCTCCGCCCCGACGGCACCCTCAAGGTCACCGGCGAGTTCGCGTACTCCTCCGACATGTGGCACGAGGACATGCTCTGGGGCCAGATCCTGCGCTCACCCGTCGCCCACGCCGAGATCGTCTCCATCGACACCGGCGAGGCCCTCGCCACCCCGGGCGTGTACGCCGTCATGACCTACGACGACCTGCCGACCGACGTGCGCCACTACGGCCTGGAGATCCGGGACACGCCCGTCCTCGCCCACGGCAGGGTGCGCCACCACGGCGAACCCGTCGCCATCGTCGCCGCCGACCACCCCGAGACCGCCCGCCGCGCCGCCGCGAAGATCAAGGTGGACTACCGGGACCTGCCCGTCGTCACCGACGAGGCCTCCGCGACCGCGCCGGACGCCGTCCTCCTCCACGAGCACCGCGACGACCACCACGCCCACCACGTCCCGCACCCCAACATCGTCCACCGCCAGCCCATCGTGCGCGGCGACGTCGAGGCGGCACGCGCGCGTGCCGACGTGATCGTCGAGGGCGAGTACACCTTCGGCATGCAGGACCAGGCGTTCCTCGGCCCCGAGTCGGGGCTCGCCGTGCCCGAGGAGGACGGCGGCGTCCACCTCTACATCGCCACCCAGTGGCTCCACGCCGACCTGCGCCAGATGGCCCCCGTCCTCGGACTGCCCGAGGACAAGGTCCGGATGACGCTGTCCGGCGTCGGCGGTGCGTTCGGCGGACGCGAGGACCTGTCGATGCAGATCCACGCCTGTCTGCTCGCGCTGCGCACCGGCAAACCCGTCAAGATCGTCTACAACCGCTTCGAGTCGTTCTTCGGGCACGTCCACCGCCACCCCGCGAGGCTCCACTACGAACACGGAGCGACCAGCGACGGCAGGCTCACCCACGTCAAGTGCCGCATCGTGCTCGACGGCGGCGCCTACGCCTCCTCCTCCCCGGCCGTCGTCGGCAACGCCGCCTCCCTCGCCGTCGGCCCCTACGCCGTGGACCACGTGGACATCGAGGCCCTCGCCCTCTACACCAACAACCCGCCCTGCGGGGCCATGCGCGGCTTCGGCGCGGTCCAGGCGTGCTTCGCCTACGAGGCGCAGATGGACAGGCTCGCCGGGCGACTGGGCCTGGACCCGGTCGAGTTCCGGCAGCGCAACGCCATGGAACAGGGCACCCTCATGCCGACCGGCCAGCGCGTCGACTCCCCGGCCCCGGTCGCCGAACTCCTGCGCCGCGTCAAGGCGATGCCCATGCCGCCCGAGCGCCAGTGGGAGAGCAGCGAGGGCGCCGACGTACGGCAGCTGCCCGGCGGCCTGTCCAACACCACGCACGGCGAGGGCGTCGTCCGGGGCGTCGGCTACGCGGTCGGCATCAAGAACGTCGGCTTCTCCGAGGGGTTCGACGACTACTCGACGGCGCGGGTGCGCATGGAGGTCGTCGGCGGCGAGGCCGTCGCCACCGTGCACACCGCGATGGCCGAGGTCGGCCAGGGCGGCGTCACCGTCCACGCGCAGATCGCCCGCACCGAGCTGGGCGTCGCGCAGGTGACCATCCACCCGGCCGACACCGCGGTGGGCAGCGCCGGTTCGACCTCGGCCTCCCGGCAGACGTACGTCACCGGCGGCGCGGTGAAGCACGCCTGCGAACTCGTGCGGGAGCGGGTGCTGGAGATCGGCCGCCGCAGGTTCGGCTCCCACCACCCCGCCTGGGCCACCGCCGAACCGCTGCTGGAGGGCGGGAAGGTCGTCACCGACGGTGGCGAGGTGCTGGCCGACCTGGCCGACGTGCTGGAGGACGAGGCCGTGGAGGTCGAGCGGGAGTGGCGGCACCGGCCGACCGAACCCTTCGACCTGCGCACCGGCCAGGGCAACGGCCACGTCCAGTACTCCTTCGCCGCGCACCGGGCGGTGGTCGAGGTCGACACCGAACTGGGCCTGGTCAAGGTCGTCGAGCTGGCCTGCGCCCAGGACGTGGGCAAGGCCCTCAACCCGCTGTCCGTCGTGGGCCAGATCCAGGGCGGCACGACGCAGGGGCTGGGCATCGCCGTGATGGAGGAGATCGTGGTGGACCCGAGGACGGCGAAGGTGCGCAACCCGTCCTTCACCGACTACCTGATCCCCACGATCCTCGACACCCCGACCATCCCCGTCGACATTCTCGAACTGGCCGACGGCCACGCCCCGTACGGCCTGCGCGGCGTGGGCGAGGCCCCGACGCTGTCCTCGACCCCGGCGGTCCTGGCGGCGATCCGCGCGGCGACGGGCCTGCCCCTCGACCGGACACCGGTACGGCCGGAACACCTGACGGGGACGGCGTAGGCGTAGCAGCCGCCGGGCGGCTGTGCCCGCGGGTCGCACCGCGGGCAGTCGTACGGCAGACGGCCGTACGGCAGACGGTGGTCGTAGGGCCGGCAACCGCACGGCAGACGGTCGCACGGCCGGCAACCGCACGGCCGGCAGGCAAGGAGACCGAGACATGTTGGACATCGCCGACGAGCTGCACCGATGGGTGACACAGGGACGGGACTTCGCCGTGGCCACCGTGGTGTCCGTCGGCGGCAGTGCCCCCCGGCAGCCCGGCGCCGCCCTCGCGGTCGACGCCGACGGCACGGCCGTGGGCTCGGTCTCCGGCGGCTGCGTGGAGGGCGCGGTCTACGAACTGTGCCGGCAGGCGTTGCGGGACGGCGAACCGGTCCTGGAGCGCTTCGGCTACAGCGACGAGGACGCCTTCTCCGTGGGCCTGACCTGCGGTGGCGTCATCGACGTGCTGGTGACGCCGGTCCGCGCGGGCGACCCTGCGCGGCAGGTGACGGCAGCCGCGGTGGCCGCCGCGGCCCGGCGCGAACCGGCGTCCGTGGCGCGGATCGTCTCCGGCCCGGCGCCCCTCCTGGGCCGCGCGCTGCTGGTCCGCCCCGACGGCTCCCACGCCGGCGGCTTCGGCGCGCATCCGGATCTCGACCGCACCGTCGCGGCCGAGGCGGGCGCCTTCCTGGAGGCCGGCCGCACCGGCACGCTGGAGGTCGGAGAGCAGGGCTCACGTTGCGGAGCACCGCTCACCTTGCTGGTCGAGACCTCGGCCCCGCCGCCCCGCATGATCGTCTTCGGCGCGGTCGACTTCGCCTCCGCCCTGGTGCGGATCGGCACGTTCCTCGGCTACCGGGTGACGGTGTGCGACGCCCGCCCCGTCTTCGCGACCGCGGCCCGCTTCCCGGACGCCGACGAGGTGGTGGTCGAGTGGCCGCACCGGTACCTGGAGCGCACCGCGACCGACCGCCGCACGGTCCTGTGCGTGCTGACCCACGACGCCAAGTTCGACGTGCCGCTGCTGAAGCGCGCCCTGCGGCTGCCGGTGGCGTACGTCGGCGCGATGGGCTCCCGCCGCACCCATCTGGACCGCGAGGCCCGCCTGCGCGAGGCCGGCGTGACCGAGGCAGAACTCTCCCGCCTGCGCTCGCCCATCGGCCTCGACCTGGGCGCCCGCACCCCGGAGGAGACGGCCCTGTCCATCGCCGCGGAAATCGTCGCCGCCCGCCACGGCGGCACCGGCATCCCCTTGGCGGGCGCCCACACGCCCATCCACCACGGCGCCCCGCCCGGCGCCGCCCGGCGGCCGGTCTCCGTCGGCGGTCGTCCGCCGGGCGCGGCCTGAGCAGGCCGGGGCCGCAGTCGCCGGCGTTGGGCGCGCGGACGGCGTGCACCCGTGCCGCCGGGTCGGTGAGGCGCACGGGCCGCACGGGCCGCACCGGCCGCCCATGCCGCCGCCGTCCGACGCCGTGCCTGCACGCGCCCGGCGCGTACGGCGCGGCCGGGCCGATCTCGAGGTGCGCCCGTCAGGGAACTCCGGCTGTGCCGTCGCCCAGCAGGCGGTCCACGGCGCGGGCGAACGCGCGCCGGGCCACGCGGGCCAGCAGGCCGTCCACGGGGCGGGGGAGCGGCAGCGGCAGGCGGAGTTCCTCGTGCCAGCCGATCAGCGTCCGCCCGGCGCCGCCCGGGTCCGGGGCGACCTCGATCTCCGCCCAGCCGCGGACCAGCCGCCCGCGCTTCTCCAGCCGGCACCGGCCCCCGCCGCCCTCCCGCGGCGGCCGCCACACCGTGACCTCCATGCGGTCGTCGAACGCCAGCGGGCCGATCCCCGTGCGGGCGACCAGTTCCGTGCCGGGCCCAGCGGGCGGCGGCGTCGTCACCGTGACACGGGTCAGCGGGACCGCGTCGCCGTGCCGGGGCCAGTCCGTCAGCCGGCGCCAGGCCTCGGACGGGGCGAGGGACGTCGTACGGCGCACGCGGAAGAGGGCCACGGGGCGAGCCTAGACGGAGCCCGGCCACGTCGCCGCGTTTGAGACGGCTCCACCCTGGCACCCGCGAAGACCGAGAGCGCGCCCGGTCCGCCGCCCTGCCCCGCCAGAAAGTCGTCCCTCATGCACGATCCCGGCCCCAGCACCCCAGCGACGACGGCACCCGCCCACGCCCCCGCGTACGCCGTGGTCGTGCCCACCGTCGTACGGGACACCCTCGCCGACTGCCTCGCCGCGCTCGCCGCCGCAACCGGACCCGAGCCCCGCGAGATCGTCCTCGTGGACGACCGGCCCGCTCCCGACCCCGCCGACCTCGAACACCCGCTCGCCGTCCTCAGCCACCTGCGGGACCGCACCACCGTGCTGTACGGCCACGGCCACGGCCCCTCCGCCGCCCGCAACACCGGACTGCGCGCGGTCGCCTCGCCCTGGGTCGTCTTCCTGGACGACGACGTCCAGGTCGGGCCGCACTGGTGCGAGCAGCTCGCCGAGGACCTGCGCGCCGCCGACCCCGACACCGCCGCCGTGCAGGGCGTCATCGACGTCCCCCTGCCCGGCGCGCGCCCGCCCACCGACTGGGAGCGCGACACCGTCGCCCGCGCGCGGGCCCGCTGGAGCACCGCCGACATGGCGTACCGCACCGACGCCCTCAAGCAGGTCCACGGCTTCGACGAACGGTTCCGCCGCTCCCACCGCGACGGCACCGACCTCGCGCTGCGCCTCCTCGACGACCGTCGGCGCATACGGCAGGGGCGGCGCAGCGCCCGGCACCCCGTCCACCGCGCCGACCGCTGGGCCTCGGTGCGCGCCCAGCGCGGCCACGCCGACGACGCCCTCATGCTGCGGCTGCACGGTCCCGGCTGGTGGCACAAGGCGGTCGCCCCGCGCGGTCCGATCCGCGCCCATCTGGCCGTCACCGCGACCGGCGCCGCCGCCTGCGCCCTCGCGGTCACCCGGCACCGCGGGCCCGCTCTCGCCGCCGGACTCGTCTGGGCCGTGGGCACCGCCGAGTACGCCCGCGCCCGCATCCTGCCCGGTCCGCGCACCCGCGACGAGGTGACGACCGTCGTCGTGACCAGCGCGCTCATCCCGCCGACGGCCACCTGGCACTGGCTCAGCGGACTCTGGCGGCACCGAAGGGCGCCCGCCTGGCAGGAAGTGGCGTGAGCGGCAAGCGGCGCAGCGACGACAGGGACCAGCCAAGTGCCGGGAAGTGCCGGGACAAGAGCCCACGGCCTCGGTCCGGGTCGCCCCCCGGACCGAGGCCGTGCGCGTTTCTCCGCAATGGTCTTCGGAGCGGTCTCCGTATCTCCGTATCCCCGCGTCTCCGCAATCCGGCTGGTTCCGGCGCGTCTCCGTCCCACTCGTGTGCCCCCGAAATCCCCGGACTAACTCACGGACCGAGCCGCGGGACCGACGGGCCGCCCGACCTGCTCGGGGGCACACGAGAAGGACTGAAGGACTCAGGGACGGGAGGACTCCGCAGGACAGAGGGGCCGACGGGCCGCGACGACTCAGCCGACCTCGTGCGCCTCGTGCGCGGGCGCCGGGGACGCCGACTCCAGCGCCTGCCACAGCCCCGCCGCGCTGTCCCGCACCGCTCCTTCCCGGAACTCGGCACGCAACCGGTGTGCCTCACGGCGCCCGGCCGTGAGGCACCAGTGCCACCATCGCTCCAGCCCGCCCGCGTCCAGCCCGCCGGAGCCCGGCCCGTGCCCGTTCGGCCCGCCCGCCGTGAGCGCCTCCGCCGGCACCACCGCCGGCCAGCCGCACGCCCGCGCCTGAGCCGTCACCTTCGCGCCCCCCGCCACCGGATCGACGGCCAGGGCCGGGGTGCCGGCGCGCAGGGAGAGCACCAGCCCGTGCAGCCGGTCGGTGACGACGAGGTCCAGCCGGGCCAGGACCGACGTCAGCTGGGAGGGCGTCGAGCACAGCCGCCAGTCGTGCGCGTCGAGCCGGGTGTCCAGCTCCAGACGCGCGCACTGCTTGGCCGACAGCCACCGGGTCACCGCCTCGGCGACCTCCGCGTGCCGCCGCTGCCGCCCGTACTCGTGCTGCCCGTGGGTGAGGATCACCCCGACCACCGGCCTGACCGGCGTGGCGGGGGCCCGGGCCGACAGGTCCACCACCGGTTCCTCGTCCCGGGCGTCGCGGGCCAGCACCCGGTGGAACCCGGTGACGGCGGGGCTCGCCGGGTCGATCACGGACGTGCCGACCGCGATCCGGACGCAGTGCGCGAACCGCCGGTGCAGCTCCTCGATCCGCGGACCGTGCAACGGCCCGCACACGAAGATCAGATGGGAGTAGTCCTCCGGCCGCACCCGCTCGAAGTGCAGGGCCCGCTCCCGGAACACCGGGCTCCATACGACGTCGTACGGCGCCCCGCGCCGCGCCAGCACGTCCTCCACCCGTTTCAGGGCCAGCACGTCCCCGGCGGTCGCCTCCCCGTCCCGGAAGCTGAACCACCCGACGACCAGGATGCGCAGTCGTGGCTCCACAGTGCGGCACGGGTGCCCCGTACGCTCCGCTCCAATCACCGCGCCGCCGGCACACCCACCCGGTCGACCCGCTCGATCACCCCGCCCCGCCCTGCCGCCCGGTCCCCTCGGGCGTGCCCGTCAGGCCCTACGGTCGTCCCATGACGAAGGCCACCCCCGCCGCACCCGTCCTCGGCCCGCGCGCCCTCAACCGCGCCACCCTCGACCGGCAGCTGCTCCTGCGCCGCTCGGCCCTGTCCGCGCCGGCCGCCGTGGAGCACCTCGTCGGCCTCCAGGCGCAGGAGGTCAAGCCGCCGTACGTCGCGCTCGCCGCCCGCCTGGACGGTTTCGCGCCGGACCGGCTGGCCGGGCCCCTGGAGCGGCGGGAGGCGGTACGGATCGTCACCCTGCGCTCGACCATCCACCTGCACACCGCCGAGGACGCCCTCGCCCTGCGCCCGCTGGTCCAGCCGGTCGTGCTCCGGGAGTTGAGGAACTTCCGGGAGGGCCTGGCCGGCGTCGACCTGGACCGCCTCGCCGCCCGCGCCCGTGAGCTGGTCGAGGAGGAGCCGCGCACCATGCGGCAGTTGAGGGACGCGCTCGGGGCCGAGTGGCCGGACGCCGACCCGGCCTCCCTCGCCGTCGCCGCCCGCTGCACGCTCCCGCTCGTCCAGGTCACCCCGCGCGGGATCTGGGGGCGCGGTGGACAGGTGGCCCTCACCACCGTCGAGCGGTGGCTCGGCCGGCCCGCCCCGCCCGCCGCGGACGTCGAGGACGTCGTCCGGCGCTATCTGGCCGCCTTCGGGCCCGCCTCCGTCAAGGACATGCAGGTCTGGTGCGGGCTGACCCGGCTGCGCGCCGCCTTCGAGGGCCTGCGGCCCCGGCTGGCGGTCTTCCGGGACGAGAACGGCGTCGAGCTGTTCGACCTGCCCGACGCGCCCCGCCCCGACCCGGACACCCCGGCACCGCCCCGCTTCCTGCCCGAGTTCGACAACCTGCTGCTCTCGCACGCCGACCGCACCCGGGTGCTGCCCGCCCGGCACAGGGGCCGCACCTGGCGGGTGAACACCTTCCACCGCCCGCTGCTCGTGGACGGTTTCGTGGCGGGCGTCTGGCGGCTGACCGAGGACGCCCTGGTCGTCGAGGAGTTCGACGCGCTGACCGGAGCGCAGCGCGCGGCCGTGGCGGGCGAGGGGGAGCGGATGCTGGAGGTCCTCGCGCCGGGGGAGTCGTACGACTTCCGGTTCGGCACGGTGACCGGCTGAACCGGATGACCGGTGACGCGCTGCCTCGGTGAACCGGCGCATGGAGAGGGGGCGTTGCGGGCCGCTCGTGGAGGCCCGCAACGCCCCCTGGTTTTTCACCTGAGTGGTACTCAGGAGCCTTGGTTCACCGGCCCGTCACGAGTTGACCTGAGTGGTCACCAGGCTGGAGAAGGTGGTGAGCCGGGTGTAGACGCCGGGGTAGCCGGCCGCCGCGCAGCCCTCGCCCCAGGAGGTGATGCCGGCCAGCACGCCCCCGATGAGGAGCGGGCCGCCGCTGTCGCCCTGGCAGGTGTCCACGCCGCCGGAGGAGTAGCCGGCGCAGACCATCTCGGCGGCGACGTAGTCGGATCCGTACGAGGTGCGGCAGCTGGTGTCCGAGACCGTGGGGACGGTGGCGGTGCGCAGCTGGTTGGAGGAGCTGCCGCCGGAACGGGTGGTGCCCCAGCCGACGATGCGGGCGGTGGTGCCGGCCGCGTACACGGACGTCTCGGTCGACGAGACGTACTTCGCCGGGGTGTACGGCATCGACGTCGACAGCGTCAGCACGGCGACGTCCTCGCCGTTGGTGGCGTCGGTGTAGTTCGGGTGGATCCAGATCCTGCTGACCCGGGCGACGGTGCCGTTGGTGCCGTTGCGGTAGGTGCGCCCGCCGACGACGCGGACGCTGCTGGTGGTCTCCCCGACCATGCAGTGCGCGGCGGTGACGACCTTCGTCGGCGAGACCAGCGTGCCGCCGCAGAACTGGTTCTGCGACGAGTCGGTGATCTGCATCATGAACGGATACGTGGTCGTGGTGGTGGTCGTCCCGCCCACGATGGGCTGCGGAGCGGCGGCGGCGGGGGAGCCGGCCAGAGCGGTCGCCGCGGCGGCGGCCGTAGCGGCGAGGGCGACGGCGGTCTTTCTCGCGGAACCGTTCCTTCTGGCGCGGATGAGCCCGAACATGAGTCTCCTCAGGGGTTGCCGGTGGGGGGTCGCGCGGGTGCGGGGGGTGGTTCACGAGGGTCTCGGGACCGACCCCCATGTGCCCGGCGAGCGGCACGTCCCCTACGCTAGGACCGGCCTTCGTACCGCCCCAATGAGGGACTCCCCTAGTGGAGTTGGGGCAGGGAAAACCCTCGGTCGCGCCCCCGGCGGCGGCTTGAGGACAGCCTCTGCCGGGCGGGCGCCCCGCCAGTTGCCCCGGTCCGGTCCGTACGCGTGCCCCCGCCAGTTGCCCCGGCCGGTCCCTACGCGTGCCCCTACCAGCCGCCCCCGCCCGGTCCCTGCGCGTGCCGCCTACCGGGCGTGCCGCGCCGCCGCCAGCCGGACGATGTCCACCCGGGAACGGATCCCCAGCTTGCGGTAGACCCGGGTCAGCGTCGCCTCGACCGTCTTGACGCTGATGAACAGCCGCCCGGCTATCTCCCGGTTGGTCGCGCCCTCCATCACCAGCGCCGCGACCTGACGCTCCATCGACGCCAGCCCCTCCAGCGCGTCCGGCACCACCGGGGCGGGCGCGGGGACGGCCGGCTCGGCGGCGCCGGCCGCGATCGCCGCGTCCACCTGACGCAGCCAGGGCAGCGCACGGCACCGCCGGAACAGCCGCGCCGCCTCGTCGTACGACGTCGGACCCGGCCGCCGGGTGCGCAGCCGGGCCAGCGCGAACGCGGTCCGCGCCTCCTCCAGGCCGCAGCCCAGCTTGGCGAGCCGGTCCTGAACCGACGTCAACTGCGCGCACGCCGCGTCGTGTTCGCCCCGCGCCGCGCGCAGCAGGGCCTCGCCCCGGTCGAGCACCGCGAGCGTGCTCTCCCGGCCCAGCCGCAGCGCCTGCTCGCGCGTCACCTCGATCAGGTCCCGCGCCTCGTCCGGTTCGCCGATCAGCACCAGCGCCTCGGCGAGGTCGCCGTGCCAGCGCCCGCGCGCCGGGTCGGTGACGCCGAGGCCGTGCTCCAGCTCCCGCACCCGGCGCAGCGAGCGCACCGTGCCCGGCGCGTCCCCGGCGACCAGCTGGACGTAGCCGAGGGCGGCCAGGGCACGGGACATGTAGATCTGGTCGCCGTCGTCCTCGGCGTGCCGCACCGCCTCCTCGGCCAGCGCGAGCCCGCGCTGCACGTCCCCGCCGGAGGCCTCCGCGAGCGAGGTGAGCACCGCGGAGGCCACCTCGCCGATCCCGGAGTCACGGGCCAGCCGCAGGCTCTCGCGGGACAGGTCCAGGGCACGCCCGCAGTGCCCCGAGCGCAGCTCCGCCTCGGCCAGCATGCGCAGGAAGTGCACTTCGCTCTCGACCATGCCGCGCCGTCGCACCTCCCGCAGCAGCGCCGTGACCGTGCTGCGCGCCTCGGACAGCTGGTCGCCCATCAGCAGCCAGCGCAGCCGGGTCGAGCCCGCGCCGTTGTGATGGCAGGCGACCTGCGGGTCCTGCGGCTCCTTCAGCGCGCGTTTGATGGTCGCCGGGGCGTCCGGGTGGCCCATCAGGGTCTCGGCCTGAGCCTGGAAAGCCAGCGCCAGCAGCTCGGTGCGCCGGTCGCCGCCGCGGGCGGCCAGCTCGGCGGCGTGCGCGGCCTCCTCCCGGCCCTCCGCGAAGTCGCCCTCCACGACCAGGGCGCGCCACGCCAGCTGGTAGTGCACCAGCGCCAGCAGCCGCGGGTCGTCGCCCGCGTCGGCCAGCACCTGCGGGAAGACGGCGTCGACCTCCCCGAGGGCCTGCCCGGCGGCCTCGATCACCACCATCCAGGCCCGCACCCGGTCCGCGGGCACCGTGGCCCGGGTCAGCACCTCGCGGGCGATGTCCCGGGCGAGGTCCACCTCCCCGGCCATGATCGCGTCCTCCGCGGCCTGCAGCCGGCGCTCGTCCGGCCCCGGAGCGCCGTTGGCCGGCGTGTGCCGGGCCGACAGCAGCATGAGCGAGGCGGCCACCGAGGGCGCCCCGCGGTCCCGGGCCAGCGCCGCGGCCCCGGCGAGCCGCGCCGCGACCCCCGGATCGGTGCCGGCCGTGGCCAGCGCCAGGTGCCGGGCACGCTCGATCGGGTCGGACGCCGCCGTCGACAGGGCGGCGTGCGCGGCCCGCCGCTCGTGCGCGGGCGCCTCCGCGTACAGCGCGGCCGAGATCAGCGGGTGGGCGAACCGTACGGCCGGCCCCTCCGGCTCCGTCGCCAGCAGCCCCAGCTCCGCCGCCCGCGCGGTCTCCGCCTCGGCGTTCTCCCGGCCGGCCGCGCGCAGCAGGGCCAGCGTGGGGCGGGCGCCGGCGCTGGCCACCAGCAGGGTGTGCCGGGCCTCGGCCGACAGCATCTCCAGCCGGCTCAGCACCAGGGCGCGCAGCGACGTCGGCACCGGCAGCGGTTCGCCGGGGCGCGGCGGCGTCGGATTCTCGGCCAGCGCACGGCCCAGCTCCAGCGCGAACAGCGGGTTGCCGCCGCTGGTGCGGTGGATGTCCCGCACGGTCGAGCGGGGCAGGCCGGTGTAGCCGCGGTTCTCGAGCAGCGCGGACACCTGGGCGCGGGAGAGGGCGCCGAGGCGGACCGCCAGGGTGTCCGGCGGGGCGGCGCGCAGATGACGGTCGTACTCCTGCCCGTCGGTGCGCACCGCGGCCAGCAGCTGGACCGGGGTGTCGCCCAGGCGGCGGGCGGCGAACCCGAGCAGTTCGGCACTGGCCGAATCCAGCCACTGCACATCGTCGGCGACGACCAGCACCGGCCCGTCGACGGCCAGCGCGCGCAGCGCCGACAGCACCGCCAGGCGCAGCGCGAGACCGTCGCGCTGGAGGGTGGACTCGCCGCGGCCGGTGAGCGCCGACTCCAGGGCCGTGCTCTGCGCGGCGGGCAGCTTGTCGGAGACCCTGTGCAGGACCTGGCCGAGGAGGTCGGCGAGGGCGAGGAAGGGCAGATGCGATTCGGACTCGGTGGCGGAGCAGCGCAACACGGTGCGCGCCGCGCGGGCGTAATCCGCGGTCAACGACCGCAGGACGGTCGATTTCCCTATTCCGGCGGGCCCGTGGAGCAGCACACTGCCGCCCCGGCCGAGCTGGTCACGCGCGGCCGTGAACAGCTCGTCCCGGCCGATGACCAGGTCGGGGCGGCATCTGGCAGGCTCCTGGAAGTCCCGTCGCACGGTCACCGCTCCCTCCGAGTGTCGTGTTCGGGCCAAATTCTAGGCAACGTGTCGTTGAAATTCGGAGGGGCGATGTGGTGAGGGAAATAACAGATTCGGTGCGGAAGCAAATTCTGCGGTCGATCCGTCGCCGGTTCACTGCCGGTCCGCCGCCGGTTCGCCGCCGGTCCGCCGCCCATCCGTGCTCGATCCGCGACCGATCGGCGACCGGTCCGCCCCGCTCCGTTGTCGCTCCGTCGCCGATTCGCCGCTGAACCGTTGTCGATCCGCCGCCCTTCCGATGCCGTCCGCCGCGGCCCTGCGCCAACACCGGCGCCGTGCCGCCACCGGCCCTGCGCCGCCTCGGTGCCCGGGGCCCGTCCCTCCCTCCCATGCCGTCCAGCCGCGCTCCGCCCCCGCTCCGGCCCCCCGCCCGGGGGCGGGCCCTCCCGTCTACGGCAACAGCCCCGCCCGGCGCGCCGCCGCCACCGCCTCCCCCCGGGTCCGGGCGCCCAGCTTGCGCATGGCCGACCGCAGATAGCCCTTGACGGTTTCCGGCCGCAGTCCCAGCCGCCCCGCGGCCACCGCGTTGGTCGCCCCGGCCGCCACGCACGCCAGCACGTCCACCTCCCGAGGCGCCAGGCCGACCCCCTCCGGGCCGCCGCCCTGCGCCACCAGCAGTCCGCACGCCTCCAGCAGCTCGGCCCGCAGCGCCGCGTCCGCGATCCGCGGAGCCAGCGCCCGCAGCGCCGCGTGCGCCTCCCGCACCCGCTCCCGCTCCCGCGCGGCGCCCGGGTCCCGGTCCGGCCCCGGCGACGCAGCGGCCAGCAGGTCCCGCGCCTCCTCCCGCACCACCAGCGCCTGCTCCACGTCCCGTGCCGCCTCCACCGCCGCGCTCAGCGTGCGGTCGCCCAGCGGCTGGGCCGCGCGCAGGGCGCCGTGCAGCACGCCCCGCACCCGGCGCCGTACGACCACCGGCACCGCCAGCACCGACCGCAGCCCCTCGGCGGCGACCGGTGCGTCGTACTCGTGGCTGATCCGCCGCGACGACGGATAGTCCGGCACCGCGCACGGCCGGCCCAGTGCCACCGCTCGCCCGCCGAGACCGCTGCCCGTGCTCACCGCGAGGGAGCTGAGCGCGAGCGTCCGCGTGCCGCTCAGCTCGCTGATCCGCAGCCGCGGCCGGCCGGGCTCCACCAGTCCGCCGAAGGCCACCGGCAGCCCGGTCGACCGTCGCAGCCGCACCAGCGCGCCCCGCATCTCGTCCGCACCGGCCGCTTCCGTCACCACGCGTTCGCTCCTTCACCGCAGCGCACTCCCCCCGTTCGGGGGTAGTGAGACCTGCATCACGGATTACACGATGACAGCGAGCCGCCCGGCAATGGTCCGGCACGAAGGAGGACGAATGACGGCGACGGAGCGCTTCCGCGAGGCACGGGACTTCCTGCTGCGGCACCGAGAGGACTACGCCACCGCCCACCGGGACTTCGCATGGCCCCGCCCCGACCGCTTCAACTGGGCGCTCGACTGGTTCGACGTCATCGCCGACGGCAACGACCGCACCGCCCTGCACATCGTCGAGGAGGACGGCGCCGAGATGCGCCTCACCTTCGCCGAGCTGTCCGAACGCTCCGACCGGGCGGCCAACTGGCTGCGCGCACGCGGGGTGCGCGCCGGCGACCGCGTCCTCGTCATGCTCGGCAACCAGGCCGAGCTGTGGGAGACCGCGCTGGCCGCGATGAAGCTGCGCGCCGTCGTCATCCCGGCCACCCCGCTGCTCGGACCCGCAGACCTGCGCGACCGCGTCGACCGCGGCCGGGTCCGGCACGTACTGGTCCGGGCCGACGACACCGGCAAGTTCGACGACGTCCCCGGCGACTACACGCGCATCGCGGCAGGCGGCGCACCGGACGGCTGGCAGCGGTACGAGGAGGCGTACGACGCCCCGGCCGGCTTCACGCCCGACGGCCCCACCCACGCGGACGACCCGCTGATGCTCTACTTCACCTCGGGGACCACCGCCCGCCCCAAGCTGGTCGAGCACACCCACGTCTCGTACCCGATCGGGCATCTGGCCACCATGTACTGGATCGGCCTGAAGCCGGGCGACGTCCACCTCAACATCTCCTCGCCCGGCTGGGCCAAGCACGCCTGGTCCAACCTCTTCGCCCCCTGGAACGCCGAGGCGACCGTCTTCCTCCACAACTACACCCGCTTCGACCCGGCCCGCCTGATGGCCGAGATGGACCGGGCCGGAGTGACCTCCTTCTGCGCCCCGCCCACGGTGTGGCGGATGCTCATCCAGGCCGACCTCACCCACCTGCGCACCCCGCCCCGCGAGGCCGTGGCCGCCGGGGAGCCGCTCAACCCGGAGGTCATCGAGCAGGTCCGGCGGGCGTGGGGCGTGACGGTCCGGGACGGCTTCGGGCAGACCGAGACGGCGGTGCAGATCGCCAACACCCCCGGCCAGCCGCTGAAGACCGGTTCCATGGGCCGCCCCAGCCCCGGCTACCGCGTCGAACTCCTCGACCCGGTCACGGGCGAACCCGGCGCGTCCGAGGGCGAGATCGCGCTCGATCTGTCCACCCGCCCGGTCGGCCTGATGACCGGCTACCACGGCGACCCGGATCGCACGGCGGAGGCGATGGCCGGCGGCTACTACCGCACCGGTGACATCGGAACACGGGACGAGAACGGATATATTACGTTTGTCGGTCGTCGGGACGACGTGTTCAAAGCCTCCGACTACAAGATCTCCCCGTTCGAGCTGGAGAGCGCGCTGCTGGAGCACGAGGCGGTCGCCGAGGCGGCGGTCGTGCCCGCCCCGGACGAACTGCGGCTCGCCGTGCCGAAGGCGTACGTCGTCCTCGCCGACGGCTGGGAGCCCGGCCCGGACACCGCGAAGGTGCTGTTCGAGCACTCCCGCGAGGTGCTCGCGCCCTACAGGCGCATCCGCCGCCTGGAGTTCGGCGACCTGCCGAAGACCGTGTCGGGCAAGATCCGCCGCATCGAGCTGCGCGAGGCGACGGCCGCGGGCGCCGGCTCCGCCGACGAGTACCGCGAGGAGGACTTCCGGTGACGACGGCCTCCTACAGCCACGGCACGAGCCGGACGCCGCTCCTCGGCGACACCATCGGCGCGAGCCTCGACCGGGCCGTCGCCGCCCACCCGGACCGCGAGGCGCTGGTCGACGTGGTGTCCGGACGCCGCTGGACCTACGCCGAGTTCGGCGCGGCCGTCGACGAGGTGGCACGCGGGCTGCTCGCCAAGGGACTGCGCAAGGGCGACCGGGTCGGCATCTGGGCGGTCAACTGCCCCGAGTGGGTGCTGATCCAGTACGCCACCGCCCGCATCGGCGTCATCCTGGTCAACATCAATCCGGCGTACCGGGCGCACGAGCTGGAGTACGTCCTGGGCCAGGCGGGAGTGACCCTGCTCGTCGCCTCCCTCGCGCACAAGGGCAGCGACTACCGGGCGCTGGTGGAGCAAGTGCGGGGCCGGTGCCCGCAGTTGCGGGAGACGGTGTACATCGGCGACAGGAGCTGGGACGCCTTGACGGAGGCGGCGCGATCCGTCCCCGCCGAGCAACTCGCCTCGCAGGAGGCCGCATTGACATGCGATGACCCGATCAACATCCAGTACACCTCGGGCACCACCGGTTTCCCGAAGGGCGCCACGCTCTCCCACCACAACATCCTCAACAACGGCTACTGGGTGGGCCGTACGATCGGATACACCGAGCAGGACCGGGTCTGCCTGCCCGTGCCCTTCTACCACTGCTTCGGCATGGTCATGGGCAACCTGGGCGCGACCTCCCACGGCGCCTGCATCGTCATCCCGGCCCCGTCCTTCGACCCGAGGGCGACCCTGGAGGCGGTACAGCGCGAGCGGTGCACCTCCCTCTACGGCGTCCCGACCATGTTCATCGCCGAGCTGAACCTCCCCGACTTCGCCTCCTACGACCTCACCTCCCTGCGCACCGGCATCATGGCGGGCTCGCCCTGCCCGGTGGAGGTGATGAAACGGGTCGTCGCCGAGATGCACATGCGCGAGGTCTCCATCTGCTACGGCATGACCGAGACCTCCCCGGTGTCCCTCCAGACCCGCGCGGACGACGACCTGGAACACCGCACGGCCACCGTCGGCCGCGTCCTGCCCCACATCGAGGTGAAGATCGTGGACCCCGCCACCGGAGTGACCCAACCCCGCGGCGCGGCCGGTGAGTTGTGCACCCGTGGCTACAGCGTGATGCTCGGCTACTGGAACGAGCCCGACAAGACCGCCGAGGCCGTCGACCCCGCACGCTGGATGCACACGGGTGACCTCGCGGTGATGCGCCCCGACGGTTACGTCGAGATCGTCGGCCGCATCAAGGACATGATCATCCGGGGCGGCGAGAACATCTACCCGCGCGAGATCGAGGAGTTCCTTTACGGCCATCCGAAGATCGCCGACGTCCAGGTCGTCGGCGTGCCCCACCCGCACTACGGCGAGGAAGTGCTGGCCTGCGTCATCCCCCGCGACCCCGCCGATCCCCCCGCCCTGGACGACATCCGCGCCTTCTGCCAGGGACGGCTCGCCCACTACAAGATCCCGAGCCGGCTCCAGGTGCTGGACTCCTTCCCGATGACGGTGTCCGGAAAGGTACGCAAGATCGAACTCAGGGAGCGATTCACCGCCTGACCCGCCGCCCGGCCGTTCGGCAGCACGGGGCTCGCCCCGTAAGATCGGGGGGCCTTGGGGGTGGGGTTTATGGTCAAGCGCAGTAACGGCACGCCGACACTGGAGGAAGTCGCCGCCCTCGCCGGAGTGGGGCGGGGCACGGTCTCCCGGGTCATCAACAACGCGGCGGGCGTCAAGGAGTCCACGCGCCGCGCCGTCCAGCGCGCCATCGCCGAGCTGGGCTACGTGCCCAATCTGGCGGCGCGTTCACTCGCGGGGCGGCGCGCCGACGCCGTGGCACTCGTGATGACGAAGACGGACTGGCGGCTGTTCGGAGAGCCGTTCTTCTCGGAAGTCGTCCGCGCGGTCGGCGACGCCCTCTCCGACACGGCGGTCCAACTGCTGCTCACCCTGGTGCGCACCGACGCCGAGCGGCAGCGCTTCGTGGAGTACGCCCGCGGCGGCCGGGTCGACGGCGTCCTGCTGATGTCCGTGCGCGCCGAGGACCGGCTGCCCGACATGCTCGCCGACGCCGGCCTGCCCACGGTGCTGCTGGGCCGCCGCTCGGTCGACGAACGCGTCACCTACGTCGACGCGGACAACGTTGGCGGCGCCCGAGCCGCCGTCAACCACCTGGTGAACGGCGGCCGCAGGGCGATCGCCGCCATCACCGGCCCGCCCGAGATGTACGTCGCCCAGTGCAGGCTGCGCGGCTACCACGAGGCCCTGTCCCAGGCCGGGCTGGACAACGGCCCCTCCCTGGTGGTCGAGGGCGACTTCACGGAGGCCAGCGGCAAACGGGCGATGGCCACGCTCCTGGAACGGCACCCCGAGGTCGACGCCGTCTTCGTCGCCTCCGACTCCATGGCCGCCGGCGCCCTGGCCACCCTGCACGCGGCGGGACGCCGGGTTCCGGACGACGTCGCCCTGATCGGCTTCGACGACTTCGAACTGGCCGAACAGACCGACCCACCCCTGACCACCGTCCGCCAGCCCCTGGACGAGATCGGCCGCACGATGGTGCGCCTCCTGCTGGAGGAGATGGACCAGCCGGAGGTCGCCTGGCAGCACGTGATCCTGCGGACGCAGCTGGTGGTGCGGGAGTCGGCGTAGGGGGTGCCGGTCCGCAAGGGCGGCCCGGAAATGGCCGTATCCCCGGCCTGCGCAGGCCGGGGATACGCGGTGACGGGCCGAACCACGAGCCGACCCCGTAACCCGTCCGGGGCGCGGTGGCCGCCCCCGGACGGGCTGCGGCGGGCGGTCAGCCGATCGGCGTGGGGTTGTTGAGCTCGTCGCCGGTGGGCTTGTAGGGGCCGCCGTTGACCGTGGTGTCGGTGAGGGGGAGGGCGTGGGTCTGGTGGTGGCCGGCGGTCGTGGCGTCGTCAACGGTCTGTACGCAGCCTCCACTGACGCAGAGGGTCGTGTCGGGCACGGCAGTGACGCAGCTCCGCCGATGCAGAGGGCCGTGTCCTGGCTCAGCCCCGGCGTCGCGCGGCTCAGCTCGTCAGCACCACCAGCCGCTGAGTAGCCCGCGTCATCGCCACATACCGGTCCACGGCGCCCTCGACACCCGTGCCGAACGCCTCCGGATCCACCAGCACCACCAGGTCGAACTCCAGCCCCTTCGCCAGTTCCGGCGTCAGGGAGCGGACCCGCGAGGCGCCCCGGTAGGACGGGGCGCCGATGACGCAGGCGGTGCCCTCGGTGTGCTCGGTGAGCCAGGTGGTGAGGACCTGCTCCAGTTCCGTGACCGTGCCGTGGGTCACCGGGATGCCGCTGCTGCGGACGGACGTCGGCACGTTGGCGTCGGGGAGGACGGAGCGGATGACCGGCTCGGCCTCCGTCATGACCTCCTCGGGCGTGCGGTAGTTGATGCTCAGGGACGCCACCTCGATCCGGTCGAGGCCGATTCGGGCGAGCCGTTCCTGCCACGACTCGGTGAAGCCGTGCCTGGCCTGCGCGCGGTCGCCGACGATCGTGAAGCTCCGCGACGGGCAGCGCAGCAGCAGCATCTGCCACTCCGCGTCGGTCAGTTCCTGCGCCTCGTCCACGACGACGTGCGCGAACGGGCCGGACAGCGGCTCCGGGTCGGTGGCCAGCAGCGCGGCCTCGTCCACCAGGCTGTCCCGCAGGTCCTGCCCGTGCAGCATGGTCACCGCGCCCTCGCCGTCGGCGTCGGACGCGATCACGTTGTCGATGACGCCGGCCATGCGTTCTCGCTCGGCCTCGACCGCGGCCTCGCGCCGGCGTCTGCGCAGCGCCGCCTTCGGGTCGCCGAGCCGCTGCCGCGCCGCGTCCAGGAGCGGCAGGTCCGACACCGTCCAGGCCCGGGCGTCCGCGCGCTGGAGCCGGCGTACCTCGTCCCGGCTCAGCCATGGCGCGCACATCCGCAGATACGCGGGCACCGACCACAGGTCACCGACCAGGTCGAGCGGGTCGATCAGCGGCCAGGCGTTGTTCAGCGCGCCGGTCAGCTCCGCGTCGCGGGCCAGGAACTTCCGGAACTGGTCCGGCGGCACCTCCTCGCCCAGCTTGTCCAGCAGGATCGTGACCAGCTCCTGCCGGATCAGCTCCCGTGCCTCGTTGTGCGCAGCACCCGACTCCGCCGCCTCGAAGGCCTCGGCCCAGTCGTCGGCGGTCAGCACTGCCTCGCCCCAGGGAGTCGTGACCGTCAGGGTGTCGGTGGGCGGGGTCTCGTAGAACCGGACGGCCTTCTCGATCGCCTTCACCATGCCGGCGGACGACTTCAGCCGGGCCACCTCGGGGTCCTTCTCGGGCGCCGCCGCCGCGCCCTCGGGGACCAGGTCCCGCAGCGTGCACGTCCGTACGCCCTCCTCGCCGAGGCTGGGCAGCACATCGGCGACGTAGGCCAGATAAGGGCCGCTCGGGCCGACGAACAGCACGCCGCCCCTGCGGTGCCCGAAGCGCGGGTCGGAGTAGAGCAGATACGCCGAGCGGTGCAGCGCGACCACCGTCTTGCCCGTGCCCGGACCGCCGTCCACGACCAGCGCGCCGCGCGAACCGGCCCGGATGATCGCGTCCTGGTCGGCCTGGATCGTGGCGAGCACGTCCCGCATCCGCGACGACCGGTTGTCGCCCAGACTCGCGATGAACGCCGACTGGTCGTCCAGCGCCGCCCGCCGCTCCAGTCCTTCCGCGGTGAACACCTCGTCCCAGTAGTCGCTGATCCGGCCCCGGGTCCAGCGGTATCTGCGGCGGCTCGCCAGCCCCATGGGGTTGGCGTGGGTCGCCGCGAAGAACGGCTCGGCCGCGGGGGAGCGCCAGTCGATCAGCAGCCGGCGGCCCGTGCTGTCGGTGAGGCCGAGGCGGCCGACGTAGACGGGCTCGGGGTCGTCCGCGAAGACCATGTGGCCCAGGCACAGGTCGAGGCCGAAGCGCCGCAGTGCCCGCAGGCGGGCCGTCAACCGGTGGATCTCCGCGTCCCGGTCCATCGCCGCCCGGCCCACGCCGCCAGGGGCCCGGCGTTCGGCGGCGAGCTGCTCGTCGAGTTCGGAGATCGTTCGCTCCAGGCTCTCCGCGATGGCCGCGAAGTGCCGCTCGTCACCGGCGATCAGCTCCGGGCCGGCCTTGGCCGAGAGGCGCTCGGGCAGGTCGAAGGCACTGGTGGTCAGGGGGGTCATGGCATCAGCTCCGATCAGCGGCCGCGCGCGCGAAGTCCGGCGGCACGCGGCCTGGGCCTGCGATTCTGCGGCAGAACGGGGGCCTTGCCGCAAGCCCCCCAGTGCGCTATACGTTGAGAGTGGCGAGGAGTGGGTCCACACCCCACCCCGGGTCATGTCACTCCGGACTCATCATTCCGGACTCCAGTGCCGGCCGTTCGCCTGCGATCTTCGTTCGCCTCCAGCACGCGCCATCACCTTCTCAGTGCGCGTCGTGCGCGTCGTGCGCGTCTCGTTCTCAGGGCGCGCCTTTCGCCTTCTCGGCCAGTGGGCTTCTCCCCATCATCGCCGGTCCGCGTCGTCGTTCCCTCCCACCGCCGTCGTCGCTTCAGTGATGCGTCGGCGGCCGGTTTGCGTGTGCTCGCCGCCGGGCGAGGGGTCGTTGTCGCCGCGCCGGCAGTCGTCACTGCTCCCCGGACCCTCCCGGCAGTCCTCCCCGGCCGTCGACGGGTCGACGGCCGGGGAGCGATGACACGGCCGGGAGTCATGACACCGCCGGGGAGTCATGGCATCGCCCGCACCGCCTCCCGCCCACCGCTCCGCCCACCCTCCACCGAAAGTCGTGATCCAGGCTTTCCCATCCCTTGACAGCCCGCTACGGGGCTGGCTTCATGCAAGTGGGAGCGCTCCCACGGGCTCCCGCACGCGTATGCCCAGCGCAAGGTCGGCCATGCTCCAGCCACCGGCCGGCCGGACCCGCGCCGGGCCTTCGCTCCCCAGCACGGCACGACCCGATCCCTCCTCCCGCACGGCCGTACGGAAAGGACGATCCGTTGCGCCCCCACCTGCTCGGACTGCTGAAACCCCTCACAAGACGGCAGCAGCCCCGCACCCCCGCGCCCACCCCCACCTCCCCCCGTCGCCGCCCCCGCCCCGGCCCCGTCGCCGCCCTCGCGGCCGTCGTCACCGCCGGGCTGCTGCTTCCGCTCGCCGCAGCCTCCCCGTCGGCCGCCGCGCCGGCGTTCAACTACGGCGAGGCCCTGCAGAAGTCGCTCCTCTTCTACGAGGCCCAGCAGTCCGGCGAACTCCCGGACACCAACCGCGTCTCCTGGCGCGGCGACTCCGCGCTGAACGACGGCAAGGACGTCGGCCTGGATCTGACCGGTGGCTGGTTCGACGCCGGGGACCACGTCAAGTTCGGCCTTCCGATGGCCTATTCGGCGACCGTGCTGGCCTGGGGAGGTCTGGAGGAGCGGGCCGCCTACACCTCCGCGGGGCAGTGGACGTATCTCAAGAACAACCTGCGGTTCGTCAACGACTACTTCATCAAGGCCCACCCCTCGCCCAACGTCCTTTACGGGCAAGTCGGTCACGGCGGCCGGGACCACGCCTGGTGGGGGCCGGCCGAGGTGATGCCGATGGACCGGCCCGCCTACAAGATCGACGCCTCCTGCCCCGGCACCGACCTCGCCGGGCAGACCGCGGCGGCGATGGCGGCCTCCTCCATGGTGTTCGCCGACAGTGACGCGGCCTACGCGGACAAGCTGCTGACGCACGCCAAGCAGCTGTACACCTTCGCCGACACCTACCGCGGCGAGTACAGCGACTGCATCACCGACGCGCAGAGCTACTACAACTCCTGGAGCGGCTACCGGGACGAACTCGTGTGGGGCGCGATCTGGCTCCACAAGGCGACCGGTGACCCGGCCTATCTCGCCAAGGCCGAGAAGTACTACGACGATCTGTCCACCGAGCCGCAGACGTCCACCCGTTCCTACCGCTGGACCCTGTCCTGGGACGACAGTTCCTACGGCGCCTACGTCCTGCTCGCCCAGCTCACGGGCAAGCAGCGCTACATCGACGACGCCAACCGGTGGCTGGACTGGTGGACCACCGGGGTGAACGGCAACCGGGTGCGCTACTCGCCGGGCGGCCAGGCCGTGCTCGACAGCTGGGGCTCCCTGCGGTACGCCGCCAACACCGCCTTCGCCGCACTGGTCTACTCCGACTGGCTCACCGGCGACCCCGAACGCAAGACCCGCTACCACGACTTCGCCGTACGGCAGATCAACTACGCGCTCGGCGACAATCCGCGCAAGTCCAGCTACGTCGTCGGCTTCGGCGCCAACCCGCCGACCAAGCCGCACCACCGCACCGCCCACGGCTCGTGGACCGACCAGATCACCAGCCCCGCCGAAAGCCGGCACACCCTCTACGGCGCCCTCGTCGGCGGCCCGAGCGCCCCGGACGACGCCTACACCGACGACCGGCAGAACTACGTCAACAACGAGGTCGCCACCGACTACAACGCCGCCTTCACCGGGGCGCTCGCCCGCCTCTACGCCGAGTACGGCGGCACGCCGCTGGCGGACTTCCCCAAGCCCGAGCGGCCCGACGGCCCGGAGATGTCCGTGCAGGCGTCCGTGAACGCCGTGGGGAACGGCTTCACGGAGATCAAGGCATATCTGGTCAACAAGTCGGCCTGGCCGGCGCGTGCGCTGAACGACGCCTCGCTGCGCTACTACTTCACCCTGGAACCGGGCGTGAGCCCGAGCCAGATCAGCGTCACGACCAACTACAACCAGTGCGGGCCCGCCTCCGGACCGACCCAGTACCGGGGCAGCGTGTACTACGTCACCGTGGACTGCTCGCAGACGGTGATCGCGCCCGCGGGGCAGTCGGCGTACCGCAAGGAGGTGCAGTTCCGGATCAGTTCGACGGGGGCCTGGGATCCGTCCAACGACTGGTCCTACCGGGGCGTTCCGACCACGCCGGGCACCACGCCGGCGGACGCGCCGAACATCGTCCTGCTGGAGGGTTCCGAGCGGCAGTGGGGCAGCCTCCCCGACGGCAGCACCCCGGACCCGACGCCCACCCCGACCCCGGACCCGACTCCGACGCCCACCCCGGATCCGACGCCCACGCCGAGCCCGGCGGGGTCGTGCGAGGTGGCGTACACCGTCGGGTCGTCGTGGAACGGAGGTTTCACGGCCGAGGTGCGGGTACGCAACACCGGGTCGACGGCGATCCAGGGGTGGAAGCTCGGCTTCACCTTCAAGGGCGGCGAGCGGATCACCAACGCGTGGAACGCCACCGTCACCCAGTCCGGGACGGAGGTGACCGCCTCCAACGCCGGGCACAACGCGACGCTTTCGGCGGGCGGTTCGACAACGTTCGGCTTCCAGGCGAGCGGAAGCTCCGCCGGCGCGCCCTCGAACGTCACGCTCAACGGCCGTCATTGCACCTGACGAAACTTTCGGGAGCGCTCCCAACTCCCTGGCATATGCCAGGAGTTCAGGATCTTGAAGCCCTTACCCCCCTTGACCAGCCGCTTCGAAATCAGTTCGACACATTCGGTTCCGATGGGTTGTCAGGGGGCTGAGGACGCTCCTACAGTCCTCTCCGAACCAGTGGGTGGGAGCGCTCCCATCAGTGGGGAGTTGGGAGCGCTCCCGATTTTTCTGTCACCCGTTCCGGTTGTCCCTCTTGAGAGGCCCCCCGCATGCGACCGACACCGCACCTCCCCCGCACGGCACGCGCCCTGCTCGGCGCGCTCCTCACCGCTCTCGCCACCGTCGCGGCCCTCATGACCGCCGCGCCGGCGGCCCAGGCCGACACCCTGATCTGCGACCAGTTCGGGTCGACCACGATCCAGGGCCGTTACGTCGTCCAGAACAACCGCTGGGGCACCACCGCCACCCAGTGCGTCACCGCCACCGACACGGGCTTCCGGCTCACCACGGCCGACGGCTCCGTGCCCACCAACGGCGCCCCGAAGTCGTACCCCTCCATCTTCAACGGCTGCCACTACACCAACTGTTCGCCGGGCACCAACCTGCCGGCGCAGGTCAGCAACATCGCCAGCGCGCCCAGCAGCATCTCGTACGGCTACGTCAGCAACGCCGTCTACAACGCCTCGTACGACATCTGGCTCGACCCGACCCCCAAGAAGGACGGGGTGAACCGGACCGAGATCATGATCTGGTTCAACAAGGTCGGTTCGATCCAGCCGATCGGCTCCCAGGTGGGCACCGCCACCGTCGGCGGGCGCACCTGGCAGGTGTGGACCGGCAGCAACGGCTCCAACGACGTCATCTCCTTCGTCGCCCCCTCGGCGATCGCCAGCTGGAGCTTCGACGTCATGGACTTCGTGGACGAGACCGTCCGCCGCGGAATGGCCCAGAACAACTGGTACCTGACGAGCGTCCAGGCCGGCTTCGAGCCGTGGCAGAACGGCGCAGGGCTCGCGGTGAACTCCTTCTCGTCGTCCGTGAACCTCGGCGACCCCGGCGGCCCCGGTGAGGAGCCGAACCCGACGACGGCCTGCAAGGTGACCTACGGCACCAGCGTCTGGTCGGGCGGCTTCACCGCCAACGTCACCGTCGCCAACACCGGTACGACCGCCGTCGACAACTGGAAGCTCACCTTCACCCTGCCCTCCGGACAGCGGATCACCAGCGCCTGGAACGCGACCGTCTCGCCGTCCTCCGGCGCGGTGACGGCGACCCCGGTCGCCCACAACGCCCGGATCGCGGCCGGCGCCAGCCAGTCGTTCGGCTTCCAGGGCACCTACAGCGGTTCGTTCGCCCAGCCGAGCGGGTTCAGCCTCAACGGCACCCCCTGCTCGTGATCTGACCGGCACCACCGCACCCGCACGTTCCGGGACCCGCCCCCTCTTCTCCCTGCGCCGACAGGGGGGCGGGCCCCGGAACACCTCCCCCGCGCTCCCCAGCACCTCCGGCCGCACCCGGAAAGGCCCCGCTCATGAGCCCGAGCACCGCCCCACCCCGCCGCCGCGCGGTCGTCGCCGCGCTGTGCGCCGCCGTCCTCGGCGTCACCGGCCTGACCGCCGCCGCGCCGCCCGCCGAACAGCGGGCGTCCGCCGCCGCGCTGCCGTACCAGGACCCGTCGCTGCCCGTCGCGGACCGCGTCGCCGACCTGATGTCGCGCATGTCCCTCGACGACAAGCTCGGGCAGATGACCCAGGTCGAGAAGGACGCCCTGGTCCCGCAGTCGGACCTCGCGACCTACCGCATCGGCTCGGTGCTCTCCGGCGGCGACTCCACGGTCAGCCCCAACAACGCGCAGACCTGGGCCGACACCTACGACTCCCTGCAGCGCACCGCCCTCGGCACGCCGCTCGGCATCCCGATGATCTACGGCATCGACGCGGTGCACGGACACAACGCGGTGCGCGGCGCCACGATCTTCCCGCACAACATCGGACTCGGCGCCACCCGCGACCCGGAGCTGGTGCAGCGCATCGGCCGCGCGGTCGCCCTGGAGATGGCCGGCACCGGCATGGACTGGGACTTCGCGCCCTGCCTGTGCGTGGCCCGCGACGACCGCTGGGGCCGCACCTACGAGTCCTTCGGCGAGAAGCCCGAACTGCCCACCTCCATGGCCACGTTCGTCACCGGCCTGCAGGGGAGCACCCTCGGCGCCGACCCGGCCTCGGTGCTCGCCACCGCCAAGCACTACATCGGCGACGGCGGCACCACCGGCGGCGTCGACCAGGGCAACACCCAGCTCACCGAGGCCGAGCTGCGCGCCATCCACCTGCCCCCCTTCCGGGAGGCGGTGCGCCGCGGCGTGGGGTCCGTGATGCTGTCGTACAGCAGCTGGAACGGCGTCCGGTCGCACGCCCACAAGTACCTGGTCACGGACGTGCTCAAGGGCGAACTGAGCTTCACCGGGTTCGTCGTGTCCGACTGGGCCGCGGTCGACCAGCTCGACGGGCAGACCGGCTTCACGGGCGCCGAGATCACCACGGCCGTCAACGCGGGCGTCGACATGGTGATGATCCCGCACGACTACAAGAAGTTCCTCACCCTGCTGCGCGGCGAGGTGAACGCCGGGCGGATCACCCAGGCCCGCGTCGACGACGCCAACCGGCGCATCCTCACCAAGAAGTTCCAGCTCGGCCTGTTCGAACGGCCGTTGACGGACCGCTCCTACACCTCCACCGTCGGCTCCGCCGCACACCGGTCGCTCGCCCGGGAGGCCGTGCGCGAGTCGCAGGTGCTGCTGAAGAACGACGGCGGCGTCCTGCCGCTGGCAAAGAACGCCAAGCTGTTCGTCGCCGGCAAGTCCGCCGACGACATCGGCAACCAGAGCGGCGGCTGGACCGTGGGCTGGCAGGGCCGCAGCGGCCCCGTCACCGACGGCACCACCATCCTCCAGGGCATCCGCGCCGCGGCCACCGACCCCTCGCGGATCACCTACGACCGGTACGGCAACGGCATCGACGGCAGCTACACCGCCGCCGTCGCGGTGATCGGGGAGACGCCGTACGCCGAGATGCGCGGCGACCGGCCGAACGGCATGGGCCTGGACCAGGAGGACCTGAGCACCCTGGCCCGGCTCAAGGCGAGCGGCGTGCCCGTGGTCGTGGTCCTGGTCTCCGGCCGGCCGCTGGACATCGCCGCCCAACTGCCCGACTGGAAGGCCCTGCTGGCGGCCTGGCTGCCCGGCACCGAGGGCAACGGCGTCTCCGACGTGCTCTTCGGCGACCACGCCCCGACCGGCAAGCTGCCCATGACGTGGATGCGCAGCGCCTCCCAGCAGCCGATCAACGACGGCGACGGCAAGACCCCGCTGTTCCCCTTCGGACACGGACTGACCTACGGCGCCAACCCCGACCCGGACCCCGAGCCCGACCCGGACCCGGAGCCCGCGCCCAAGGCGTGCACCGCGCAGTTCAAGGTCGCCTCCGCCTGGAACGGCGGCTACCAGGCCGAGGTCACCGTCAAGAACACCGGCACCGGCCCGCTCACCGGCTGGAGCGTCGCCTGGGACCTGGGCGGTTCCACCATCAACAACCTCTGGAACGGCACGCTGACCGTCGCCTCCGGGCGCGCCACCGTCCGCAACGCCGCCCACAACGGCGCCCTGTCACCCGGCGCCTCCACCACGTTCGGCTTCACCGCGAACGGCTCGGCGGGCACGCCGGCCCCGCAGTGCACCGGCACCTGACGTACGACGGCGCCGGCCGGCGCACGAGCGCGGCTCACACCCGCACGACCGCGCCGGCCGATGCACGCGCACTCACAGACGTACGACCGCACCTCCTGACGTACGACCGCACCACCCGCACCCGTACAACCGAGGAGAGCACGATGACCGACCCGACCAGATCCGCCTCCGCGCGCCCGCGCCTGTCGCGTCGACGACGCCCGGCGGTCCTGGCCACCGCGCTGGCGACCCTGCTCCTGGGGGTCGCCGGACAGGTCGCGGGGCAGCCCGCGGCAGCGGCGGAGGCACATGTCGACAACCCGTTCGCCGGGGCCACGTTCTACGTGAACCCCGACTACGCGACCCGGGTGAACACCTCCATCGCGCAGACCACCGACGCCACCCTCAAGGCGAAGATGGAGACGGTCAAGAACTACCCCACGGCCGTCTGGCTGGACCGGATCGCCGCCATCCACGGCGGCGCCAACAACGACAACCGCAAGAGCCTTGCCGACCACCTCGACCTGGCCCTCGCGCAGAAGAAGCCCGGGCAGCCGATCACCGCCACCATCGTGGTCTACGACCTGCCCGGCCGCGACTGCGCGGCCCTGGCGTCCAACGGTGAACTGCCCCTCACCCAGGCCGGTCTCGACCGCTACAAGACCGAGTACATCGACGTCATCGCGAACGTCTTCAAGAACCCCAAGTACCAGGACATCCGCATCACCACGGTGATCGAGCCGGACGGCCTGCCCAACCTGGTCACCAACCTCTCCGACCCGGAGTGCGCCCAGGCCAAGAGCAGCGGCCTGTACGTCAAGGCCGTCCAGTACGCCCTGGACAAGCTGCACGCGATCCCGAACGTCTACACGTACCTGGACTTCGCCCACTCCGGCTGGCTCGGCTGGGAGAACAACCTCACCCAGACCGTGCAGCTGTACACGGACGTCGCCAAGGGCACCATCGCCGGCACCAACAGCGTCGACGGCCTGATCACCAACGTCTCCAACTACACGCCGCTCGACGAGCCCTTCCTGACCAACCCCGACAAGACGGTCGGCGGCACCATGGTCAAGGGCGGCAAGTACTACGAGTGGAACCCCAACTTCGACGAGGCCGACTTCACCAGGAACGTGCACCGCGCGCTGGTCGCGCAGGGCTGGTCCGCCAACACCGGCATGGTGATCGACACCTCCCGCAACGGATGGGGCGGCGCCGGCCGGCCCACCGCCGAGTCGACCAGCACCAACGTCGACACCTACGTCGCCGAGTCCAAGGTCGACCGGCGTGCGCACCGGGGTCTGTGGTGCAACGTGAACGGCGCCGGCATCGGCCAGCCCCCGCAGGCCGCCCCGGCCGGCTACACGCACCTCGACGCCTTCCTGTGGGTCAAGCCGCCGGGGGAGTCCGACGGTGCGAGCGAGGACATCCCGAACAACGAGGGCAAGCGCCAGGACCCGATGTGCGACCCGGACTACACCGCGCCCAGCGCCGGTAACAGCAAGACGGGCGCCATGCCCGACGCGCCGCTGGCCGGGCACTGGTTCCACAACCAGTTCTCGATGCTGGTCCGCAACGCCAACCCGGCCGTGCCCACCGACGGCGGCGGCGGCCCCGGCGACGACACCACCGCCCCGACCGCGCCGACCGGCCTGACCGCCACCGCGAAGACGGCGACCAGCGTCTCGCTCTCCTGGACCGCCTCCACCGACGACCGCGGCGTGAGCGGCTACGACGTCTACCGCAACGGCACCAAGGTCAACACGACGCCGGTCAGCGGCACCACGTACACGGACACCGGCCTGACCGCCTCCACCGCCTACAGCTACACCGTCCGCGCCCGGGACGCCGCGGGCAACGTCTCCGCGGCCTCCGCCGCGCTGAGCGTCACCACCGAGGCGGGCGGCGGCGGTCCCGACCCGACGGGCGGCGTCGCGGTCCGCTACAAGAACAACGACGCCTCCGCCACCGACAACGCGATCCGTCCCGGCCTGCGCATCGCCAACACCGGCACCGCCGCGCTGGACCTGACCAAGGTGACGGCCCGCTACTACTTCACCCGTGACGGCGGTTCGACCGACGTCCGCGCCTTCTGCGACTACGCGGCCGTCGGGTGCGCCAACGTCAAGCTCCGGGTCGTCCCGCTGAGCACGCCGGTGGCCGGCGCGGACGCCTACCTCGAGGTCGGGTTCTCCGCCGGCTCGCTCGCCGCCGGGCGGGACAGCGGCGACATCCAGCTGCGCATGGCCAAGTCCGACTGGTCGGCCTTCAACGAGGTCAACGACTACAGCCGTACGACCGCCACGGCCTACGCCGACGCCCCGGCGATCCCCGCCTACCTGGGCACCACGCTCGCCTGGGGCGCTCCGCCCGCCTGATCCGCACCCGCCCTCCCCAGATCCCCCCGCCCGTCCGGAGGAGTCCTCCCCGGACGGGCGGGGGCTCCAACAACCGACGGACACGACCGACTGTGAGCCGCAAGGAGACAGGTAACACCCGGCAGGAAAGCCCAAAGCCCCACACAGCACAGGAGACACCACAATGGCTCGACCCAAGAAGAGACTGATATCGCTGGCGGCGGTCTTCGCGACGCTGCTCGGCGGCATCGGTCTGGCCCTGCTGGGCCAGGGCAACGCGCAGGCGCACGGCGTGACGATGATGCCCGGCTCGCGGACCTACCTCTGCTACCTGGACGCCAAGACCACCACCGGGTCCATGGACCCGACCAACCCGGCGTGCAAGGCCGCCCTCGCCGAGAGCGGCGCGACCTCGCTGTACAACTGGTTCGCGGTGCTCGACTCCAACGCGGGCGGGCGCGGCCCGGGTTACGTGCCGGACGGCAAGCTGTGCAGCGCGGGCGACCGGTCGCCGTACAACTTCACCGGGTACAACGCCGCTCGCGCGGACTGGCCGAAGACGCACCTGACCGCCGGCAAGACGATCCGGATCCGGCACAGCAACTGGGCCGCGCACCCGGGCTCGTTCAAGGTGTACATCTCCAAGCCCGGTTACTCGCCGACCTCCCCGCTGGGCTGGGGTGACCTGGAGCTGATCCAGACCGTCACCAACCCGCCCCAGTCCGGCTCGGTCGGCTCGGACGGCGGCCACTACTACTGGGACCTGACGCTGCCCTCGGGTCGCTCGGGCAACGCCATGATGTTCATCCAGTGGGTGCGGTCGGACAGCCAGGAGAACTTCTTCTCCTGCTCCGACATCGTCTTCGACGGCGGCAACGGCGAGGTCACCGGCATCCGCGGCTCGGGCAGCACTCCGACCCCGACCCCGGACCCGACCACTCCCACCCCGGACCCCACCCCGGACCCGACGCCGGACCCGCACACCGGGTGCATGGCCGTCTACAACGTGACCAACTCCTGGAACGGCGGTTTCCAGGGCTCCGTCCAGGTCATGAACCACAGCACGACGGCACGCAACGGCTGGGCCGTGGCGTGGAAGCCGGGCACGGGCACAAAGATCAGCAGTGTCTGGAACGGCTCGCTGAGCACCGCCTCGGACGGAACGGTCACGGTCAAGAACGTCGACCACAACCGGACCATCGCACCGGAAGGCAGCACCACCTTCGGCTTCACGGCCACGTCGACCGGTAACAACTTCCCGGCCGGCACGATCGACTGCGTCAACCCGTAGTCGACTGCGTCAACTCGTGGTCGCACTGCGGCAATCCGTAGTCGTACCGGGCAGCGCCGGCTTCCGCACCTCGGGAAGCCGGCGCTGTCGTGCGTCCGGGTGGTCAGGCGCCGTCGGCGGGCGGCCGCTCGGCGGGGCCGTTCACCGGCAGGGCGGCGCCCGTGGGGCCGAGGACGAACAGCGGGACGCCCGGGGCGTCGGCGCGGACGCGGGCAGCGTCGGTATGGCCGGCGACCGAGAAACACACGCAGGCCTCCGCCCGCGCCGTCGCCGCCGGCCACAGGCACTCCACGTCCCGCTCCGTCACCGGCTCGGCCGGCGGCTCCACCCCGGCCGGCGGACCCGGCGCGGTGAGCCCGGCGCCGGCGGGCCGGTGCCCCTCGGCGCGGCGGATGTCCCGGTGGCCGGGCCGGTGCAGATGCGCCGCGGCGGCGATGACCGCGTCGAGCGCGGTGAGCACGCGGGCGGCGCTCTCCTCGGGACCGGACGCCGTCCCCCGCCGCGCGACCGCGATGCTCAGCACCGTGCCGCAGGGCGTGCCGGCGTCATGGAGCGGCCGTCGGTCGCCGTGGGCGGCGGGCGCCGTCAGTCGCCGGCGTCCCCGCCCCCGGAGTACGGGTTGCGGCCCGTGTGCCTGAGCAGCCCTCGGTCGGCGACCTCCACCCGGCGGATGAGCCCGGCGCGCAGCGCGAAGCGCGGGACGACCGCACGCAGTCCGGCCTCGCCGTGCAAGGCCACGGCGAGCAGTTTGGCATGATCGGTCAGCCCTCGCCCGCTCCGCGGCACGGGCAGCCCCCGCCGCAGGTCCCGCAGCCGGAGGCGGGCGGTGCGGGTGGGGCCGAGGAACGGGTAGCGCAGCAGCCCGGCCTCCGCGAGCGGGACGCGCATCAGGGCGACGGCCAGGCGGACGTCCGGGCGCTTCGCCAACTCGCGCAAGGTACAGGGCTGTTGTTCGAGCGAGGCATGGACCGCGGCTTCCAGCGGCGGGAGCTCCACGGCGTCCGAGACGGGCGGGTGGAGGAAGCCCGCCGGGCCGGCCACCATCATGCCCTTCAGGTGCAGGGCCACCACGGCGACGGTGACGGCGGCGCGCGGCCCGCCCCGCAGCAGTGCGATCTCGTGCGGCCGCAGCCGGATCGCCGGCCCGTCGTCCATGGCGTCACCCCCGTGCGCGGGGCCCGCCGCCCCCGTGCCGGCGGGCCCCGCATGACCAGGATGTGCCCGCTCGGGGGGCTGCCTGAAGCCTCACGACACCGGTTCAGAGGTTCATTTGAGGGTGCCGTACGCCGGCTACGACCGCTGGTGTAGCCGGGGAGGACCCGCCAGGGGTCGTGCGCGTCCGGAACCGGGCGTTAGGTTGAGCGGGTGCGACTCAGAGTGGAATTCACGACCGAGCCCTTCGATCTCGACGAGGCGCCCCCGCACGCCCTGGTCGCCCGTGAGGTCATCGGCGCGGCCGAGCTGGACGCGGTGGACGTCGGGCCGTTCGGGAACACCGTCGAAGGAGGCGCCGACGCGGTGCTCGGCGCCGTGGACGCCCTGTTGCGCAGGACCCTCGAAGCCGGGGCGACGCGGATCTCGTTCCAGGTCAACGTGGTCGGAGAGGCCGAGTGACCGGCGCCGGCGACGAGCCGTTCGTCGCGGCGGTGAAACCCCTGGTCGACGCCATGGGCGGGGAGATGCTCCCACCCGACGAAGCCGGGCCAGACGACGTCGTGCTCGCCTGGGAGGGCGTCGACGTCGTCGCCGTACGGCTGCCGCAGCTGGCCGACTCCCTCGATCACATCCTCGCCGCCATGGAGCGCAAGCGCGGCAAACCGCTGGCCGAGCTGGACCGCAAGGCCAAGCAGGAGGTCGTACGGGTGCTGGAGGCGCGCGGCGCCTTCTCGGTGCGGCACGGTGTGGAGACCGTGGCGAGCGCGCTCGGGGTCAGCCGCTTCACCGTCTACAACTACCTCAACCGGGAGAAGGGCGCCTGAGCCCCGGGGCGTCGGCCGTCACCCGTCCGGCCGGCGTAACGCCGAATTTTCAACAAACTGTTGACCTCCTCTGTGCGGAGGGCGTTAGCTGTCGGCACGCCCGTTCAGCACGACGGCCGTTCGCGGCCACGGAGGCTTCCGTGACGTCCACCCCCATGCCGCCGGGTCTGGCCCGGCTCAACGACCTGGAGGAGCGCGCGGCCCTCGCCGCGCTCCACGAGGTCTGCGCCGCCGCTGCCTGGGCGCGGCGGCTGCTGGCCGCCCGCCCCTACGCCACACCCCAGGACCTCTACGCCGCCGGCGACGCCGCCACGGCCGCGCTGACCGACGGGGACCTCGCGGAGGCGATGGCCGGGCACCCGCCGATCGGCCGCCCCACGCCCGGCGACCCGGCCTCGGCCCGCGAACAGCGCGGCATGTCCGGCGCCTCCGCGGAGCTGAGGGAGCAGATGCTGGAACTGAATCTGGCCTACCAGGAGAAGTTCGGCCATGTCTTCCTGATCTGCGCCACCGGCCGCACCGCCGAGGAGATGCGGGACGCGGCCAGGGAACGGCTCGGCAACACGCCGGAGCGGGAACGCGAGATCGTCCGCACCGAACTGGGCAGGATCAACCGCATCCGCCTGGCCCGACTCGTCGAGGACGCCCGACCATGAACACCAGCAACTTGGCCACCCCCGCCTCCGTGTCCACGCACATCCTGGACACCAGCGCCGGCCGCCCCGCCGAGGGCGTCGCCGTCCACCTCGCCGCCCGCCCGGGGCGGGACGCGGACTGGACGGCGCTCGGCGGATCCACCACCGACGCGGACGGACGGTGCACGGACCTGCCGGCCCTGCCGGAGGGAACCACCCAGGTGCGGCTCGACTTCGCGGTCGAGCCCTACTTCGAGAAGAAGCGAGCCGGGGCGCAGCACGACGCCCCCGCGAACCGGGACGGCGGCCGTGCCGTGTTCTTCCCCGAGGTGGCGATCACGTTCGCCGTCCAGCCGGGCGAGCACTATCACGTGCCGCTGCTGCTCAACCCGTTCGGCTACTCCGTATACCGAGGGAGCTAGCTAGAGAATGCCCACGATCCTGGCCCAGAACCAGTACGGCAAGGCCGAGAACCGAGTCGTCAAGATCACGCGGGACGGCGCCGTCCACCACATCAAGGACCTGAACGTCTCCGTGTCGCTCAGCGGCGACATGGACGAGGTCCACTACACCGGCTCCAACGCCAACGTCCTGCCGACCGACACCATGAAGAACACGGTGTACGCGTTCGCCAAGGAGCACGGCATCGAGTCCGCCGAGCAGTTCGGCATCCACCTCGCCCGCCACTTCGTCACCTCCCAGGAGCCTATCCACCGCGCCCGGATCCGCATCGAGGAGTACGCCTGGGAGCGGATCGAGACCCCCGCCACCGGCGGGAAGAAGCACTCGTTCGTCCGCGGCGGCAAGGAGACCCGCCTGACCCGGATCACCTTCGACGGCTCGTCGTGGGAGGTGATCTCCGGACTGAAGGACCTGGTCGTGATGAACTCGACCGACTCCGAGTTCCGGGGCTACGCCAAGGACGAGTACACGACCCTCCCGGAGGCCCACGACCGCATCCTGGCCACCCAGGTCACCGGCCGCTGGCGGTTCAACTGGACCGACGACGCCCAACAGGCGCCCGACTGGGACGAGTCGTACGCGCGGACCAGGCGGCACCTGCTGGAGGCCTTCGCCGAGACGTACTCGCTCTCGCTCCAGCAGACGCTGTACCGGATGGGCGCGCGGATCATCGAGAACCGGGACGAGATCGACGAGGTCCGCTTCTCCCTGCCGAACAAGCACCACTTCCTGGTGGACCTGGAGCCGTTCGGGCTGACGAACGACAACGAGGTGTACTTCGCCGCCGACCGCCCCTACGGGCTGATCGAGGCGACCGTCCTGCGCGACGGCTGCCAGGCGCGGATTCCGGTGGACCTCACCCATCTCTGAGACGTTCCTCCCCACGTCCCGAGGGATCCGCCGAAGCCCCAGAGCGAAAAGGACGACCATGGCAGCACCCTCCGCCTCCGCGCCACCGCAGCGCACTGTCATCGAGAACTGCGCGATCGCCACCGTCGACGCCCACGACACCGAGCACGCCCGCGGCCATCTGGTCCTCGCCGGCGACCGCGTCGAGACGCTCGGCCCCGGCCCGGCCCCCCGCGACCTGCGGAACGTGACGCGGCGCATCGACGCCTCGGGCCACCTCGCCACCCCCGGCCTGGTCAACACCCACCACCACTTCTACCAGTGGATCACCCGCGGCCTGGCCACCGACCACAACCTCTTCGACTGGCTCGTCGCCCTCTACCCGACCTGGGCGCGCATCGACGAGCCGATGGTGTACGCGGCGGCCCAGGGCTCGCTCGCGATGATGGCCCGCGGCGGCGTCACCACCGCCATGGACCACCACTACGTCTTCCCGCGCGGCACCGGCGACCTGTCCGGCGCGATCATCCGCGCCGCCCGCGAGACGGGAGTCCGCCTCACCCTCGCCCGCGGCTCCATGGACCGCGGCGAGAAGGACGGCGGCCTGCCCCCGGACTTCGCCGTCGAGACCCTGGAGGGCGCGCTGGCCGCCACCGAGGAGACGATACGCGCCCACCACGACGCCTCCTTCGGGGCCATGACCCAGGTCGCCGTGGCCCCCTGCTCGCCCTTCTCCGTCTCCACCGCACTGCTGCGCGAGGGCGCGGAGCTGGCCCGCCGGCTCGGCGTGCGGCTGCACACCCACGGCTCGGAGACGGTGGAGGAGGAGAAGTTCTGCCACGAGCTGTTCGGGATGGGTCCGACCGACTACTTCGAGTCCACCGGCTGGCTCGGCGACGACGTGTGGATGGCCCACTGCGTCCACATGAACGACTCCGACATCGCCGCGTTCGCCCGGACGCGGACCGGCGTCGCCCACTGCCCCTCCTCCAACGCCCGCCTCGCCGCCGGCATCGCCCGCGTCCCCGACATGCTGCGCGCCGGCGTCCCCGTCGGCCTCGGCGTCGACGGCACCGCCTCCAACGAGTCCGGCGAACTCCACACCGAACTGCGCAACGCCCTGCTCGTCAACCGCCTCGGCCCGCACCGCGAGGCGGCCCTGACCGCCCGGCAGGCACTGCGGCTCGGCACCCACGGCGGCGCCCAGGTCCTCGGCCGGGCCCACGAGATCGGCTCGCTGGAGCCCGGCAAGCTGGCCGACCTGGTGCTGTGGCGGATGGACACCCTCGCCCACGCCTCCATCGCCGACCCGGTGACCGCGCTGGTCCTCGGCGCGGCGGCCCCGGTCACCGCATCGTTCGTGGGCGGGCGCCAGATCGTCGCCGACGGCCGGCTGTTGACGGTCGACGAGGAGGCGATCGCCCGCTCGACCCGCGCCGAGGCACGGCGGCTGGCGGGGATCGCCGGGCACTGAGCGGGTTTCCGCCGGGTGCGGGTACCCCGTGTCCGGGTACGCCGCGTACGGGTCCGCCGGGTGCGGATACGGCGTACTCGGGTCCGGCGGGCGCGCGGATACGTCGTGTGCGGTACGCCGCGTCCGCCCACGCCGTGTCCGCGGCCCGGTCCGATCCCCGGCAGCCGTCAGAGACCGAACAGCTCCGGCTTCGTCGCCAGCTTCCTGAAGCGCTCCCGCGGGTCCGCCACCAGGCGGCGCTCCGCGAGGTCGAGCAGGCCGCCGACCGCGCTCACCTCGGCGGCGACCGTGCCGTCCGTCCTGCGGATGGTCTGCTCGATGCGGAACGTCTTGCCGTCGCCCCACTCGAAGGCGCACGTCACGTCGACCTCGTCGCCGGCGAGGAGTTCGCGCCGGTAGCGGATCGTCGTCTCCAGAGCGACCGGGCCGATGCCCGTGCCGGTCAGGCCCGCCTGGGTGATGCCGGCGGCCTGGAGCAGCGACCAGCGGGCGTGCTCGGCGTAGTTGAGGTACACGGCCTGGTTCAGATGGCCCTGTACGTCGGTCTCGTAACCCCGCACGGTGACCCGGACGGAAAACGGCTCGCTCACGGCTTCCCCTGTTTCTCGGCGAGAATCGGTGTCCTGTGCACCGATCCTGGCACGCCGCTCACACCCGGCGCGGGGAAGCCAGCAGATAGCGCGTCCTGCTGCGGGGATCGGTGTGCTCGCCGACCTGCCAGCCGGCCTCCTCCAGGGTCGCGGCACAGGCTCGCAGCGATCCGTCGTCCGGTCCGTGCACCGCGACGGCGTCCGGCTGCGGGGTGGCGCGGACGCGGTAGCCGTCGGCGCCGGGACCGGCGGGAGGGTGCCCGGCCGCCTCCAGGGCGAGCGCGGCGGCCCGCACCAGATGCGTGCGCTCCCAGCCGCACGGCCGGTCGACGGCCCCGTCGGGGTTGGTCATGCGGCGCAGCTCCAGCAGGCCCTGCCAGGCGCTGTTCACCTCGCGGGTACGGGCCGGGCCCGACGGCGGGGGGTCGTCCTCGCCGCCGACGCGGGCGGCGAACACGCCGCCGGAGGATTGGGGCGGGGGCGGCGCGGCGGGCGGGGGCGCCTGCGGCGGGGTCTCGCGCAGGCGGTGCCCCGCCGGCGTGAGGAAGTGGTCGTGCGGCGGTCTGGGGTGACGGAAGGCCAGCCCGCGCCGCACCAGCGCCGCGAGCTGTGCCTGAGTGCCCTTAAGCCGCCCGGTGACGGGATCGGCGGCGTCGATGACACGCCGCTGCGCGGCGGTCGGCGGTCGGGTCACGGCGTGCTCCTTCCCGGTGCGGACGGCCCTGGCGGGACCGTCTGCCGGAAGGCTACGACGTGGGTCTGACATTCCACGCCGCGACGACCGGCCGGGCGTGCTCGGCGCCCAGCCGGCTCACCGTGCCCGTCGCCAGCTGGAACAGCGCCCCGGACGACGGCGGCAGCCCGAGCCACCGGGCGGTCAGCACGCGCAGGAAGTGCCCGTGGGCCACCAGGACCACGCACCCCTCGGTGTTGGCGAGCGCGGCGTGCGCCTTGGCCAGCATCCGGTCGGCCCGCTCCCCGACCTGCTCGGGGGACTCGCCCGGACGCTCCGGCGGCCCGGCCTCGACCCCGTCCGTGAACAGGAACCAGTCCGGCCGGGTGCGGTGGATCTCGACGGTCGTGACGCCCTCGTAGGCGCCGTAGTCCCACTCGTGCAGATCCGCGTCGATCTGCACGTCCTCGGTCAGACCGATCAGCTCGGCGGTCTCCCGCGCCCGCTGCGACGGGCTGACGAACGCGGCCCCGATCCGGTGCGAGCGGATCAGCGGCGCCAGCCGGCGCGCCTCCTGACGGCCGCGCTCGGTGAGCGGGACGTCGGTCAGACCGGTGTGCCGACCGGAGCGGGACCACTCGGTCTCGCCGTGCCGGACCAGAAAGAGATCACCCATGCGGCACAGGCTATGCGCACGGCGGGGGCTACTGGCGGTAGCCGCCCAGGAAGCGCGCGATCCGTCCGATGGCCGTCTCCAGGGTGTCCGCGTGCGGCAGTGTGAGGATGCGGAAGTGGTCGGGCGTCGGCCAGTTGAAGCCGGTGCCCTGGACGACCTGGATCTTCTCCCGCAGCAGCAGGTCGAGGACGAACTTCTCGTCGTCGTGGATGCGGTGCACCTTGGGGTCCAGGCGCGGGAAGGCGTACAGCGCGCCCTTGGGCTTCACGCACGACACGCCGGGGATCTCGTTCAGCTTCTCCCACGCCACGTCGCGCTGCTCGTGCAGCCGGCCACCGGGCGCGGTCAGCTCCCGGATGGACTGCCGGCCGCCCAGCGCCGCCTGGATGGCGTACTGCGCGGGGGCGTTGGCGCACAGCCGCATGGAGGCCAGCATCGTCAGGCCCTCCAGGTAGTTCTTCGCGTGCTGCCTGGGACCGGTGACCACCAGCCAGCCGGAGCGGAAGCCGGCCACGCGGTACGTCTTGGACAGTCCGCAGAAGGTGAGGACCACCAGATCGGGGGCGAGCGCCGCGGCCGAGTGGTGCACGGCGTCGTCGTACAGGATCTGGTCGTAGATCTCGTCGGCGAAGACCATCAGTCCGTGCCGCCGGGCCAGGTCGAGGATGCCCTCGACGACCTCCTTCGGATAGACCGCGCCCGTCGGGTTGTTGGGGTTGATGAGGACGACGGCCCGGGTGCGGTCGGTGATCTTCGACGCCATGTCGTCCAGGTCCGGGTACCAGTCGGCCCGCTCGTCGCACAGGTAGTGCACGGCCTTGCCGCCGGCGAGGGTCGTCACCGCCGTCCACAGGGGGAAGTCCGGGGCGGGGATCAGCACTTCGTCGCCGTCCTCCAGCAGCGCCTGCACGGCCATGGAGACCAGCTCGGAGACGCCGTTGCCGAGGAACACGTCGTCGACGTCGACCTCCAGGCCCAGGGTCTGGTAGCGCTGGGCGACCGCGCGGCGGGCGGAGAGCACCCCGCGCGAGTCGGTGTAGCCGTGCGCCCGCGGCAGCATCCGGATCATGTCCTGGACGATCTCCTCCGGCGCCTCGAAGCCGAAGAGGGCCGGGTTGCCGGTGTTCAGGCGCAGCACGCTGTGCCCCGCCTCCTCCAGGGCGTTGGCGTGCTCGATCACCGGGCCGCGGATCTCGTAACAGACCTCGCTGAGCTTGCTCGACTGCCGGAACTCCATGCGCCCCTCCGGTATCTGGTGTTGCTTGGTTTTACCAAGTACCTGCTTGGAAAGTCCAACGACATGTCTAGACTGCGTCGCATGCCACCTCGCCGAAGCTACGACCAGTACTGCTCCGCGGCCCGCGCCCTCGACGCGGTCGGCGACCGCTGGACGCTGCTGATCGTCCGCGAACTCCTCGCCGGCCCCCGCCGCTACACCGACCTGCACGCGGACCTGCCCGGCGTCAGCACGGACGTCCTCGCCTCCCGGCTGAAGGACATGGAACGCGACGGCCTGTCCACCCGCCGCCGGCTTCCGCCGCCCGGGGCGGCCTACGTCTACGAACTCACCTCACGCGGGCGCGAGTTGCTGCCCGTGCTGCAGGCGCTGGGGGAGTGGGGGCGCTCCGAGCTGGGCGAGCGGCGGCCCACCGACGCGCTGCGCGCCCACTGGTTCGCGCTGCCGCTGCTGCGCCTGCTGGAAGGCGAGGGGCTGGTCGAAGTGCGCCTGGACGAGGGGGACTTCCATCTGTACGTCGGCGCGCAGGACGGTCCCGTGTACGGCGCCGGCCCCGCCCCGGCCGAGCCCGACGCCCGGCTCGTGCTGGACACCGGCGCCGTCACGGCCGTCGCGAGCGGGGAGTTGAGCCTGGCCGAGGCGGTGCGCGCGGGGCGGGTCACGGTGACCGGCGACGGGACGGTGGCCAAGGCGCTGCGGGAGGCATGAGGAGGGCCCGGCGCGAACCCACGCCGGGCCCTGCCACCCACCGGCGGCTCAGGCGGCCGGCGGGACCCTCGGCGGGCGTCCCGAGCCGCGGGTCAGCGCGTAACCGCCGACGCCCGCGAGCGCGGCCAGCACGCCCCCGGCCGCCGTCCACACCCAGCGGTCGGACCACCAGCCCGACGTCCAGCCGTCCTCCGGCTCGATGCCGGAGAGCACGGCCTCCTCGGACGCGTCACCGGACTCGTCCTCCTGCGCCGTGACGGCGATCCCCGGCACCAGCGGCTCGGCGAGCGAGCCGTCGACCGCCGCCCGGCCGCCGATGTCCTCGGCCTCCACCCGCACCTCGGCGCCCACCGGAAGGCCCCGGTCGGCCGTGGCCAGCTCCACCACCGTCAGCCGGACGTAGTACGTGCCCGGCAGCGGGTCGTTCGCCCACGGCTCGGACCAGGCCCGCACCGTGCGCAGGACGCAGGCCAGTTCGACCGAGGACGCGTCCGGGGCGGCGGTGCGGGTCTGGGCGCCGTACCGGCAGGCCTGGCGGCGGCGCAGGCCGTCGTACACGTCGACCTGCCAGGTCTGCGCCGCGTGCGCCTGCGGCAGCTTCACCGTCGCCCGGACGGTGGGACGCCGGCCGGCGTCGGCCGCGAACGACCAGTACAGGTAGTCGCCGGCGGAGGCGTCCGCGGTGGCCGTCCGCCCCTCCTCGACCTCGGCCGCCGTACGGAACGACGTGCCCGCCTCCGTCGGCCCCGCGCCGTCCGCGGAGGCGCCCGGGGACGGGCTGGAGTCGGCGGCGGCCGGGGACGCCGAGGACACCGACAGGCCCAGCGCCAGCAGCGCGGCCGCGCCCCATGCTCGTACGGTCCCCATCAGCCTGCCCTCCACACCGCGACGCGCCAGCGGGACAGCCAGCCCCACAGCAGACCGGCGAGGAAGCCGGTCAGGACCAGTACGCCGAGCAGCCACCAGCCGCGGCCCAGGCCGAACGAGGCCACGTCCCCCGCGTCCGACGGTCCGTCGACCACGTCGACGGTCAGCTCCAGCGGCAGACCCGGGGTCGTCCTGACGCCCGGGGCGGCGGAGAACGAGCCGGTCACCTGGAGACAGACGGTCTCGGCGGCCGGCTTGTCGCTGTCGTCGTCGTCCCGCTCGGGCTTCGGGTAGCGCAGCCCGGTGGAGAGCACGTCCGTGCGGCCGTGGCCGGCGGCCTCGCCGCGCACGATCTCCCGGCCGCGCACGGTGACCGCGCGCAGCAGCACACCGTAGTCGGGGTTCACCGCCCGGTCCGCCGCCAGGCTCACCGAGGCGCGCAGCTCCTGGCCGGCCAGGACGTCCACCCGGTACCAGCGCTGCTGCCCGAACTCCGCGCGGTCGGTGTACAGGCCCGACTTCAGCGCCGGCGCCTCGGGGCAGGAGTCCGCGCCCTCGACGGCGACCGGGGTGACCACCGGATCGGCCGCGCGCTCCACCAACTGGTTGACGCGGTCGGTGAGTTCGTCGGTGTGCTCGACGGAGGTGTACGTGCCGCCGGTGGCCTCCGCGATGCAGCTGAGCTGCTGCCGCATCCTCGTGCTGGGCACCAGGCCGAGGGTGTCGATGGTCAGTCCGATGCCCTTGGCGGCGATCTCGCGGGCGACCTCGCACGGGTCGAGCGGGGCGCAGGTGTCCTCGCCGTCGCTGATCAGCACGATGCGCTTGGAGCCGGTGCCGCCGTCGAGGTCGTCGGCCGCCTCCAGCAGCGCCGGGCCGATCGGGGTCCAGCCGGTCGGCGCCAGGGTGGCCACCGCCGCCTTCGCCTCGGTGCGGTCCAGCGGGCCCACCGGGTAGAGCTGCGCGGTGTCCTCGCAGCCCTTCTTGCGGTCGTCGCCGGGGTAGTCGGCGCCCAGCGTGCGGATGCCGAGCTGCACGTCCTCGGGGGTGGCGTCCAGAACCTCGTTGAACGCCTGCCTCGCCGCCGCCATCCGCGACTGCCCGTCGATGTCCCGCGCCCGCATCGAACCGCTGACGTCCAGGACCAGGTTCACCTTCGGCGCGGTGGCCGTGGTCTCGTCGGCGAGCGCCGGGGCCGGGAGCGCGATCCCGGCCGCCAGCGCGGCGAGCAGGACGAATGCCCCTGCCGCCCGCCGTTTTCTTGTGATCATCGGCGGATCCTATTGACCTGGGTCGTGGCGCACCAAAACGCGGGCCCGGGCCCCCGCGGCTCAGCGCATCGGCCGGGGCAGCTCGGTCCACTGGTCCCCGGGCGTCCGCGGCGACAACCGCATCAGCGTCAACGCCTTCGCGGGCAGCGGCTCTTCGCGCAGCGCCGTGAGATCGGGCGTGCGCGGCAGATCCCGTACGGCGCTCTCCAGCGCCGCCCCCAGCGCCGGCCCCGACCCGGCGACACCGGCCAGCGCGCCCGCGACCAGCGAGCCGAACAGCTTGCGGCGCAGGGCCGTCACGTCGTCGGTGAGGATCCGCGCCGGCAGCTCCGGCAGCGGGACGCCGTGCCGCGCGAGCCGCTTCGGGCCGACCCGGATGTCGGCCAGGTCGCGGTAGACCAGCCGCAGCGGGGCGCCGTCCTGCGCCAGCACCACCAGCAGGTTCTGCCCGTGCGCCTCCAGCGCCACCCCCAGCTCCAGCAGCCGCAGCCCCACGGTGAGCGCCAGCCGCGCGAAGTCGCCGAGCCACTGAGGGGAGTCCGCCAGGCCGGTCGCCGCCAGGGCCGCCACCGGCAGCACCCGTTCCCCCGGCGCCGCGTACCGCTGGGGCGACTCCCGCAGCACCGCCGCGAGGTCCGGGGTCCCGTCCGTCACCGCGCCCAGCGTCCGGGTGACGTGCAGCAGCCCGTCCGTGCGCCCCGCCAACTCCTCGCCCAGCGACGACAGTCGCATGGACGCGGTCACCGACCCGACCGAGATGTCCCGCACCGAGGACGTCAACCGGGCGCTCAGCGCGGTCTTGACGTGCCCGAGGCCGTCCACCGCCAGCGTCCGCAGCGACATCAGCGGATGCCCGTCGAGCACCGGCTCGCCCGGCCGCTTCAGCACATGCGCCGCCTGCCAGGGGTGCACCGGCACCAGCACCCGCCCCGCCTCCCGCAGCTGCGCGGGCCACGCGCCCACCACCCGGCACGCCTCCCCCGGCACCGGTACCGCGCCGAGCCCCACCAGCGGCCGGTGCTCGGGCGCGTACGCCAGCTGCTCGGCCACCGAGAAACCCGGCCGGGACCGGCAGTTGGGGTGGAACGGATGCCCGTCCACCACTCGCTGCTCCCACTCCCAGTCCACCGCCGGCCACTCTTCCGGGTGAGCCGGTTGCGCGGCGCGGGACAGCGCCAACGAGGCGGTGCCGTGGTCCAGTTCCGCGGCGAAGCCCGCACCGTGCGGCACGGCGAGGTCCGCCATCAGCCGGGCCGGACGGTCGTACACCTCCCGGTCGAGCCGTACGGCGGTGACGTACGCGTCCGTCCGGTACGGGTCCGGGACCGGGCCGCGCAGCCGGCGGCCGTCGCGCAGCAGCAGTGTGACGCCGTCCCGGTCCCGGACGCGGCCCGCCAGCCAGGGCAGCGGCTCGTGGGCGAGCGCCCGCCACAGCCGGGTCAGCACGGCCGCGCGCGCCCCGGGCAGTTCGGCCGCGTACCGGGCGGCGAGGTCCGGGCGGACGGCGGCCAGCTCGCCGGCGGTCTCGGCCTCGGCGGTCGGGGGACGGTGCACGGGCGGTTCCTCCGTACGGGTAGGGGACGGGCGCGCGGTCCCGGCGGGCGACGACGACCGCGATACTGATCGTCTCCGCACGGAACGCGCACGAAAGAACCGTAGGGAACGAGTGGAACGCGTAGATCTCATGCCCCCAGGCGCAGGCGGCGACGCCGCCGAGCGCGACGGCCTCGACGGCCTGGCCGACGCGTACGCGGCCGCACCGCTGCTGAACTGCCTGCTGCGCGAGCTGGCCCGCCCGGCGCCGGGCGAACCGGGGCTGCACCGGTTGCCCGCCGCCGGCCGGCTGCTGCGGGTGCGCGGAGCGCGCCGCCCGGCCGCCGCCGAGGTCCACGAGTCCGGCCGCTGGCGGCGCCTGGACCACGCCGGCCTGGTCGCGCTCGTCGCGGAGGAACTGCGCGGCCACACCGGCCTGCCCAACCACGAGCTGCCCGCCGAGATGCTCGACAGCCGCGACGCCGTCGCCGCGATCCTCGCCGCCCGCGCCCGCGCCACCCCGCCCGACGATCCCTATCTGCGCTCCGAGCAGTCCCTGATCACCGGCCACCCCCACCACCCCGCCCCCAAGACCCGCGGCGGCGGCCCGGCCGCCGGCTGGCTGCCCTACGCCCCCGAAGCGCACGCCCGCTTCCCGCTGACCCTGCTCGGCGTGCGCGCCGACACCGTCGTGGACGACGGCGACACCTCCGCGCTGGACGCCCTCGGCGAGGCCCCGCCCGGCTACCGGCTGCTGCCCGCCCACCCCTGGCAGCTCGACCTCGCCGCCCCCGACCTGGCCGCGGCCTTCGCCGACGGCCGCCTGATCCGGCTGGGCGCCACCGCCGCCCCCGCCTGGCCCACGGCCGCCGTCCGCACGGTGTACGTGCCCGGGGCCGAGCTGTTCCTGAAGTTCAGCCTGGACGTGCGCATCACCAACGACGTACGCCGGCTGTGGCGGCACGACCTGCTGAAGCTGCGCCGCACCGACGCCGCCGTCACCGCCGCCTTCGCCGCGCTGCCCGGCCCGGCCGCCTGGCTCTCCGACCGCGGCTACCGCACCGCTTCCTTCGCCTTCGAACAGCTGGCCGTCGTCGTGCGCGACGGCGTGCGCGACCACGTCCTGCCCGGCGCCATCCCCTACCTCGCCGCCGGCCTGGTGGAGGGGTTCGCGGGCAGCCCGCCCGACGCCACGGCCGATCCCGCCGGCTGGTGGCGGGCGTATCTGCGCCAGGTCGTCCCGCCGGTGCTCACCGCCTTCGCCGAGCACGGCGTCGTCCTCGAGGCGCACCTGCAGAACTCCCTGATCGCGTGCGCCGCCGACGGCACGCCGGTGCAGGCGCTGTTCCGGGACGTGGAGGGCGTGAAGCTGCTGCCGGAGACGTCGCGGCGGGCCGGCTGGGAGCGGCTCGTGTACTGCCTCGTCGTCAACCACCTGGTCGAGCTGGCCGAGGCCCTCGCGGAACGCCATCCCGGCTTCGACCCCTGGCCCGCCGCCCGCGCGGAACTCGCCGCCGCCCGCCGCCCCGACCTGCCCGAGGCCGCGGCCCTGCTCACCGCGCCCACGCTCCCCGCCAAGACCAACCTGCTGCTGCGCTGGACCGGCGCGGACGGCGCCGACTCCCGCTACCGCCCGCTGCCCAACCCGCTGCTCGACGGGGACGCCCGCTACTTCAAGGGGTCGTGACCCCAGTTCATGAGCGAGTGACGCCATCGGGTGTCCGACACGTCGCCGCCGGGGCGCTGTGCGACGTGCCGACGGACGTAACCGACGACCTTGCGCATGTGGGCGATGTCGTCGTCGCCGAGCTGGGACTTCTTCGTCCGCAGCAGTTCGACGATGCGCCGCCCGGAAGCGTGCCCCACGCTCTCACCGCCGTCGCTCTGCCCGGCGCTGCGGGACTCCTCGCTGCCCAGCCACTTCTCCAGCTCGCCGGCGGTCATGTTGACCGCCTCGTGGAACGCGGCGAGAGTCCCGTCCCGGTCGTCGTCCCGCCGTCCGGGAGGCGTCACGCGCCCTTGCCCCTCCTGCGCAGGGCCCCGGGCCGGTGCACGGCCGAGCGGCCGGTCCTGTCGCTCTCCACCTCGTACTGCGGGTCGTCCTCGGAGGCGTCCACGGTGCGGCCGGCCGCCCGGGTGCGGTCCGTGATCTTCTTCTTGACCTTCCCGGCCACCTCCCGTCCGTGGCTCTTCCACGAGACGGCCTCGCCCTTCTTCATGTCGTCCTTCCTGGACACGGCACGTCCCTTCGCCGACACGGCCCCCACTCACCCCAGGATCGTCCAGTCCCGCCCGGGATGCATCCACACGGGCCGCTCGCTGTGCTCCACACCGGTGGCCTCGGGCGGGCCGCGGAGGGTGCGGCGCCGTGCCGGCCGCGGCGCCTGCTTGGCTGACCGTCCCAGCGTCCGACCAGGCAAGGAGCGCCACTGTGCCGTCACAGCATCCGTCCCTCTCGTACACCGTGCCGGGAATGAGCACCGAGGACAGCCGGCGGATCATCGAGCTGCTGCAGATGCGGCTGCACTCCCTCAACGACCTCCACCTGACCCTCAAGCACGTCCACTGGAACGTCGTCGGTCCGCACTTCATCGCCGTGCACGAGATGATCGACCCCCAGGTCGAGGAGGTCCGCTCCATGACCGACGACATCGCCGAGCGGATCTCCACCCTCGGCGGCGAGCCCAACGGCACTCCCGGCGCGCTGGTGGCCGCGCGCACCTGGGACGACTACTCGATCGGCCGCGCCGAGGCCATCGAGCACCTGGGCGCGCTCGACCTCGTGTACACGAACGTCATCAAGGACCACCGCGAGGCGATGGAGGCCACCGAGACCCTCGATCCCGTCACGCAGGACATGCTCATCGGACAGCTGCGCGGCCTGGAGCTCTTCCAGTGGTTCGTCCGGGCCCACCTGGAGTCCGGCGGCGGCGTGCTGAGCACCAGTGGCGCCACGACCGAGAGCGGCGCCGCGGCCCGTGCGGCCGAACAGGCCCGCGACCAGCCCTGACACGGCCGGTCCGGCCGACCGCGCAACGGCACGGGGCCCGGCCCACGACTGAAGGCGCCGGCTGCGGCGGCGGGGGCGTCCGTTCGCCGCCTCGCCCGGAATCCGGCGCGCGCGCCGCACCCGTCACGACAGCCGTACGTCCGTTCAGCGGACTCGCGGACATGGACATGGGGCGGCTCCTTCACCGGGCGCTCGTGGCGCCCACGGTAGGCCCGGACGACGCCGTCGGCACTCCGGGCGCGTTCGGCCGAGCCAATCGGCGCGTAGGCCGATCAGGGGTCCCCCGGCACGCCTGCGCCCGCGGACCGGGCGGCGGTGCTCCCATGGGGCACGGTGACCCGTACCGGACAGGAGGCGAGGGCGAGACATGGACAAGGCTCAGTTGGCCGAGGCCGGCGCACGCAAGGCCGCGCAGAGCGGGCAGGAGATCCTGCCCGAGGACGCCGAGCGGGTGATCGACGCCCTGTTCGGCACGGTCGACTCGGCGGGCGTCATCGCCGAAGGACTCAAGGACGGCGAAACGGTCGCGGTCGGCAGCTTCGGCCGCTTCCGCGCGGACGGCGGCTCCGCCGTCTTCGAACCGGGCAGGGCCCTGACCGAGTACCTCCACGGCGACACCCGGTAGGAGAGCGGCGTCCGTCAGCGGTTCCGGCGCCCGGGGCTGTCGGGGCGAGCCGTGTGGTCCGGGTGGTTCCGGGTCCGGCGGGCCTCCTTCATCTCCGCTTCGTGCAGGTGGTCGCGCCCCTGGGCGAGCCGCTCCACCGCCTCGCGCTGCAGGCTTCTGAACGCCTCGTAGTAGGTCCGGTCGTACGCCTCGACGATCTGGAACGTCCAGTGTCCCGGGATGACGTTGCGGCCCAGGACCTCCGTCTCGACGCGGTCGGCCCACTCGGGGTGGCCCGCCTTGCGCAGCAGCTCCACGGCGCGGTCGAGCTCAAGGTCGGCCGTGCCGGTGAGCTGGTGGAACGAGTACAGGTGCCCGCGGGCCCGCTCCGTCGTCTCCAGCGCCTTGGACAGTGATCCGAGCGCCTCCACCGTCGCGTCGTCCACCCCCTGCGGACGGCGGTGCGCCTCGTCCGGCCCGTCGCCCCCGCTGCGCGCGTCTTCCGTCATGACCACTCCTCTCCGGCCTGCCGGTGCGGTGCAGGCGAGGGAGCGTGTACCCCGGTCGGGCCACCGGGCACCCACGGCCGGCTGTACGCTCGGTTACGGCCTCCCCGTCGGCCCAGGCGGGGGGCCCGGGGCACACCGCAGTCGCCGGACTGCTCGGGAGACAGGGGGATCCAGCGTGCCAGTCGTCACTCCCGGCTGCAGAACATGCTGACCGAGGTCACCGCCACCCGCTACATCACGCACCTGCGTGAGGGCGGCTCCGTGCCCGCGCTCGTCGAGGCCGACGACCTCGGTACCTACGTCGTCAAGTTCACCGGCTCCGCGCAGGGCCGCAAGGCGCTGGTCGCCGAGGTGGTCGTCGGCGAGCTGGCCCGCGCCCTGGGACTGCGCTTTCCCGAGCTGGTGCTGGTCCGCTTCGACCCCGCCATCGCCGCCGACGAGCCGCACCAGGAGGTGCGCGGCCTGCACGCGGCCAGCGCCGGGATCAACCTCGGCATGGACCACCTGCCGGGCGCCATGGACTTCACGCCCGAGGTCGCCGAGGTGTTCCCGGTCGACCCGGTGGAGGCCGGGCGGATCGTGTGGCTCGACGCGCTCACCGTCAACGTCGACCGGACGGTGCACAGCTCCAACCTGCTGGTGTGGCCCACGGCCGGCGTCGCCCCGCCCCGGCTGTGGCTGATCGACCACGGCGCCGCCCTCGTCTTCCACCACCGCTGGGACGGCTCCGACCCGGCGAAGGCCTACGACTTCCGCCACCACGCCCTCGGCCGGTACGCGCCCGACGTCCGCGCCGCCGACGCCGAGCTGGCGCCCCGCGTCACCCGCGAGCTGCTGCGCGAGGTCACCGCGGCCGTCCCCGACGCCTGGCTCGCCGAGGAGCCCGGCTTCGAGAGCCCGCAGCAGGCCCGCGACGCGTACGTCGATCACCTCCACGCGCGCGTGCGCGCCTCCGCGGCGTGGCTGCCCACCGACTTCCCCACCCGGGAGGAACTCGCCGCCGAGGACGCCCGGCGCGCGCAACGGACCCGGCAGGGACGGCCGAGCTGGCTCAAGCGGGTCCCCGACCTGCACGGCAAGCCGGCCGCGGAACAGGATTGGTCGGTGCACCTGGGATGACCCAGAACCCCCCGAACCCCCGTCGCGTCCAGATCGAGTACTGCACCCAGTGCCGCTGGCTGCCGCGCGCCGCCTGGCTCGCCCAGGAGTTGCTGACGACCTTCGAGGCGGAACTGACCGAGCTGGCCCTCAAACCCGGCACGGGCGGCGTGTTCGTGGTCCGCGTCGACGACGAGGTGGTGTGGGACCGCCGCGAGCAGGGCTTCCCGGAGCCGACGGCGGTGAAGCGGGCCGTACGCGACCGAGTGGCCCCGGGCAGGACCCTGGGCCACTCGGAGCGGTGAGGCGGTGATCGGCCGCCGAGGCGCCGATCGGCTGTTGGGGCGCTGATGACGCGTGTGCCGTTGGACCGCCGTCGAGGCGCTGATCAGCCCCCCAGCTGCTCGTAGGCGGGCAGCGTCAGGAAGTCGACGTACTGCTCGTCCAGGGCGACCTTCAGCAGCAGGTCGTGCGCCTGCCGCCAGTTCCCGGCGGCGAAGGCCTCCGCGCCGATCTCCTCGCGGATCGCGGCGAGTTCCTCCGCCGCGACCCCGCGCACCAGCTCCGCGGTGACCCGCTCGCCGTTGTCGAGGACCACGCCGGCGTTGATCCACTGCCAGATCTGCGACCGGGAGATCTCGGCCGTGGCGGCGTCCTCCATCAGGTCGAAGATGGCGACCGCGCCGAGGCCGCGCAGCCACGCCTCGATGTAACGGACGCCGACCTGGACGGCGTTGACCAGGCCCGCGTACGTCGGCCTGGCCTCCAGCGAGTCCACGGCGAGCAGGTCCTCCGCCTTGACGTCGACGTCCTCGCGCAGCCGGTGCTTCTGGTGCGGCCGGTCGCCGAGGACCCTGTCGAAGGACTCCATGGCGATCGGGACCAGGTCCGGGTGGGCGACCCAGGAGCCGTCGAAGCCGTCGGCGGCCTCCCGGTCCTTGTCGGCGCGGACCTTCTCGAAGGCGACCTTGTTGACCTCGGGGTCCTTGCGGGACGGGATGAACGCCGCCATGCCGCCGATCGCGTGCGCGCCCCGCTTGTGGCAGGTGCGCACGAGCAGCTCGGTGTACGCGCGCATGAACGGGGCGGTCATCGTGACCGCGTTGCGGTCCGGGAGGACGAACTTCGCCCCGGCGTCACGGAAGTTCTTGACGATCGAGAACAGGTAGTCCCAGCGGCCGGCGTTCAACCCGGAGGCGTGCTCCCGCAGTTCGTAGAGGATCTCCTCCATCTCGTACGCGGCGGTGATCGTCTCGATGAGGACGGTGGCGCGCACGCTGCCCCGCGGGATGCCCAGGTGCTCCTGGGCGAAGACGAACACGTCGTTCCACAGGCGGGCTTCGAGATGCGACTCCGTTTTCGGGAGGTAGAAGTACGGGCCCTTGCCGAGGTCCAGCAGCCGCCGTGCGTTGTGGAAGAAGTACAGGCCGAAGTCGACCAGGGCGCCGGGCAGCGGGGCGCCGTCCGGGCCGGTGAGGTGACGCTCGTCCAGATGCCAGCCGCGCGGCCGCACGACGACCGTGGCCAGTTCCTCGTCGGGGCGCAGGGCGTACGACTTGCCGGTGCGCTCGTCCGTGAAGTCGATGCCGCGGGCGTAGGCGTCGATCAGGTTGAGCTGGCCGAGGACGACGTTCTCCCAGGTGGGGGCGGAGGCGTCCTCGAAGTCCGCGAGCCAGACCCTCGCACCCGAGTTGAGGGCGTTGACGGTCATCTTGCGGTCCGTCGGGCCGGTGATCTCCACCCGGCGGTCGTTCAGGGCCTGGGGGGCGGGGGCCACCTGCCAGGAATCGTCCGCGCGGATCGCGGCGGTCTCGGGCAGGAAGCCGAGGGTGCCGGTGCGGGCGATCTCGGCGCGGCGCTCGGCACGCCGGGCGAGGAGTTCGTCACGGCGGGGCGTGAACCGGCGGTGCAGCTCGGCCAGGAAGGCGAGCGCCGCGCCGGTGAGGACCTCGTCCTGCCGGGGCAGGGGCTCGGCGTCGACGATGACCGGCGGGGACGGCGCAGGTGCGGCGGACATGAGCGGTCACTTCCTTGGGTGGATGTCTGGACTGGATGCCGGGAGTGGATGCCTGGTGGTGTGGATCCGGCGGCTTGTGGGAGAGGGCTGACGGCTTGTGGGTGGTGGCGGCAGCTTCTGGGAATTGAAATGGATAGTAGTTTCCTCATCGTGGAAGCTCAATGTTCGTCGACGTGGGAGCGCTCCGGGTCGAAGCGCTTCGGGCCGGGGGTCACTCAAGGCGTCCGAGGTCGTCGGCGGTGTCGATGTCGTACGGCTCGGCGACGTCGCCGCACTCCACGAGGGTGATCGCCGAGGCCCGCGCGTGGAGGTAGGCGCGGGCGCCCCGGTCGCCGGTGGCGGTCGCGGCGACGCCCGCCCAGTGGGCGGCGCCGAAGAGGACGGGGTGACCTCGCGTCCCGCCGTACGTCGCGGAGGCCAGTGACGTCTCGTCCCGGTACGCCGCCCGCACCCGGGCCACCGCCTCCGGGCCGATGCCGGGCTGGTCCACCAGGAAGACGAGCGCCGCCCGCGCGCCCGTGCGGGCCAGCGACTCCAGACCGGCGCGCAGTGAGGAGCCCATGCCCTGCGCCCACGCCGGATTGTCGACCAGCACGCATCCGGCCAGTTCCGCTCGGTCCCGCACGGCGTCGGCCGCGGCCCCCAGGACCACGTGCACGCGGGCGCACCCGGCCGCGCGCAGAACGCCCGCCGCGTGTTCGACCAGGGGCCGGCCCTGGTGGAGGAGCAGCGCCTTGGGTCGTCCACCGAGCCGCCGCCCGCCGCCCGCCGCGAGCAGCAGCCCGGCGACTTCGTCCTCCGTGTGTGTCATACGTCCTGCATACCTGACACCGCGTCAACCGCGTGACGGGGGAAGGGCTGAATTTCCGTGCGCGCGGTGGCGGTTCGGGAGCGGGTGGCGTTTACTGACCCGCGTCCCCGGCGCTCGGAGCGCGCTGCGGGGCGTACGAGGGGGAGTGAATCGTACGGGGCGGGACTGGCGCGGCGACGTGCCAGGGGGGAGAGCTGTGTTGCGGAGCTTGGGGCAGAAGCGAGTGACCGGCAGTGACGAGGACCCCAGAGCGGCGGAGCTGCTCACAGCCGTGTCCCGGCTGCGGCGGGCCCTCGCCGTCCATCCGGCCGATTTCCCCGACCGCGGGGTGGCCGAGGACGAACTCGCCGCCCTCGCCGCGATGGCGGCCCACGGGACGCCCGAAGTCCCGCGTCTGCGCCACTCGCTGTTACTGGTCGCGGGTGCGATCGGTTCCGTGAGCGCGCTCGGGCGAGGGCTCGCCGAGGTGCGCCGGGCGGTGGAGCTGTTCGGGGAGCCGCCGCGGGGCTGAGGCCGCCCGGGGTGAGCCTTCCGGGGGCGTGCCGGGCGTGCCGGGCGTGCCGGGCGGGCGGGGTGGGGTGCCGGGCACGCGGGGGTGCGTGCGTGCGGAGGCGTGCGGGGCGGCTGAGGCATTCGACGGGCGTACCGGTAGACGGGCCCAGGGCCGTGTGGCCGTGGGCCGGGCGGCACGGCCGTGCGGGTGAGGCCTGCGGCGGCGAACCCTCCCCGTCAGGTGCCCGGCCCGGAACCGGCCAGCGCCTCCGACAGCTCCGCGGCGATCTGCTGGAGCACCGGCACGATCCGTTCCTGCGCCGCCTGCGTGACGCGGCCCGCCGGACCCGAGATCGAGATCGCGGCGGCGGTGGGGGAGTCGGGCACCGGGACGGCGAGGCAGCGCACGCCGACCTCCTGCTCGTTGTCGTCCACCGCGTAGCCGAGCCGGCGCACGTCCGCGAGCGCCGTGAGGAAGCCCTCCGGGGTGGTGATCGTCCGGTCCGTCGCGGCGGGCATGCCGGTGCGGGCGAGCAGCGCGCGCACCTCCTCGTCCGGGAAGCCGGCCAGCAGTGCCTTGCCGACGCCCGTGGAGTGCGGCAGCACACGCCGGCCCACCTCGGTGAACATGCGCATGGAGTGCTTGGACGGCACCTGCGCCACGTAGACGACCTCGTCGCCGTCGAGCAGCGCCATGTTCGCCGTCTCGCCGGTCTCCTCGACCAGGCGGGCGAGGTGAGGGCGGGCCCAGCTGCCGAGCAGGCGGGAGGCGGACTCGCCCAGACGGATCAGACGGGGGCCGAGGGCGTAGCGGCGGTTGGGCTGCTGGCGGACGTAGCCGCAGGCCACCAGGGTGCGCATCAGACGGTGGATCGTCGGCAGCGGAAGCCCGCTGGACGCGGCCAGTTCGCTCAGGCCGACCTCGCCGCCCGCGTCCGCCATGCGCTCCAGCAGGTCGAAGGCGCGCTCCAGGGACTGGACGCCGCCTGCGCTGGACCTGGCGGAGTCGGAGGTGCTGGCGCTGGACCTCGGCACGGCGCGTTCCTTTCGGACGGGCGGGAAGGGCAGAAGCGTACCCGGCGGCCGATTGCCCCCTGTTCGTGCGCAGCCGGATCGCTGTGGAGGTGTGTGCCGGACGGGCGCCCTTGACGGGGTGCCGGGCCGGAGTGAAGACTCCTTCAACAGAACGTTGAATTCCGTTACGTGGATGTGAACGACGGTCGAGAGGGGGGCCAGGTGTCCGAGTCCGAACTGGTGCTGCGCTCGACGCGCGTCATCACGCCCGAGGGGACGCGCGCCGCGTCGGTCGCGGTCGCCGGCGGACGGATCACCGCCGTGCTCCCGTACGACGCCCCGCTCCCGGCCGGGGCACACCTGGAGGACCTCGGCGACGACGCCCTGCTGCCCGGCCTGGTCGACACCCATGTGCATGTGAACGACCCCGGCCGCACCGAGTGGGAGGGCTTCTGGACCGCCACCCGCGCCGCGGCGGCCGGCGGCATCACCACCCTGGTCGACATGCCGCTCAACTCCCTGCCGCCCACCACCACCGTCGGTCACCTGCGCACCAAGCAGCGGGTCGCCGCCGACAAGGCGCACGTCGACGTCGGCTTCTGGGGCGGCGCGCTGCCGGGCAACGTCGACGACCTGCGCCCGCTGCACGACGCTGGCGTCTTCGGCTTCAAGGCCTTTCTGTCGCCCTCCGGCGTGGACGAGTTCCCGCACCTCGACCAGGATCAACTGGCCCGCTCCATGGCCGAGATCGCCGGGTTCGGCGGACTGCTCGTCGTGCACGCCGAGGACCCGCACCACCTCGCCGCCGCCCCCCAGCGGGGCGGCCCGAAGTACGCCCACTTCCTCGCCTCCCGGCCGCGCGACGCCGAGGACACCGCCGTCGCCGGCCTCGTCGCCCAGGCCCGGCGTCTCGACGCACGCGTGCACATCCTCCATCTGTCCTCCGCCGACGCGCTGCCGCTGATCGCCGCCGCCCGCGCCGAGGGCGTACGCGTCACGGTCGAGACCTGCCCCCACTACCTGACCCTGACCGCCGAGGAAGTCCCGGACGGGGCGAGCGAGTTCAAGTGCTGCCCGCCGATCCGCGAGGCCGCCAACCAGGACCTGCTGTGGCAGGCGCTGGCCGACGGCACGATCGACTGCGTGGTCACCGACCACTCCCCGTCGACCGCCGACCTGAAGACCGGCGACTTCGCCACGGCCTGGGGCGGCATCTCCGGACTCCAGCTGAGCCTGCCGGCGGTGTGGACCGAGGCCAGCAAGCGCGGCCACACCCTGGAGGACGTCGTCCGTTGGATGTCCGCCCGCACGGCCGCACTGGCCGGTCTCCGGCAGAAGGGCGCCATCGAGGCCGGCCGCGACGCCGACTTCGCCGTCCTCGCCCCCGACGAGACGTTCACCGTCGACCCGGCTGCCCTCCAGCACCGCAACCCCGTCACGGCCTACGCCGGCCGCACCCTCAGCGGCGTCGTGAAGTCCACATGGCTGCGCGGCCGGCGCATCCACGCCGACGGCCGGTTCACGGATCCGGAGGGACGGCTCCTCACCCGCACCGACTGACCACGGCAGTAACCGCCCCCCGAGAGACACCCCCGAGAGGCACCCCGGCCAAGAGGCCCCCCCGCCCAAGAGGCACCCCGAGAGGCACACCCGAGAGGCACACCCGAGAGGCACGACCCGCCCTCGAAGACACACCCTGAGAGGCAGGCCCGACCCGAAGGCACGCCCGTCCCCGAAGGCGCCCCGACCCGAAAGGCAGGACCCGATCACCGTGACGGCGCAGCACCCACTCCCGCCGGTCCGCTTCACCGGCGACGCGCAGCCCTACGGTGGCGGCGACCCGTACGCGGACTACCGCACCGCCGACTTCCCCTTCACCCGCTACGCCGACCTCGCCGACCGCCGGCTCGGGGCCGCGGTCGTCGCCGCCAACGACGAGTTCTTCGCCCAGCGCGAGAACCTGCTGCTCCCCGGGCGCGCCGTGTTCGACCCCGAGCACTTCGGGCACAAGGGCAAGATCATGGACGGCTGGGAGACCCGGCGTCGCCGCGGAGCGGGCGCCGACCACCCCTGGCCCGCCGCGGACGACCACGACTGGGCGCTGATCCGCCTCGGCGCGCCCGGCCTGATCCGCGGCATCGTCGTCGACACGGCCCATTTCCGTGGCAACCACCCGCAGTCCGTGTCGGTCCAGGGCGCGTGCGTATCCGGCACGCCGTCCCCGGAGGAACTCCTCTCGGACGACGTGAAGTGGACGAAGCTCGTCCCGCGCACGCCGGTCGGCGGCCACGCCGCGAACGGCTTCACCGTCTCGGTGCGGCAGCGCTTCACCCACCTGCGCCTCAACCAGCACCCCGACGGAGGCATCGCCCGACTGCGCGTCCACGGCGAGGTCGTGCCCGACCCGGCGTGGCTCGCCGCGCTCGGCGCGTTCGACGTCGTGGCCCTGGAGAACGGCGGCAGTGTCGAGGACGCCTCCGACCGCTTCTACTCGCCGGCCGACAACACCATCCGGCCCGGCCGCTCCCACCGGATGGACGACGGCTGGGAGACCCGCCGCCGCCGCGACCACGGCAACGACTGGATCCGCTACCGGCTCGCCGCCCAGGCCCGCATCCGCGCCGTCGAGATCGACACCGCCTGCCTCAAGGGCAACAGCGCCGGCTGGGCGGCGGTCTCCGTGCGCGACGGCGAGCACGGAGACTGGCACGAGATCGTGCCCCGCACCCGCCTCCAGCCCGACACCGACCACCGCTTCGTCCTCCCGGAGGAGGCCGTCGGGACCCACGCCCGCGTCGACATCTTCCCCGACGGCGGCATCTCCCGCCTGCGCCTGTTCGGCACCCTCACGCAGGCGGGCACGGCGGCACTGACGGCACGGCACCAGGAACTGGCCGGCTGAGCCATGCGGGGGCGCGCACCCGCGCCCTCGCGCCTACCGTCCGTCGCCCGGGTGACGGGGCTGCGCCGCGAGCCCGCCGCCGCGCGCCCCGGTCGCTCGGCCGCCCGGCCGCTGAGCTGCTGGGCGGCTGAGCCGCTGGGCTACGGGGGATCGGACGACCGGTTGCCGGGGCATACGGCGGGTAACCGCCGCCCACGCGTGCCCAGTGCCCGGCCGTCTGTCGCTGGGGCCTGTGGCGGGGTCGTGTCGCCGCGTGCCCCGGCCACAGGGCGTGCCCCGGCCCCAAGGTCATCGGGTGCGGGGTGCGGGGTGCGGGGTGCGCGGTGCGGGGTGCCGGTCGCCGGGGGCCCATGGCGGGTGGTTGCCGCCGCGTGCCCCAGCCGCCCACGCCGGTGGCCGGCCGCCGGGGCCCCGCGTGACCGCCGCCCCCCGCCTACGCCGCGTGCCCGCCGTCCACGGAGAACTCCGCGCCGGTGACGTACGGCGCCAGGGTCAGATGCGCCACCGTCGACGCCACCTCCTCGGCCCTCCCGAACCGGCCCAGCGCGGTCATCGCCGCCTGGCCCGGCGCGTACGGACCGTCAGCCGGGTTCATGTCCGTGTCCACCGGACCGGGATGGACGATGTTCGCGGTGATCCCGCGTCCGCCCACCTCCCGGGCGAGGGCCTTGGTCAGCCCGACCAGGGCCGCCTTGCTCATGGCGTACAGCGTGCCGCCCGGCCCGGGCACCCGCTGGGTCATGCAGCTGCCGATCGTGATGATCCGGCCCCCGTCCGTCATCCGCGCCACGGCGGCCTGCGACGCCAGGAAGACGCCCCGCACATTGACCGCGAGGACGCGGTCGACGTCGGCGAGCGTCAGGGTCTCCACGGGACCGAGCAGCCCGACGCCCGCGTTGTTCACCAGCACGTCGATCCGGCCCAGCGCCTCCGTCGTGCGCGCCACCGCCCCCGCCGCCTCCGCCGGATCCCCGGAGTCCGCGCGCAGTGCCACGCCCCGACGGCCCAGCGCCTCCACGGCCCGCACCACATCATGGGCCGCGTCCTTCTCCCGCGCATAGGTCACGGCCACGTCGGCGCCCTCCCGCGCCAGCCTCAGCGCCGTGGCCGCGCCGATGCCGCGGCTGCCCCCGGTCACCAGGGCCACCCGTCCGTTCAGCGTCTGCTCGCGGCTGAAGCCGCTGGTCGTGCCGTTGGTCGTTCCGCTGGTCATGCCACCGGCCGTGTCGCCGGTCGTGTCGTAGGTCATGCGCCCATTCCAGCGGCGGCCCGGCGCGCGTGCTGGCGGCGAACGGACACCGAAGTGCCCGCCGGACCGGCGGTGACCGGAGCACCGATGAGTTGCGGGCGGTCGAGGGGTCTGAACCGATGACAGCGAACCTCCCGCAGCACCGAGAGAAGGAACCGCCATGGGCAAGCTCGTCCTCACCACCTTCGTCACCCTCGACGGCGTGTACCAGGCCCCCGGCGGTCCCGATGAGGACCGGAGGGACGGCTTCGAGCAGGGCGGCTGGAGCGTCCCCCTACGGCGACGAGGACTTCGGCCGGTTCGTCGACGAGGTCTTCGGACGCGTCGGGGCCTTCCTCCTGGGCCGCCACACCTACGACATCTTCGCCTCCTACTGGCCCCGGATGACCGACCCCGCCGACCCGGTCGCGTCCCGGCTGAACTCCCTCCCCAAGTACGTCGTCTCCAGCACCCTGACCGACCCCGAGTGGGCGCACACCACCGTGCTGCGCGGTGACCTCGCCAAGGAGGTCACCGAGGTGAAGGAGCGCACCGACGGCGAACTCCAGGTGCACGGCAGCGGGGCGCTGGCCCAGTCCCTGCTCGCCCGCGACCTGGTGGACACCGTCCATCTGCTGACCTTCCCGGTCGTCCTCGGCGCGGGCCGTCGCCTGTTCACCGAGGGCGCCCTGCCCACCGCCTTCCGGCACACCGGCGGACGGATCACCGCGGCGGGCGTCTCCATCCAGTCGTACGACCTCGCGGGCCGCCCCGAGTACGGCAGCTACGAGCTGCCCGCCGACGCCTGAGCCCTGGACGCCCGAGCCCCGGACGCCGCCGGACCCGGCGAAAAAGCCTGGTCCAAGACCCATCGCCCCGATACGGTGATCGTCCCGTGCGAGCCGCCGCCGTCTCCACGTCCCCCTGACGCCGCAGACCGGAGCCGCACCGCATGACGTCGATCGCCGTACCGGGCGCCCTCGCGCCCCGCCGCGCCTGGCTCACCGACCTGCCCGTCCTGCTGGTGGCGGTGGTCTGGGGCGCGAGCTATCTCGCGGCCAAGGAGATCACCACCGCTCAGACCGTCCTCGCGGTGCTCGTGCTGCGGTTCGCGCTGGCCCTGCCCGTCCTCGTGATCGCGGGCCGGCGCTCGCTGCGCGCCCTCACCGCGGCCCAGTGGCGCGGCGCCGCCCTCCTCGGGCTGATCCTCAGCGGCATCTTCCTGCTGGAGACCTACGGCGTCGTGCACACCTCGGCGACCAACGCCGGCCTGATCATCAGCCTCACCATGATCTTCACGCCCCTCGCCGAGTCCGCCGCGACCCGCACCCTCCCAGCCCGCTCCTTCCTCGGCGCGGCGGCGCTGTCGGTGCTCGGCGTCGTGCTGCTCACCCAGGGCGGCGGCTTCACCCCGCCCTCCCTCGGTGATCTGCTGATGCTGCTCGCAGCCTTCGCCCGCACCCTGCACGTGATGGCGATGTCCCGGGTGAGGGCCGTGCAGGACGCCCCCGCGCTGCCGCTGACCACCGTCCAGCTCGGCACCTGCGTCCTGGTGTTCGCACTGCTGTCGACCGGCGCGGACACCACTCCGTGGGAGACGGCGGCCGGCTTCGGGGCACGGGAGTGGGCGGGACTGGTGTTCCTGTCCGTGTTCTGCACGCTGCTGGCCTTCTTCGTGCAGATGTGGGCCGTGCGGCGCACCTCTCCCTCCCGGGTGAGTCTGCTGCTGGGCACCGAGCCGCTGTGGGCCGCCGCGGCGGGCATCGCCATCGGCGGCGAGCGCCTCGGCGCGCTCGGCCTGGCGGGCGGCGCGCTGGTCCTCGTGGGGACCGCGTGGGGACGCCGGGCGGCAGGTTAACTCGCCGAAAACGCGGCCGACGAGCCGGGAAACTCTCAGTGTTGACATTGACATGTCAGCGTCTACGCGCGTCATCATAACGCCATGAGATTCCCCCCACGCGCCACTCGCATCGGCGCCGCAGCCGCGCTCCTGTCCGCCCTCCTCATGGGCGGCGCCGCCACCGCCCAGACCGCCGCCGCGGCCCCCACGGCCGTCGGCAGCATCTGCTACAGCAACCTGCCCTCGCAGGCCCACGACACGCTGAGGCTGATCGCCCGGGGCGGCCCCTTCCCGTACTCCCAGGACGGCAGCGTCTTCTACAACCGCGAAGGCATCCTGCCCAGCCAGCCGACCGGCTACTACCACGAGTACACGGTCAAGACCCCCAACATCTCCACCCGCGGCGCGCGCCGCATCGTCACCGGTGAGGAGTACCGGGAGGACTACTACACCGCCGACCACTACGCCTCCTTCCGTCTGGTCAACTACTCCTGCTGACCGGCCGGCGGACCCGCCGGAAGCCCGGCCCCCGTCCAACCGGGCGGCGCTCAGCCGGGCTTCCGGCTCTCCGAGGCGGCGAACAGCGCGAACGCCGATATGAGCAGAGCGACGCTCGCGAACACCTCGTGGCCGTCGAGGAAGTCCAGCCGCTGCACGAGGCCGGCCTTCCAGTCGGTGAACTCGTGCACCAGCCCCAACACGCCCTGCACCAGGGCGATGAACCCGAGAAATCCCAGCAACTGCTTCATGGTCACCACTCTCGCCCCGCGGACCCCCCACGCACATCGGCCGCGGGGCGAGTCGTGTGCGACGCAAGTCGCCGCCCGGGCCCGCCCGTCCGCGACCAAAGTCGCGGGCTTGCGCAACTTTGGTCGCGGATCACTGCGGGAGCGCCCGGACCCGGCCGGCTGCTGCGTAGATTTGCCGACCGTGACAAGCGACAGAACGGCGCCGAGGAGCCCGGAGTTCGAGGGGCGGCGCTGGCTGTTCCCGTCCGCCGTACTGGACGGCCTCGACCGGGACGCCGGACCGTCGGCCCGACGGCCCCGGCGCACCGCACGCGACTGGATCGTCGACTTCTCCTGCTTCCTGCTGGCGGTCGGCACCGGCATCGCAGGCGCGGAGACGGTGGCCAGGGACCCGAACCTCCCGCACGCCTTCGCCGTGGCCGACCAGTGCCTGGGCGCGCTGGCCTGCGCGGCGGTCTGGCTGCGCAGACGGCACCCCGTCGGCCTGGCGGTCGCCCTGGTCCCGGTCTGCTTCCTCTCCAACACCGCGGGCGGCGCGGGCCTCGTCTCCCTGTTCGCCCTCTCCGTGCACCGGCCCTTCCGGTACGTGGCCTGGATCGGCGGCGCCTCCCTCGCGCTGCTCCCCGTCTTCTTCTGGCTGCGCCCCGAGCCCGACCTGCCCTACGCGGCGGCCGTCGTGCTGTCCGGCCTGCTGACGGTCTCCACCATCGGCTGGGGCATGTTCGTCCGGGCCAAACGCCAGCTCGTGACGAGCCTGCGCGAGCGTGCCCGGCGGGCCGAGACAGAGGCCAGGCTGCGTGCCGAACAGGCGCAGCGGCTCGCGCGGGAGGACATCGCCCGGGAGATGCACGACGTGCTCGCCCACCGGCTGACCCTGCTCAGCGTGCACGCCGGGGCGCTGGAGTTCCGCCCCGACGCCTCCCGCGAGGAGGTCGCGCGGGCCGCCGGGGTGATCCGGGAGAGCGCCCACGACGCCCTCCAGGACCTGCGGGAGATCATCGGCGTCCTGCGTGCGGGGGAGGGCGACGAGACCGGCCGGCCCCAGCCCACCCTCGCCGCCGTGACCGCGCTGGTCGCCGAGTGCGCCGAGGCGGGCCCGAAGATCGCCCTGGACCTCCGCGTCGCCGATCCAGACGCCGTGCCGCCGTCGATCGGCCGCACCGTCTATCGCATCGTCCAGGAGGGCCTGACCAATGCCCGCAAGCACGCCCCCGGTGCCGAGGTCACGGTGTGCGTCGCGGGTGCGGCCGGAGAGGGCGTCGACGTCCGCGTGGGCAACCCCCCGCCCGAGGGCGAGGTGCGGCCGGTGCCGGGCTCCGGGCAGGGCCTGATCGGCCTGACCGAACGGGCCGCGCTGTCCGGGGGCCGGCTGATGCACGGACCGCGCTCGGACGGCGGTTTCGAGGTGCGGGCCTGGCTGCCGTGGGAGTGAACCGCGGCGGTGTCGCCGTCGGCCCGGCCCGGATCCGCCGGCCCCGGCGCGACCGCCGGACGCCGGTGCCCGGCTGTCGTACCCGCGTGATTACGTATGCGCCATGACTGCGATCAGAGTCCTTCTCGTCGACGACGACCCGCTGGTGCGGGCCGGGCTGTCCTTCATGCTGGGCGGCGCCGACGACATCGGGATCGTCGGCGAGGCCGCCGACGGCGCGGAGGTCGAGGCGCTCGTCGACCGCACCCGGCCCGACGTCGTGCTGATGGACATCCGGATGCCGGCGGTGGACGGGCTCACCGCCACCGAACGGCTGCGCGCCCGCCCGGACGCCCCGCAGGTCGTGGTCCTGACCACCTTCCACGCCGACGAGCAGGTGCTGCGGGCGCTGCGGGCCGGTGCGGCCGGGTTCGTCCTCAAGGACACCCCGCCCGCCGAGATCGTCGCCGCCGTGCGCAGGGTGGCCGCCGGGGAGCCCGTGCTGTCGCCCACCGTCACCCGCCAGTTGATGGCCCACGCCGTCGGCACGGCCGCCGACACCCGCCAGGCCCGCGCCCGCGAACGCCTCGCCGCGCTCAACGACCGCGAACGCGAGGTCGCCGTCGCGGTCGGCCGGGGACTGTCCAACGCGGAGATCGCCGCCGACCTGTTCATGAGCGTCGCCACGGTCAAGACCCACGTCTCACGCATCCTGGCGAAGCTGGAGCTCAACAACCGGGTGCAGGTGGCCCTGCTGGCGTACGACGCGGGGCTCGTCGAGGGCGGTGCGGGGGAGGGCGCGGGAGGAGGCCGTTGAGGCCTGTGGTCGGGATCAGGCCGCACACGGGGTCCGGTCCGGCCGGCGCGCACCGGGCCGCGGGTCCGTGTCGCCGGCAGATGCCGGGAGGGACCTGACTGTCCGTCGGGCACGACCAGGTCCGCGTGGCGCCCGCCGACCGCGGCCGGCCGGCGTACAGCGCCGTCGGCGAGTCCCTCCGCGGGGGCCGTGCGGCTCCGCCCGCGCCGCCGGAACGCGCCCTCGGCCTCGACGGGACGCCCCCCGATCACCGCAGTACCGGTTCCGCGCCTCCCGGAATCTCCACCAGACGGACCGGGCGGTGTTCCCGCCGGGACAGGTCGCAGGCCTCGGCGACGCGGAGGGCCTGGAGGGCCTCGCGGCCGTCGCACGGGTTGGCGCGTTCACCGCGGACGACCTCCACGAACGCGTTCAGCTCGGCCTCGTAGGCGGGGGCGAAGCGTTCCAGGAAGCCCGTCCAGGGCTTGGTGGCCGCCGGTGGGCCGGTCGGCTCGGTCGAGGCGATCGGGGTGCGGTCGTCCAGGCCGACGACGATCTGGTCCAGCTCCCCGGCCAGTTCCATCCGCACGTCGTAGCCGGCCCCGTTCAGGCGGGTCGCCGTGGCCGTGGCGAGCGTGCCGTCCTCCAGGGTGAGCAGCACCGCGGCGGTGTCGACGTCGCCCGCCTCGCGGAACATCGCGGGACCGGCGTCGGACCCGGCGGCGTACACCTCCGCGACCTCGCGCCCGGTGACCCAGCGCAGCACGTCGAAGTCGTGGATGAGCGTGTCGCGGTAGAGCCCGCCGGACAGCGGCAAATACTCCGCCGGCGGCGGCGCCGGGTCGGAGGTCAGCGCCCGGACCGTGTGGAGCCGGCCGAGCCGCCCGGAGCGCACGGCCTCCCGCGCGCCCGCGTAGCCCGCGTCGAAGCGCCGCTGGAAGCCCATCTGGAGAATCGTGCCGGCGGCCTCCACCTCGGCGATGGCGGTCAGGGAACCGGGCAGGTCGAGCGCTATCGGCTTCTCGCAGAACACCGGCAGGCCCGAGCGCGCCGCCCGGCCGATCAGATCGGCGTGCGCCGCGGTGGCCGTCGTGACGACCACGGCGTCGACGCCCCACCGGAAGATCTCGTCCACGCCGGGCGCGGCCGTCTCCCCGAGCCGTAACGCCAGCTCGGCGGCCCGGGCGGGATCCGTGTCCGTGAGGATCAGGGAACCCACCTCCCGGTGCCGGCTGAGCGTGATCGCATGAATCGTGCCGATGCGGCCCGTACCGATGACCCCGATGCGCATGGAAACAAAGTGGGGTGCGACCGACCGCACTGTCAACGCCTATGTCCTGACAATCGGACTTCACGACTTCCCGTCAACTGCCCTCGAAGCTACGCTCGGGCACGTGCCCAGAGCAGAAGCAGACCCGACCGTGCCGCTCGGCCTGAGCGTGGACCGCAGCTCGCCGGTGCCGCTCTACTTCCAGCTGTCCCAGCAGCTGGAGGCCGCCATCGAGCGGGGCACCCTCACCCCGGGCAGCCTGCTGGGCAACGAGATCGACCTCGCCGCGCGGCTCGGCCTGTCCCGGCCCACCGTCCGCCAGGCCATCCAGTCCCTGGTCGACAAAGGGCTCCTGGTGCGCCGCCGGGGCGTCGGCACGCAGGTCGTGCACAGCCATGTCAAGCGCCCGCTGGAGCTGAGCAGCCTCTACGACGACCTGGCGGCGGCCGGACAGCGCCCCGCGACGAAGGTCCTGGTCAACGCGGTCGTCCCGGCGTCCGCCGAGGTCGCGGCGGCTCTCGGCGTCCCCGAGGGCGGGGAGGTGCACCGGCTGGAACGGCTGCGGCTCACCCACGCCGAGCCGATGGCGTACCTGTGCAACTTCCTGCCGCCCGGCCTGCTCGACCTGGACACCGCCCGGCTGGAGACCACCGGCCTGTACCGGCTGATGCGCGCCGCGGGCATCACCCTGCACAGCGCGCGCCAGTCCATCGGCGCGCGGGCCGCCGCCGCGGAGGAGGCCGAGCGGCTCGGCGAGACGCCGGGCGCGCCGCTGCTCACCATGGAGCGCACCACCTTCGACGACACCGGCCGCGCCGTCGAGTACGGCGCCCACACCTACCGACCGGCGCGTTACTCCTTCGAGTTCCAGCTCCTCGTACGCCCCTGACTCCTCCCGGCCTCGCCCCCGACATCGCCCCGGCTCCGCCCCCGAATTCGTCACCTTGTCCTGACAAGATGACGGACTAGCGGTCCCCGGGCGCGCGGCGCATTGTCCGGGTGTTCGATACTGGGGCGTTTGGACCGGGGTAGAACCCGTCCTGAACGCATGGGTGACACATGGGAAACAGAAGGAAGGCGCGGCCTCGTGGCACGGTTTCGGACCTGGGTGGGCATCGCGGTGGCGGGGGCGCTGTGCGCGTCCCTCGCGGGGTGCAGCAGCACCGGCGGCAAACGCGCCGAGGACGCCCGCAAGGCCGCGGCCGCGCAGGGCAGGGCGGCGGTGAACACGCCCCGCTGGACCTTCGCGATGATCACCCACTCGGGTGACGGCGACACGTTCTGGGACATCGTCCAGAGCGGCGCGGAACAGGCCGCCGTCAAGGACAACATCGAGTTCCTCTACTCACACGACGACGAGGCCCAGCAGCAGGCCCAGCTGGTGGACGCCGCCGTCGACAAGAAGGTCGACGGCATCATCGTCACGCTCGCCAAGCCCGACGCGATGAAGGCCGCCGTCGCCCGAGCGGTCAGGGCCGGCATTCCGGTGATCACCGTCAACTCCGGCTCGGCCGAGTCCGCCGAGTTCGGCGCGCTCACCCACATCGGCCAGGACGAGACCATCGCCGGCCAGGCCGTCGGCGAGGAGCTCAACGCCCGCGGGAAGAAGAAGGCCGTCTGCGTCCTGCACGAGCAGGGCAACGTCGGCCACGAGCAGCGCTGCGACGGGCTGAAGGAGACCTTCGAGGGCACCGTCCAGAACCTCTACGTCACCGGCACCAACATGCCCGACGTGCAGTCCGCCCTGGAGGCCAAGCTCCAGTCCGACACCGCCGTCGACGCCGTCGTCACCCTCGGCGCCCCGTTCGCCGACACCGCCGTCAAGGCCAAGGAGAGCGCCGGCAGCAAGGCCGAGATCGACACCTTCGACCTCAACGCCAAGGTGGCCGCCGGGCTCAAGGACGGCACCCTCGGCTTCGCCGTGGACCAGCAGCCGTACCTCCAGGGCTACCAGGCGGTCGACCTGCTGTGGCTCTACAAGTACAACGCCGACGTCCTCGGCGGGGGCAAGCCCGTGCTGACCGGCCCGCAGATCATCACCAAGGACCAGGCCGAGGCCCTCCAGGAGTACACCGAGCGGGGCACGCGATGACCGCGGCCACCACCCGCGCGGACGAGCGCCTGCTGCACGCCTCGCCGCTGCGCAAGCTCCTCGGCCGCCCCGAACTCGGCTCGGTCGTCGGCGCGCTCGCCGTCTTCGTGTTCTTCGCGTTCGCCGCCGACAGCTTCCTGCGCGCGTCCAGCCTCAGCACCGTCCTGTACGCCTCCTCCACCATCGGCATCATGGCGGTCCCGGTCGCCCTGCTGATGATCGGCGGCGAGTTCGACCTGTCGGCCGGCGTCCTGGTGACGTCGTCCGCGCTGATCTCGTCCATGTTCAGCTACCAGATGACGGCGAACGTCTGGGTCGGAATCGGCGTCTCCCTGCTCGCCACCCTCGCCATCGGCGCCTTCAACGGCTTCATGCTCACCCGCACCAGGCTGCCCAGCTTCATCATCACGCTCGGCACGTTCCTGATGCTCACCGGCATGAACCTCGGCTTCACCAAGCTGATCTCCGGCACGGTCTCCACCAAGACCATCGCCGACATGGAGGGCTTCCCCGCCGCCCAGGACGTGTTCGCCTCCACGCTCACCCTCGGCGGCGTCGACTTCAAGATCACCATCCTGTGGTGGTTCGCCCTGGTCGCCGTGGCCTCCTGGATCCTGCTGCGCACCCGCGCCGGAAACTGGATCTTCGCCGTCGGCGGCAACCAGGACGCCGCCCGCGCGGTCGGCGTCCCGGTCGCCCGCACCAAGATCGGCCTCTACATGGGCGTCGCGCTCGGCGCCTGGATCGCCGGCCAGCACCTGCTCTTCTCCTACGACGTCGTCCAGTCCGGCGAGGGCGTCGGCAACGAGCTGATCTACATCATCGCGGCCGTCATCGGCGGCTGTCTGATCACCGGCGGCTACGGCAGCGCGGTCGGCTCGGCGGTCGGCGCGTTCATCTTCGGCATGACGAGCAAGGGCATCGTCTTCGCCGAGTGGAACCCCGACTGGTTCAAGTTCTTCCTCGGAGCGATGCTGCTCCTCGCGACCCTGCTCAACGCCTGGGTCCGCAAGCGGGCGGAGGCCACGGCATGACGACGAGCACGGACACGGCGAAGGGCGCACCGCTGGTCGAGCTGACCGACGTCAGCAAGCACTACGGCAACGTCCGCGCCCTGGAGGGCGTCTCACTGGAGGTCCACGCGGGGGACATCACCTGCGTCCTCGGAGACAACGGCGCCGGCAAGTCCACCCTCATCAAGATCATCTCCGGGCTGCACCAGCACGACGGCGGCACCCTGCGCATCGAGGGCGAGGAGACCCGCTTCGCCTCCCCGCGCGAGGCCCTGGACCGCGGCATCGCGACCGTCTACCAGGACCTCGCCGTGGTCCCCTTGATGCCGGTGTGGCGCAACTTCTTCCTCGGCTCCGAACCCCGCAGGGGCGCCGGCCCCTTCAAGCGCCTGGACGTCGACTTCATGCGCCGTACCACCCACGCCGAACTCCTGCGCATGGGCATCGACCTGCGTGACGTCGACCAGCCCATCGGCACCCTCTCCGGCGGCGAACGCCAGTGCGTGGCCATCGCCCGGGCGGTGTACTTCGGCGCGAAGGTGCTGGTCCTGGACGAGCCGACCGCAGCGCTGGGCGTGAAGCAGTCCGGGGTGGTGCTGAAGTATGTGGCAGCGGCACGGGACGAGGGTCTGGGTGTCGTGTTGATCACCCACAACCCGCATCACGCGTACCTGGTGGGAGACCGGTTCGTCCTGCTGAAGCGCGGCACGATGACGGGCAGCCACACCCGGGACGACATCACCCTGGACGAGCTGACACGGCAGATGGCGGGCGGCAACGAACTGGACGACCTGCGGCACGAACTGGAGCGCTCTTCGTAACCGGCGTTGAGCGCTCGTCGGGACCGGCACGGGGCGCCCGTCCTCACCGGCACGGGGCGCCGCTCGACGGCGACCGCGGCCCGGTTCGCCGCAACGGCGGGGAGGGCGGGCGCGGTCTCGGCGAGGACGCCCGCAGGCGCGGGTCCCGCGCAGCCCGCGCCCTCCCCGTTTCGGCGCAGAGCGTGACCGTGCGGCACAATCGGCCACGATGAGCACCTACCGCGACCTCACCGCCCCCATCGGCTCCCGCCGAGCCCCGGTCCTGCGCACCGTGGGCACCCGGGAGCGCCGCTCCCACCTGACGGCGCCCCGGGTGCCCACGGTGGGGATCGACATCGGCGGCACCAAGGTGATGGCGGGCGTGGTCGACGCCGACGGCAACATCCTGGAGAAGCTCCGCACGGAGACCCCGGACAAGTCCAAGAGCCCGAGGGTCGTGGAGGACACCATCGTCGAGCTGGTCCTCGACCTGTCCGACCGGCACGACGTGCACGCCGTCGGCATCGGCGCGGCCGGCTGGGTCGACGCCGACCGCAACCGCGTGCTGTTCGCCCCCCACCTGTCCTGGCGCAACGAACCCCTGCGCGACCGCCTCGCCGACCGCCTGTCCGTGCCGGTGCTGGTGGACAACGACGCCAACACCGCCGCCTGGGCCGAGTGGCGCTTCGGCGCCGGGCGCGGCGAGGACCACCTCGTCATGATCACCCTCGGCACCGGTATCGGCGGCGCCATCCTCGAGGACGGCCAGGTCAAGCGGGGCAAGTACGGGGTCGCGGGCGAGTTCGGGCACATGCAGGTCGTGCCCGGCGGCCACCGCTGCCCGTGCGGCAACCGCGGTTGCTGGGAGCAGTACAGCTCCGGCAACGCGCTGGTCAGGGAGGCGCGCGAGCTGGCCGCCGCCGACTCGCCGGTCGCCTACGGCATCATCGAGCACGTCAAGGGCAACGTCTCCGACATCACCGGCCCGATGATCACGGAGCTGGCCCGCGAGGGCGACGCCATGTGCACCGAGCTGCTCCAGGACATCGGCCAGTGGCTCGGCGTGGGCATCGCCAACCTCGCCGCCGCCCTCGACCCCTCCTGCTTCGTGATCGGCGGCGGGGTGTCGGCCGCCGACGACCTGCTCATCGGCCCCGCGCGCGACGCCTTCCGCCGGAATCTGACCGGCCGCGGCTACCGTCCCGAGGCCCGCCTGGTCCGCGCCCAGCTCGGCCCCGAGGCCGGCATGGTGGGCGCCGCCGACCTGGCCCGGCTCGTCGCCCGCCGCTTCCGGCGCGCCAAACGCCGCCGGGTGGAGCGCTACGAACGCTACGAGCGGTACACGGAAGCCCGCCGTTCACAGGAGTCGCTGTGAGCGGGTCGTCGCTGCCCCAGCAGGGCGGGCCCGAGGACGGGCACGCGGCGCCGGCCGAGAGCCGCGGACACGTGATCCGCCGTCGGGCGCTCACCCTGCTCATCATCGTGCTGCTCATCGGCATCCCGGCCGGCTACCTGGTGATCTCCGCCAACCAGAGCCGCGACAGCGGCAAGGACAAGGAGGAGAAGTACTCCGCGCGCGGGCTGACCCAGGGCTGGCCGTCGAAGGTGCAGCGCCGCCTCTACCAGGTGCCGATACCGCACCCCGCCAACCAGGTCGCCTGGTACGAGACCAACAACTGGCGCACCAGCCGGCTCTACGTCCAGTTCCAGACCACGCACGCCGGTCTGGACGCGTTCCTCAAGGAGGTCGGCGTCGCCCGCGCCGACCTGGCCAAGGGCGAGATCACCATCGGCGCCCGCGACCGCCACGTCACCGGCTGGCGCTTCTCCGGCCCCGGCTCCCGGCCCGGCGCCTACTACGGCGTCGTGCACGAGCAGAAGGACCCGAGGCCGACGCGGGCGATCGTCGTGAACACCGGCAATCCGACGTATCCGATGGTGTACGTCGTCTCGCGCACCAATCCCTGACGGGGCCGGTTGTCAGACCCCGCCCGTAGAGTCGAAGACGTCTGATCCGACGAGCGGGCGGGAGGTGAGAATCGTGCGTACGAGCGAGACGGGCGCGGCCCGGTCCGCCGCGGCCGTGGTCGAGTCCTCCGGCCCTGCGGCCGGGGCCGCCGCGTCCGCCGCCGGGTCCACAGGTTCCGTGCCCGCGGGGCTTGCCGCGGTGTTCCTGCCCGCGCCCGTGCCGCGCGAGGGCCGTGTCGCCTTCTGGGACCCGGCCGCCGTCTCGCCGGATCCGGCCGCCGTGCCGCGGGACCCCGCCGGTGCCTCCCCCGACCGGGCTGCCGTCCCGCCGTACGTCGCCGACGCCTCGCTCGCCCCGGCCGCCGACGAGCCGCCGCCCGTCGAACGCACGGAACTGATCGTCGTACGACGTCACGGCGCCGCAGTGCGGCGCAAGCGGACGCCGGCGCTGACCCTGCCCGTCGGCGCGGCCCTGCCGCTGCTCCTCCGCGCGCGGCACGACCCGGCCGCCCACCCCGCCACCGCCTGCTGGGGCGCGGCCGCCCTGCACGCGCTGGGGCTCGTCGCCCGCGGCCGGCTGCTGCCCGGCCTCACCCCCACCGGCCACGACGCGTGGCGGGCCGGGCCGCTCGGCCGCGACGACATCGCCCACCTGCGCGCGGTGGCCGCCGCCCTGCCCCCCGAGGGCCACGCGACGCCCCTGCCCGGCCCCGGCCCGATCCGGCTGCCCGAGCCGGAGGCGCTGATGCGGTCCTTCCTGGACGCCGTCGCGGACACCCTGCCCCGCACCCCCGCCGCCCCGCACGCCTGCGGCGGCCCCTTCGCCGTGCGCGCACCCCAGCACCTGCCCCACGCCCACGACTGGGCCGCCGAAGTCGCCGCCGGCATGGACGCGGGCGTGCGGATCTCGCTGCGCCTGGACCTGTCGGCGTACGCGATCTTCGACACCTCCGACGACGACCGCACCGACGACCGCATCGGCGACGGGACCGGCGCCGCGGACGGCGGGGGAGCGGTGCTGCGCCGCGCCGGCGCGGCGATCGTGCAGGTGCACAGCCTCGCCGACCCCACCCTCGTCGTGGACGCGGCGGCGCTGTGGGCGGGCGACGCGGACGCCCGGTTCGGCCCCCGCGCGCGGGTCGACGCCGCCCTCGCCGTCCGCCGCGCGGCCCGCGTCTGGCCCCCGCTCGACCGGCTCGCAGAACAGGACGCGCCCGACGTGCTCGCGCTGTCCGAGTCCGAGCTGGGCGACCTGCTGGGGGTGGCGGCCGGCCGGCTCGCGGCGGCGGGCGTCGCCGTGCACTGGCCCCGCGACCTGGCCCGTGACCTGACGGCGGCGGCGGTCGTACGGCCCGCGCCGGGCTCGGCGACCGATGGGACGGGCTTCCTGGAGAGCGGCGAACTGCTCCAGTTCCGCTGGCAGCTGGCGCTCGGCGGAGAGCCCCTCACCGAGGCCGAGATGGACGAACTGGCCGAGGCCCACCGTCCCGTCGTCCGGCTGCGCGACCAGTGGGTCCTGGTCGACCCGGCCCTCGTCCGCAAGGCGCGCAAGCGCGAACTGGGGCTGCTCGATCCGGTCGACGCCCTCTCCGCCGCCCTCACCGGCACCGCCGAGGTCGACGGCGAGCCGGTCGAGGCGGTGCCCGTCGGCGCCCTCGCCGCGCTGCGCGACCGGCTGACGGCCGGCGTCGACCCCGCCGAACCGCCCCCTGGGCTCGACGCCACCCTGCGCGACTACCAACTGCGCGGACTGGCCTGGCTCGACCTGATGACGTCCCTCGGCCTCGGCGGCTGCCTCGCCGACGACATGGGACTGGGCAAGACGATCACCGTCATCGCCCTGCACCTCAAGCGCGCCCGCACCCGGCCCACGCTGGTGGTCTGCCCGGCCTCGCTGCTCGGCAACTGGCAGCGCGAGATCGAGCGGTTCGCCCCCGGCGTCCCCGTCCGCCGCTACCACGGCCCCGACCGCACCCTCGACGGCCTCGGCGCCGGCTTCGTCCTCACCACGTACGGCACCATGCGCTCCGCCGCCCCGGCGCTCGCCGGCCGGCAGTGGGGCATGGTCGTCGCCGACGAGGCGCAGCACGTCAAGAACCCCTACTCGGCCACCGCCAAGGCCCTGCGCACCATCCCGACGTCCGCGCGGGTGGCCCTGACCGGCACGCCGGTGGAGAACAACCTCTCCGAGCTGTGGGCGCTGCTGGACTGGACGACCCCCGGACTGCTCGGCCCGCTCAAGTCGTTCCGTGCCCGGCACGCGCGCGCGGTGGAGACCGGCGAGGACCAGGAGGCCGTGACCCGGCTCGCCCGCCTCGTGCGGCCCTTCCTGCTGCGCCGCAGGAAGTCCGACCCGGGCATCGTCCCCGAACTGCCGCCCAAGACGGAGACCGACCACCCGGTGCCGCTCACCCGCGAACAGGCCGCGCTGTACGAGGCGGTGGTGCGCGAGTCCCTGCTGGCCATCGGGACGGCCGAGGGCATGGCCCGCCGCGGGCTGGTGCTCAAGCTGCTGACCTCGCTGAAGCAGATCTGCGACCACCCCGCGCTGTATCTCAGGGAGCGGCACGACGAGGCGGGCGGCGACCGGCTCGCCGCCCGCTCCGGCAAGCTCGTCCTGCTGGACGAGCTGCTGGACACCCTCCTCGCCGAGGACGGCTCGGCCCTGGTCTTCACCCAGTACGTCGGCATGGCCCGCCTGATCACCGCTCATCTGGCCGCCCGCGCGGTCCCGGTGGACCTGCTCCACGGCGGTACGCCGGTCCCCGAGCGGGAGCGCATGGTGGACCGCTTCCAGGACGGCGCGACCCCGGTCCTGGTCCTCTCCCTCAAGGCGGCCGGCACCGGCCTGAACCTCACGCGCGCGGGCCACGTCGTCCACTTCGACCGCTGGTGGAACCCGGCCGTCGAGGAACAGGCCACCGACCGCGCCTACCGCATCGGCCAGACCCAGCCCGTCCAGGTCCACCGGCTGATCGCGGAGGGCACGGTCGAGGACCGCATCGCGCAGATGCTGGAGTCGAAGCGCGCGCTGGCCGACGCGGTCCTCGGCTCCGGCGAGGCGGCCCTGACCGAGCTGACGGACCGTGAACTGTCCGACCTGGTGTCCCTGCGGAGGACGGCATGACCGGCGACGGCGACGGCGACCGCGAGGAGGCGCGCGGGTCGCGGCCGGCCGACGTCGCCCGGCGCGCGCTGCGGGCGGCGCGGGAGCGGGAGGCCCGCGCGGCCGAGGAGACGGCCGCCGGGCGCGGGGCCGGGGCCGCGCCCGCCGGGGCCCGCGAGCCCAGGCCGGGCGACGCGGCCCGCGCGGCTCTGCGCCGTGCGGTCGCGGACCGGCAGGACCCGGTCGCGGACGGGCGTGGTCCGGCCGCTGACCGGCACGCGGACTCCGACCGGTACGCGGACTCCGAACCGCACCTGGACTTGGACCAAAACCCGCACGCGGACTCCGACCGGCGCGCGGACTCCGAACCGCACCCGGACCAAGACCCGCACCCGCCCGCCCGGAAACCCGCTGCCACCGCGAACGACGCGGACCGAACCGACACCGTCTCCGCCTCCGACCTCGTCTCCTCCTCCGACCTCGTTTCAACCTCGGGCTCAACCTCGGGCTCAAGCTCCGGTTCCCACCCCCTCTTCCACGCCGCCGAAATCCCGGAGGCGCACCCGCCGACGGTCCTCGGCGACCGCGCGGGCGACGAGACGCCCACCCCCTCCGCCTCGGCCGACCCTGCCGACCCGACCGCCCCCTCCACACCCGCCCCCTTCGCCCCGACCCCCGACACCCGCCCCGCCGACCTCGCCCGCGAAGCACTGCGCGCCGCCCGGCGTGAACGGCAGGCGGAGGCGGGGGCGACGCGGGCGGAGGTACGCCGGTCCCGTGTGGACGCACGAGCGGGCGACGCCGAACCCTCGCGCCTCCCTTCGCCCTCGCCAACGCGCCGACCCGCGCCCGCGCCGTCGCCCGTGCCCTCGCCCGTGGCGGCGGCCCGCGCCGCGACGGCTGCCGCCCGCCCTCGCCGGGCCCCGACCGCCCGCGCGTCCGAAAGCAGGCGCTCGCGCACCGCGGGGGAGTCACGCGCCGACGTCGTGAGCACCCCGTCCTCCCCGGCCGCCCCCCATCGCGACGGCGACCTTCGCCGCACCTTCCCCGCCTTCCCGCCCCGCCGGAGGGAGGACGACGCCCGGTTCGCCACGACCTGGTGGGGCAACGCCTGGATCACGGCGCTGGAGGACGGCGCGCTGGACGCCAACCGGCTGGCGCGCGGACGCCGTTACGCCGAGCAGGGCCATGTGGCCGCCATCACGGTCGAACCCGGCCTGGTGCTCGCCTACGTACACGGCAGCCGCCCCCGCCCGTACCGCGTCCAGGTGCGGCTGCGGACGCTGGACGACGCGGACTGGGAGCGGTTCCTGGACGCCGCGGCCGACCGGCCGGGGCACATCGCCGCGCTGCTGGACAAGGAGGTGCCCCACTCCCTCGCCGAGGGCGACGTGCCCCTGCTGCCCGGCCCCGGCGACCTGGACCCCCGGTGCAGCTGCCCCGACAGCGGCCACCCCTGCAAGCACGCCGCCGCCCTCTGCTACCAGACCGCGCGGCTGCTCGACGCCGACCCCTTCGTGCTGTTCCTGCTGCGCGGCCGGGGCGAACGCCCGCTGCTCGACGCGCTGTCCCGGCTCAGCGCCGCGCGCGCGGCCCGTGCCGCCCAGGACCGCGCCCCGGCCCAACTGCCCGGCGTACGCGCCACCGAGGCCCTCGCCCCCCGCGAACTCCCGCCGCTGCCGGCCCCGTCGCCCCTGCCCCCGCACCCGGGACAGCCGCCCGTCTACCCGGCGGCGCCGGGCGGCCCGGACCCCTTCGCGCTGGACCAGCTCGCCACCGACGCCGCGGCCCGCGCCCACGCACTGCTGGCCACCGGACGCGACCGGGTCGGCGAACTGACGCTGTGGCAGGACGCCGTACGCCTCGCCGCGGCCCGCCCCGGTTCCGGCCTCACCGCGGGCACCCGCACCCTGTACTCCTCGCTCGCCGCCGCGGCCGGCCGCACCCCGGCCGAGCTGGCACGGGCCGTCGCCGCCTGGCGGCAGGGCGGCCCCGAAGGGCTCGCCGTCCTCGAGGAGCCCTGGGACCCGCCGGCCGGCCGCTTCGACCGCGCCCGCCCGCTGCTGCTCGCCGCCGACCTCCCCGCCTTCCGCCCCTGGCGCAACCGCCTCACCCACCCCTTGGGCCACGTCCAGCTCAGACTCGGCCGCGACGGCCTCTGGTACGCGTACGAGTCCGACCCGGGCCAGGACGACTGGTGGCCACGCGGCACTCCCGACACCGACCCGGTCGGCGCCCTGACCGGCCTCGGCGCTCCGGGGCCGTGACCACCGCGCGTCGCGGACCCCACCGGTAGGGGCGCGTGCGCGTGGGTACTCGCGGCGGCGTGGCGCTCATCCGCGCCCTCACCGGAGGAAGGACACGGAGGCACGATGACCACGCGCGCACGCACCCCCGACGCGACCCGCTCCGGGACGGCACTGTGGGCGGTCGCCGCGGGACTCGCCGCCGGGGCCGTCGTCGTCATGCGGCGTTCGCAGGCGGGCCCCGCGGACCCCTCGGCCGCGGACCGCTGGCTGACGGTGACGGTCAACCGCGACCCGGTCGACATCCGGCCCGGCACGCTCCCGCCGCCGCTGCGGGAGTACGGCGACCGGATCGAGACACGGATCGGCCCGGCACCCGGCGACCGGGGGACGGAACTGGCGATCCGGCTCAGGGAACCCCGGCAGGGCGCCGCGCACGGCTTGGCCGCACGTCTCGCCGGCCGGGACCCGCGCCAGGACCTGCGCCGAGCCCTGCGCGACGCGAAGTCGCTGCTGGAGACGGGCGAGGTGCTCGAACCCGACGCGCCGCCCACCACCCGCGAAACACCGGGCGGGAAGCTGGTCGGGCTGCTCACCCGACGCGCGGGCGGGGAGGGAGTGCTGTGAAGGCGCTGTGCTGGGAAGGCGTGAACAAACTGGCCGTGGAGGAGGTGCCCGATCCCGTCCTGCGCAACGACCAGGACATGATCGTACGACTCCTCGCGGGCACCACCTGCGGCTCCGACCTGCATCTCATCGGCGGCTACATCCCCTTCATGCGGGCCGGGGACGTCATCGGTCACGAGTTCCTCGGCGAGGTCGTCGAGGTCGGCCCCGAGGTGCGCCGGCACCGGGCGGGCGACCGGGTGGTGGTCTGCTCCTTCGTCGGCTGCGGCCGCTGCTGGTACTGCGCCAACGACCTGTGGTCGCTGTGCGACAACACCAACACCAACCCGGGCATGGGGCAGGCCCTCTACGGCTCCGACACCGGCGGCATCTTCGGCTACTCGCACGCGATGGGCGGACTGCGCGGCAGCCACGCCGAGTACGTGCGCGTGCCCTTCGCGGACTACGGCGCCTTCCCCGTCCCCGAGGGCGTGGACGACACGAGCGCCCTGTTCGTGTCGGACTCCGTGCCGACGGGCTGGATGGGCGCCGACCTGGCGGGCGTGAAGCCGGGTGACGTGGTCGCCGTGTGGGGGTGTGGCGCCGTCGGCCAGATGGCGGCCCGCGCGGCGATCCTGAAGGGCGCCGAACGGGTGATCTCGATCGACCGGATTCCCGAGCGGCTGGCGATGACCGAGCAGTACATCGGCAGCGAGGTCATCGACTACACGGCCACCGACGTCGGCGCCGAGCTGCGTGAACGCACCGGCGGCCGGGGTCCGGACGTGTGCATCGAGGCGGTCGGGATGGAGGCGCACAGCGACACCCCGGTGCACCTGTACGACCAGGCCAAGCAGCAGCTGCGGCTGCAGACCGACCGCCCCACCGCCGTCCGCGAGGCCGTCCACGCCTGCCGCAAGGCCGGCACGGTCTTCGTCCTCGGCGTCTTCGCCGGCGCCGTCGACAAGTTCCCGCTCGGCGCGGTGGTCAACAAGGGCCTGACCGTGCGGGGCGCCCAGATGCACGGGCAGCGCTACATCCCGATGCTGCTGGAACGTCTGGCCGCCGGGGAGCTGAGCACGGCCCATCTGGCCACCCACGCCGTGCCGCTGGAGGAGGCGCCGCGGGCGTACGACATGTTCAAGAACAAGACGGACGGCTGCGTGCGCGCGGTCATCCGCCCGGGCGGCTGAGGGCCGGGGAGCGGGGAGACGGATGCGGGCGGAACGGCCGGCGCCACAGCCACAGGGCAGGCGGACGCGACCTGGACGGTGCGCGCGGCCGGGACGGTGGTCGCGGCCGGGACGGCGGATGAAGGCGCCCGCACCGGGTACCCGGCGGGACATGATCGAGCGGGCAGTGTGGCAAGGACTGGTCGCCGGCGCCGCCGGCGCCGTCGTGATGACCCTCGGCGAGAAGATCGAGCAGGCCGTCACCGGCCGGCCCGACTCCCATGTGCCCGCCCGGGTGCTGCAGCGTCTGACCGGACTGCCCGAACGCCCAGGGGCCCAGCCGCTGCCGGTGAACTGGGCCATGCACCACGGCCAGGCCGCCCTTCTCGGCGTGCTGCGCTCCGCCATGGCCCAGGCCGGGCTGCGCGGACCGCTCGCCTCCGCCCAGTTCGCCGTCGTACGTCTCACCAACGACCAACTGCTGGAGAACGCGACCGGCGTCGGCGCCCCGCCCTCCACCTGGCCCCGCCGCGAACTCGTCGTGGACCTTCTGCACAAGGCCGTCTACGCCTTCGCCACCGGGGTCGTCGCCGACGCCCTCGCCGCCCGCGACGGACCAGGCCCGGGGCAGCGCCACGCAGCCCTGCGCCCGGGCCGCCGCACCGGAGTGGGGCCCCTTCCCCGCAAGGACGCGCACACCCGGTGAACCCGAAGGGAGCCGCCATGCCCGGCACCATCAAGGACCAGACCGTCGAACAGCTGGGCGGCCAGGGCAGCGTCCTGGCCCGCCAGCGCCGCGACCACGCCGAGATCGACCGGCTGATGGACCGCTACCACGCCGCCGACGGCGACGACGAGGAACGCGCACGCATCTTCGGGGAACTCACCCAGCTCGTCTTCAGCCACGCGTTCGCCGAGGAGACCGTGCTGTGGCCGGTGGTGCGGCGCTCGGTCGCCGACGGGGAGGAGCTGACCGCCCGCGTCGAGGAGGAGCACCAGCAGATCAACGACCTCGTCGCCGAGGTCGAGCGCCTCGACCCGGGCGACCCGCAGCGCGAGGAACGGGTGCGCCGGGTCTTCGCGCTGATCCGGGAGGACATCCGCGACGAGGAGGACTTCCTGCTGCCCCGGCTCCAGGAGGCCCTGGACCCCGCCGCCCTGCGCCGCCTCGGCACGGCCTGGGAGACGGTGCGCATGAGCGCCCCCACGCACCCGCACCCCGCCATCCCCCGGCGCCCGCCCGGCAACGCGCTCCTCGGCGTGCCCCTCAGCGTCTACGACCGCATCCGCGACGCGCTCCGCCTGCCCCTTCCCGCGGCCGCGATCCGGAAGGTCCTCGGCGCGCTGAGCGCGGTACTGCTCTCCGTGGCCGCGGCCGCCGTCCTGCGCAAACGGCGCTGAATCCCGGCATGAGCGGCGCACCCGCCGAGCCGCCCCCGGCGCCCGGCGCCCGGTCCGAGCCACGCAGGTCGACGGCGGTGTGGGCGGTGATCGGCGCGGCGGTGACGGCCGCGGTCGACGAGATCGTCTTCCACCAGATTCTCGGCTGGCACCACTTCTACGACCGCTCCACCCCCGCCGTGGGCCTGCTGTCCGACGGGCTGCTGCACAGCGCCGAACTGCTGGCCCTGGTCGCGGGTTTCTTCCTCCACGCCGATCTGCGCCGCCGCCACGCCCTCGCCCCGGCCCATGCCCGCGCGGGGTTCTTCCTGGGCGCCGGGGGCTTCCAGCTGTTCGACGGGATCGTGGACCACAAACTGCTGCGCCTGCACCAGATCCGCTACGGCGTGGACGTCACGCCCTACGACTGGGCGTGGAACCTCGCCGGCCTCGCGCTGTTCCTGACCGGCGTGACCCTGGCCGTCCGCGCGACCCGCCGCGGCGGAGCGGGAGCGGGTCCTTGACGCTCGCGCACGTGCACCCCGGCCCCGCCGCGGGACCCGGCCTGTGGGAACCGGTCGCCGTGGCGGTCGCGATGGTCACGGTCGCCTGCTGGGCGGCGGGCGCGACCCGGCTGCGGCGGCGGGGAGACCACTGGCCCTGGTGGCGGGACGTCTCCTTCACCGCCGGGTGCGCCGGCGCGGCCTGGGCGGTGGCGGGTCCGCTGCCGGGCGGGCCGTTCACCGCGCACATGGTCCAGCACGTGGCCGTCGGCATGGCGGCTCCGCTGCTGCTCGTCGTGGCCCGGCCGCTCACCCTGGCCCTGCGCGCCCTGCCGCCCGGTCCGGTGCGCCGGGCGCTGCCCGCCCTGGCACACTCCCGCGTCGCGGGCCCGCTGCTCTTCCCGCCCCTGGCAGCCCTGCTCGACGTCGGCGGGCTGTGGCTGCTGTACCGCACGGACCTGTTCGCGGCCGTGCTGCACGAACCGTGGCTGCACGCCGCCGTGCACGCGCACGTCCTCGCCGCCGGGCTGCTGTTCGCCTTCACCGTCTGCGGGCTCGACCCGGTGCGCCGCCGCTGGGGCCTGCCCCTGCGCGGGGCGACCCTGCTGGCCGCCGGCGCCGCCCACGCCGTCCTCGCCAAGACCCTGTACGCGCAGCCGCCGCCCGGTACCGCCTTCGCCGCCGCGGACCTGCGCGTCGGGGCGCAGGTGATGTACTACGGCGGCGACCTGGCCGAGGCAGCCCTCGGCGCGGTGCTGGCCCTGACCTGGTACCGGGCGGGCGGCCGGGCCCGGCTCCGTCGCCGACCGGCGACGGAGCGGTCCGGACCGCCACCCGTGCACGGGCCGGGCAGGCCGACTCTGCGGGGAGCCGGGTAGTCCCTCCCCCATCCCCGGCGCCCGGGTCGCCGGCCCTCGCCGCGCCTCACGCGAACGGGTTCCTCGCGCAGGGACGTCGGGAAACGGCGGTGCCCGGCCGGCGCCGCCGTGCGGCCGGGTGAAGAGTTCAGTGATCACAACGAAAACGCTCATGTCCGCGACGTTAGCGCGGTCGCCGGGGTGGCGGTTGACGAATCGCGCACGGTTTCCGGCCGGATCGGAAACGCGTTATCAGAGGTTTCGATTGATGTAGAGAACCGGCCTGTCGGCGTGTTCACATATCGAAGGACCAGCGGAGGAGCCGCATACCGGAGTCCCAATCATTCGGGGGGTTCGATGCAGCATGTCGATATGCCACGTTTCCGTCAGGAAACCCTCCTTGGGAGGGCGGCCTGCGAGCCGCAAAGCCGTTTGCACATCGTCCGGACCCACGACGAGGAAATGGAAGGCACCACATCCTCTCGGCAGTTCGGCCGGGTGCGGGTTTCCATTGTCGAGGGCGGGCCGTACGAACTGATCGGGAATGGCCGGATGATCGGGAACGGCGCCGAGCCGTTCGTCGGGGTGTGCCGGCCGCTCGTCGGTGAAGTGCAGGTGTTCCAGGACGGCCGGTGGTCGGTGGCCTCCGGATCGCGCATTGTCTGCTACGACAGTTCCCGTCCCTACCGGGTCCTCATGCCGGAGCCGTTCCGCATCGTGACGCTCCGGCTGCCGCACCAGCTGATCGGCCTCACCGCCAAGGAGGCCGAACTGCTCACCGCCAGGGCGTGGTACGGCTCCCAGGGCCTGGGGGCCCTGATGTCGGACCTGCTCGTCGGACTGGAGCGGTACGGCGAGGAGATCGAGACCGCGATCGACCTCCTGGGCGGCAGCGTGGCGGGTCTGGCCGCGGCCCTCTTCGCGGAGCGAATACGCGCGGTCGCCGCCGAACCGGGCGTCGACAGAAATGCCTTGATGCTCACCATTCAGGGTCATATTCGGGCGCGGCTCGCCGATCCGGATCTCAGTCCGCTGACCGTGGCGCGGCATCACAATGTGTCGCTGCGCTATCTCCAGAAACTGTTCCACGAGCGCGGTACCAGCCCGGCCCGGTGGATCAGAAGCGAAAGGCTGGCCCGATGTCGGTCCGAACTGGACGACCCGGGGCTCGACCATCTCTCCATCGCGTTGATCGGGGAGCGGTCGGGATTCTACGAGGCCTCCCATTTCAGCCGCCTGTTCCGGGAGGAGTACGGCATCAGCCCTCGAGAATATCGCAAGAACAAAAGGTCGGTCGCGTTCGCCGGCTGAATCATCGAGCGAAAGGTGATGCGTTGTCCAGTTTCGAATTCCCTGGTGAGTACTACGAGATCATACGGCGGAGTTTTCGCGATCTCGCCGCCGAAACCGATTTCCTCGCGTCGTACGTGCCGGACGGCGGCCGGGTGCTCGACCTCGGCTGCGGAACCGGTACCACTCTGCGCGAGCTCGGCGCCCGCGGATTCTCCTGCGTGGGCGTGGACCAGAGCGCCCGCTTCATCGACTACGCCCGGCGAGCGGGCGGCGAGGGCGTCGCGTACGTCCACGAACGCGCCGAGCGGTTCACCTCCGAGGAGGGGTTCCACCTCGTCTACAGCCTGTTCATGACGCTGAACCAGCTGCCGCGGACCGAGCTGCGCCAGGTCCTGCGCAGGACGGCGGAGCAACTGCTGCCGGGCGGCCATGTCGTCCTGGAGTTCGGGCACCTGCTCAACTTCGTGGAGAGCTACCAGCAGCACACGGTGGCCCATCACCGCGGCGACGGCGTGCTCATCACCCGGCTCGCCCGCCAGTCGGTCAACCCGCACGCGGCGACCTGGCGCAACGAGGAGACGCTGCTGGTGCGCGACGCCGACGGGCAGGTGTCGCTGTACGACAATTTCTTCGACCAGGCCGTCCTGACCGGACCGGAGGTCCGTGAACTGCTGGCGGACGCCGGGCTCGCGGTGACGGCCGAGTACGGCGGGTTCCGCAAGGAGCCGGCGCCCGGCCACGGGCGGGGCCCGCTGGTGATCGTGGCCTCCCGCGCGGGGGAGGGGTCGGCATGACGGGCACGGATCTTTCCCGGCTGGACGGCGGCCCGGCGGCCGAGCCCGACGTCCGGGACCTCGGCGAGGCCCTGGTGCGGGCGGCGACGGCGCCCGGACCCGACGGGGGGCTGCTCCTGATCGGCCCGGACGGCTCCGAGCGTGCGCTGACGTACCGGCAGCTGCTGGACGAGGCCTCGCGCCTGCTCCGCGGCATCCGCGCCGCCGGGGTCGCGCCGGGCGAGACGGTGATCCTGCAGACGGCCGACGACCGGGAGCTGCTGGCGGCGTTCTGGGCCTGCGTGCTGGGCGGTTTCGTCCCGATGCCCGTCAGCGCGGGGGCGACCGCGGACCAGCGCGCGGCGGCGCCCGAACTGCTGCGCCGGGTCTGGAACGGCCACGGCAAGCCGACGGTGATCACCGGGACGGGGCAGCGGATCGTGCCCGAGGTCACGGCCGACCCGCTGTGGGCGTCCGCGTGGCTCGGCGACGTCGGCGGCCTGCTGTCCCACCCGCCCGACACCGCCCGGCACCGGGCCTCCCCCGACGACACCGCGGTGCTGCTGCTCACCTCCGGCAGCACCGGCGTGCCCAAGGCCGTGGTGCTCAGCCACCGCAACGTGCTCAGCCGCACCGCGGCCACGGTCCGGTCGAACCGGCTCGACGGCACGACGCGCAGCTTCAACTGGATGCCGCTGGACCACGTGGGCGGGCTGGTCATGTTCCACGCGCGGGACGTGTACCTGGGCTGCCACCAGGTCCACGCCCGGCTCGAGTGGGTCCTCCAGGACCCGCTGCGGTGGCTCGACGCCATGGACCGGCACCGGGTGGACACCACCTGGGCCCCCAACTTCGCCTTCGGCCTCATCAACGACCAGGCCGACCGGCTCCACGGGCGGTCCTTCGACCTCGGCCGCCTGCGCTACATCATGAACGGCGGGGAGGCGGTCCGCAGCGGCGTGGTCCGCCGCTTCCTGGAGCTGCTGTCCCCGTTCGGCCTGCCGAGGGACGCGATGCACCCGGGCTGGGGCATGTCGGAGACGTCCTCCGGCGTGGCCGACTGCGAGTTCTGGTCGGTCGGCGCGAAGGACGACCGGCACGTGCCCGTGGGGCGGCCGCAGCCGGGGACGTCCGTGCGCGTGGTCGACGAGCGCGACACCCCCGTACCCGTCGGCGTCACCGGTCACCTCCAGGTCACGGGCGCCTGCGTGACCGCCGGCTACTACCGCAACAGCGAACAGAACCGGCGGTCCTTCACGGCCGACGGCTGGTTCCGCACCGGTGATCTGGCGTACGTCGAGAACGGCGTGCTGACGGTCACCGGACGGGCCGACGACGCGATCCGGCTGGGCGAGGTCACCTACCACGGCCATGAGATCGAGGCCCGGGTGGAGGAACTGGACTTCGTGACGCCGTCGTACACCGTGGCGTCCCTCGTGACGGGGGCGGACGGGCGGGGCGAGGAGCTGGCGGTCTTCTTCCACCCGCGCGGCGGGACCGAGGTGTCCGAGGCCTGCCGCCGGGTCCGCGACCGGGTGGCCGAAACGCTCGGGATCGAGATCGGCCATGTGGTCCCGGTCCCCAAGGAGGACATCCCGAAGACCGGCATCGGCAAACTGCGCCGGGCCCAGCTGCGGGAGCGGTTCGAGGCGTCACGCACGGCGGCCTGAACCGACCCCTCACTACTCATCCGCGAATCAGTGGTTGCACGGACGCTGTCCTAACCCCTAAAGTCTGGATCGCCAGTTACTCATGGGGGTTCAGTCACGTGCACCGGACCGCGCTGCGCCATGTACGGACGTACCAGATCGCGTGCGCGATCACGCGACGGCCACGGCGCGGTCGTCCCTAGCGTGAGGGCGCGTGGAGCGAGAGCGGAGGGCATCGGCCGCCCCGCACCGGACCGGCGGACGCCGGCGCACCCGACATCCGAACGACGAGAACACCGGCACGCATGAGGAGCCTTCCATGACGATCACCGAGACCCCCACCCCCGCCCCCGAGACCTTCACCCCGGAGACGATCCTGGCGCGTGCCCGCGCGGCAGCCCCCCTGCTGCGCGCGCGCTCCGAGGAGATCGCCAGCAACCGGCACCTGCCCCAGGACGCGGTGCAGCTGCTGCGCGACACCGGCGTCTTCCGCATCGGCATGCCGCGCGCCTGGAACGGCCCCGAACTCACCTTCGCCCAGCAGACCGAGGTCATCGAGGCGCTCTCCTACGGCGACGCCGCGGCCGGCTGGTGCGCCATGATCGGCATGGACACCTGGATCTACGCGGGATACCTCGACGAGGCGGTCGTCGAGGAGATGCTCGCCGACCCCGACGCCATCACCGCCGGCCTGATCTTCCCGGTCGGCCGCGCCGACCGCGTGCCGGGCGGCTACCGCGTCACCGGCCGCTGGCCGTTCGGCAGCGGCGTCACCCACGCCGACTGGGTCGTCGGCGGCTGCGTCGTCCACAGCGACGGCGAGCCCGAGCCCGGCGCGGACGGCGCCCCCGTCAACTGGCGGCTGATGCTCGTCCGCCGCGAGGACGTCGAGATCGTGGACACCTGGCACACCACGGGTCTCGCCGGCAGCGGCAGCATGGACTACCGGATGACCGACCTGTTCGTCCCCGAGGAGCGGTCGTTCGACTTCACCGCCCCGCGCGGCGTCGGCCCGTTCGCCGCCCCCGACGCCTTCCTCGGCAACGTGTCCGGCGTGCCCCTCGGCGTCGCCCGCGCCGCCCTCGACCACGTGCGGGAGCTGGCGGCCGAGCGGACCGAGAAGGCCACGGGCACGCCGTGGGCGGAGACCTACCGGGTGCAGACGGCCATCGGGGAGTGCGAGATGGAGCTGGCCGCCGCCCGCTACGCCGTCTACGGCACGCTAGAGGACCTGTGGGAGCGGCTGGAGTCCGGCACCGCGCCGACCCCGGACCAGCAGGTCTCCTCCGCGCTCGCGCGCGTCAACTCCTTCCGCACCGCGCGCAGGATCGTCACCCGCCTGTGCGACCTGGTCGGCACGGCGTCCATCTACCGCGGCTCACCGCTGGACCGCTGGATGCGCGACCTCCAGACCATGTGCCAGCACATCCTCGCCCAGGAGCAGATCGTGCAGTCCGCGGGCGCCCACCTGCTCGGCGGGACTCCCTACGCGCCCTTCCCCCTGGGACTCAAGGGCTAGCCCCGGCGTCGCGCCGAACCACCCGACCCCACTCAAGGAATCAGGACAGTTCATGGCAGCTTCCGGAGAAGTGCAAGTCGAACCGACGGTCCCGGACCGGAAGGAGGGCCAGGAGGCCACCGCATCCTGGGGATTCCGCCAGTGGGGCCTGCTGGTGAGCGTCTGCGCGGCGTTCTTCCTCGACGCGCTCGACAACATCATGGTCGGCATCGCCGTCCCGCCGATCCAGGCGGAACTCGGGATGTCCACGGCGTCGGTGCAGTGGGTGGTCAGTTCGTACGTCCTCGGATTCGGCGGCTTCCTGCTGCTCGGCGGACGCATGGCGGACCTCCTGGGCCGGCGGCGGATCTTCCTGATCGGCGTGGCCGTCTTCGCCCTGGGGTCGCTGATCGGCGGGGTGACCGACGAGGGCATCGTGGTGATCGCCGCGCGGTTCGTGATGGGCGTCGGCGCGGCGTTCACCGCGCCGGCGAGCCTCTCGATCATCGTCACCAGCTTCCCCGAGGGCTCCCAGCGCAACCGGGCCCTCGGCATCTACACGGCGTGCGGCGCCGTCGGCTACTCCACCGGCGTCATCGTCGGCGGCGCGCTCACCGAGATCAGCTGGCGCTGGACCTTCCTGCTCCCGGTCGCCGTGGCCGCCCTCGCGTTCGCCGGCGCCGTGGTGCTGGTGCCGCGGGACGTCCGCGCGCAGCGGGGCGAGGGCGGCTTCGACGTCGCCGGCGCCGTCACCATCACCGCCGCGATGCTGCTGCTCGTCTACGGCATCGTCGAGGCGCCGAACGCGGGCTGGCTCGCGGCGCGCACGCTGCTGGTCCTCGCCGCGGCCGCGGTGCTCCTGCTGGCCTTCGTCGTCATCGAGCGGCGGGCGGCGCAGCCCCTGCTCCGCCTGGGCCTGCTGCGCAACCGGGCGTTGGTGGGCGCGAGCCTGGTCGCCGCCGCGATCCTCGGCACGTACATGAGCTTCCAGTTCATCGGGGGCCTGTACCTCCAGTCGCTGCGCGGCTGGTCGCCGATGGAGATGGCGCTGGCCTTCCTGCCCATCGGCCTGCTCATCGCCACCATCGCGCCGCGGGCCGGCAAGCTCATCGGCAGGTTCGGCGTCCAGTGGATGATCTTCATGGGCTTCGTCGCCTACACCGCCTCGTACCTGCTGTTCCTGCGGATCGACGAGACGTCCTCGTACCTGTGGGTGATCCTGCCGAGCATCCTGCTCATCGGCGTGGCGTTCCCGTTCTCCTTCCCCGCCGCCAACGTGCAGGCCACCACCGGCGTGGTCGACGGCGAACAGGGCGTGGCGGCCGGTGTGCTGCAGACCGGCTACCAGGTCGGCGCGGCGGTCGTGCTCGCCCTGGTGACCGCCGTGATGGCGGCGGACCACACCGGCGGCGGCGAGGCGGCCACCTCGCTGTCCGGCTACCACGACGGCCTGTGGGTCATCACCGGCCTGTCCGCGGTGACCGTGGTGCTCACCCTGGTGGCGGCGCTGCGCGCCTCGTCCCGCCGCAAGGCGGCCGTCGGGTAGCGGCCGCCGGCCCTCGGCACCGGGGCCCCGTCCCACTCCAGGCGCAGGAGTGGGACGGGGCCCCGGCTTTTCTGCGCCCGGCCACCGGCCGGATTCCGGACCGCCGGCGGATTCCGGACCGCCGGCCGAAATTCCGGATCCGAATGGACCGAAGCACATTCCGGCCAGCGCCGGTGCGCGCCACAACAAATTGCGGGTGAAGGCAATCTGTAGAGTCGGCGATATCGGCCCGCCTCGGAGAGGATTCATGATGGGCGAGATATCCGCAACACATCCGGAAACAACGGCAGTGAAAAAGGACCTGCGTTCCGCCATGCGTCATTTCGCCACCGGAGTGTGCGTGGTGAGCACCTTCACCGATACGCCGTCCGGGCGGCGGCACAGCGCACTCACCGTCAACTCCCTGACCTCCCTCTCGCTGGAACCGCCCCTGGTGTCGCTGAGCATCCGCCGCGGGTCCGGGTTCCTCGACGACCTGATGGCGTCCCGGCTCTGGGCGGTCTCCGTACTCGACGCCGGCTCGGCCGACCTGGCCAGGATCTTCGCCCGGCCCGAAGCCGAGCGCAGGCGGGCGCTCGACAGCCTCCCGGCCGAACCGGGCCCGCACACCGGCGCGCTGCTGCTCGACTCGGTGGCCTGGCTGGAGTGCCGCTACTGGAACCACGTCCCGGCCGGCGACCACGAGCTCGTCATCGGAGAGGTCGTCGGCCTCGGCATCCGGGACTCCCTTTCGCCGCTCATATTCCTGCACGGCGGATTCCATCGACTCGTCGCCCCGACGACCGGCAACAGGTGACCCATGGCTGGAATATCCATTGGCGTGATAGGCGGCGGAGCGTCCGCGGTATGTCTGATCGACGCGCTCGCCCAGGCGAAGGGCGAGCCGGGCAGCATTACGGTTTTCGAGCCGTCGCCCCATTTGTGGCGGGGCCGCGCCTATCAAGTGGACAGTGAGTGCGTCAAGGTCAACGCGACCCCCGACGACATGTCGGTGCGCGCCGGCGACCCCGGCCACTTCGAGCGCTGGCTCGACGGCCGTACGCGCCTCGTCGGGGACGGCCCCGCCGCCGATCCCTTCTCCGGAGTGCGGTTCGCCCCACGGACCGTCTACGGCGAGTACCTGGAGCAGACGGCCTACGCGGCGCTCGCCGAGCTGCGCCGGCAGGGCTGGCGGGTGGACCTCGTCGGCGCCGCCGTCACCACGGCGCGGCGGATCTCCGGCCGGGTGCTGCTGGGCACCGAGCACGGCGCCACCGACACCTTCGACTACGCCGTGCTCTGCGTGGGCGGCGACAGCCCCAAGGACGTCTACGGGCTGCGTGGCGCACCGGGCTTCGTCCCGGACCCGTACCCCGTCACGCAGAAGCTGCGGCCGGTGGGCCCGGACGAATCCGTTGCCGTCATCGGCAGCGGGCTGACGGCCGTCGACATCGTTCTCTCCCTCGTCGCCCAGGGGCACCAGGGGCCGATCAGCCTGCTGTCCCGGCGCGGCGCGCTGCCCGGCGTTCGGCAGCGTCCGCTGCCCTTCCAGCCGCGCCATCTCACGCAGGAGCGGATGAGGGAACTCGGCCGCGGGCGCCGTGAGATGTCCCTGCGCGAGCTGACGGACCTCGTCGGGCGGGAGGTCCGGGAGGCCGGCGCCGACCTCGACGCGCTGTACGAGGAGATCACCGGCCTCGACAGGGAGGCCCCGGTGGACCGGCTGCGGCGCCAGTTCGCCGCCGTGGACGCACCGGACCGAGGGCTGCGCATCCTCCAGCACGCCGTCCCCGACATCGGCCCCGACGTCTGGCCGCTGCTGCGGGAGAAGGACCGGGCCGAGATCCTGCGCTCCCACTACCGCACCATCATGAGCCTGTGCTGCCCCATGCCGCCGGGCAGCGCGGCCCAGCTGCTCGACCTCGTCGACGCGGGCCGGCTGGAGATCCGCGCGGGCCTCGGCGGGGTCGCCCGGCGCCCGGGCGGCGGATTCGACGCCGTCCTGTCGGACGGGTCGGTCGTCCACGCACGGACCGTGGTCAACGCCGTCAGCGCCTCCGAGAGCCGGATTCCCACGCGCGCCCTGCCCCTGGTGAACGCCCTCGTCGACAGCCGTGCCGCGAGCCCCCACCCGCACGGCGGGCTGCGCCTGGAGCGGGCCACGAGCCGGCTCGTCAGCGCCGGCCTGCCCGACCCGCGCCTGTACGGGCTCGGCACCATCGGCGCCGGAGCGCTGTTCTTCACCTTCGGCGTCCCGTCCCTGGTCGACCGGAGCGTGGACATCGTCGCCGCCATCCTGCGGCACGCCGCGACCGAGAACACCGCCCCCGCGCGGGACGCACTGCTCCCCGCCTAGCCCGGGCGGCACACCCGAAGACCCAGCGGAGCCACCACTGAGAAACGGAGCCGTCATGACCCCGATCAGCGACACGATCCCTCCGGCCGCGGACCGCGACACCACGGCCGCCGCCCCCCGCGCCGAGTTCCTCGCGGACACGGCGACCGGCCTGCCGATCCCCGGCGAGCCCGAGTTCGACACGATGGAGGAGGCCCGGCGCCACCGCAAGCAGCGCCTCGCCGCCGCCCTGCGCCTGTTCGGCAAGTACGGATTCGGCGAAGGCATCTCCGGACACATCTCCGTCCGCGACCCCGAGCACCACGACCGGTTCTGGGTCAACCCGTTCGGCGTGTCGTTCAAGCACGTACGGGTGGCCGACCTGATCTGCGTGGACTCCGCCGGACGGGTCGTCCACGGAAGACACCGCGTCAACCCCAGCGCCTTCGTCATCCACTCCCAGATCCACGAACTCCACCCCGGCGCGACCGCCGCCGCCCACGGCCACACCGCGCACTCCCGCGCACTCGGGGCGCTCGGCCGGCTGCTGGAACCCATCGACCAGGAGTCGGCGGCGTTCTACGGCCGGCAGGTCCTGTACGGGGAGTACGAAGGCCCCTCCGTCTCCCTCGAACAGGGCCGGGACATCGCGCAGAAGCTCGGGGACAACCGGGCCGTCCTGCTGCGCCACCACGGGCTGATCACGGTGGGCGGCTCGCTGGACGAGGCCGTGCACTGGTTCTTCACCTACGACAGCTGCGCCCAGGTCCAGCTGCTCGCCCAGGCGGCCGGCACTCCCGAGCGGCTGACGCACGAGCAGGCGCTGGCCGCCGGCCGGGGCTTCGGGGACGAGCAGCTCGGCTGGTTCAGCTTCCAGCTGCTGTGGGACGAGATCGTCGCCGAGCAGCCCGACCTGCTCGACGAGTGAGACCGATGAGACGAGTGGGGACAAGGGCGACCTGTGAGGCATGGGCGCCCCGTGCGGCGAGGACGACCCGTGAGACGAGTACGACGGTGCGACCAGTGAGACGAGCAGACGGATGAGCGGACGCGGGACGGGCCCGCCCGGCTCCGTCGACCACCGGAGGAAACCATGATTCACACAGCGGCGGTGGTGGGCACCGGCCTGATCGGCACGTCGATCGCGCTCGCCCTCAGCCGCAGCGGCGTCACCGTCCACCTCCTCGACATCGACGAGTCGGCGGCCCGCACGGCCGCCGCGCTCGGCGCCGGCACGGTGGGCGCGCCCGGCGGGACCGTCGACATCGCCGTGCTGGCGGTGCCGCCCGGCAGGGTCGGCGAGGTGCTCGCCAAACAGCAGGCCGAGGGACTGGCGCACGTCTACACCGATGTGGCGAGCGTCAAGGAGCGGCCGGGGCGGGACGTCCTTTCCCTCGCCGATCCGGCGGGGTTCATCGGCGGACACCCGATGGCGGGCCGGGAGCTGTCCGGCCCGCTGGCCGCGTCGGCCGCCCTCTTCGAGGGACGGACCTGGGTCCTCACCCCGACCCCGGACACCGCGACGGCCACCCTGAACCGCGCGTTGGAGGTGGTGGCGCTGTGCGGTGCGATCCCGGTCGTCATGGACGGCGCGGCCCACGACCGGGCGGTCGCGCTCGTGTCGCACACCCCGCACGTGGTCGCCGCGCTCATGGCGGCACGTCTGGAGCACATGGAGGGCGACGCGGCGCGTCTCGCCGGACAGGGTCTGCGGGACGTCATCCGGATCGCGGGGAGTGATCCGGGTCTGTGGATCGACATCCTGGAGGCGAACGCCCCGGCCGTCGCCCAGGTGCTGTCCGACCTCGCGCAGGACCTCTCCTTCGCCGTGGCCGCTCTGCGGGCCCTGGCCACCGGTGACTCCGGGCAGCGGGCGGACGGCGTGCGCGGCGTCACCGATCTGCTCCGCCGCGGCGGCAGGGGACATGCGCGCATACCGGGCAAGCACGGGGAGAGGCCGTCGAACACGGCGCCGGTGCGCGTCCTCATCGGCGACCAGCCCGGAGAGTTGGCCCGTCTGCTGGCCGCCGTCGCGGGAACCGGCGTCAATGTCGAGGAGGTGTCCATCGATCATTCGCCCGCCGAGCGCAGCGGCCTCGTCGAGCTGCTGGTCGATCCGGCGGCGGTCCTGACCACGGCCCAGCGGCTCGCCGACCACGGGTGGAGCGTCCGCCCCGGAACCGACCGGCCGCTGTCACGGCAGCCCTGAACCGGGCAAGCGCGAGGAGCGGAGCGGTCCCTACCCCGGGGGATGTCGGTACGGACCGCTCCGCTCGGCTTCTCGGGCGGCGGCCGGCGCCCTTGCCGCCAGGGCGGGGCCAGGGCTCCCGCATCGGGGAGCGGCCGTCGGCCGTCCCGTGGCCGGGACGCCGGTGAAGGCCGCTGAGACCGGGCCGGCGAAGCTTCTGAGGACTGGGGGGCGGGCGCCCGGGCGGACCGGGCGCCCGAAGGGCCAGCGGGCTTCCTAGAAGAAACCGCAGGTGGGGGCGCCCGGGGTGGGGGCGGCGGCCGGGTCGGCACCGGTGGGGGCGTAGATCTCCAGGCGGATGCCGTCGGGGTCGGTGAAGAAGATGCCGCCGGACGTGCCGTTCTCGCCGTGCGGGACGACGCCGTCGTAGTTGAACTCGGCGCCCAGGCCGCGCAGCACCTCTTCGGTGGCCTTGACCTCGTCGATGGTCTCCACCTGGAAGGACAGGTGGTGCAGACCCGGCAGGTCGGTGGGGAACGCACCGGAGCTCTGCTGCCACAGCGCCACGAACATCCGGTTGTCGCGGCCGAGGAACGCCCAGCGACGGTCGTCCTCCTTGCCCTCCGCCATGATCTCGAAGTCGAAGACGGCGCGGTAGAAGGCGAGGGAGCGCTCGAGATCGGTGACGTTCAGTCCCACGTGACCGGTCTGCAGGGTTTTCGCCTTAGCCATGGTCAATCACATGCCTTCACTCATCGTCACGAGCCTCTCTCGTGACCGATGAAAATGACTTTAGAGGTTAGAATTCGGCAGTGTCAACCCGTGATCACTGGATGACCGGTTATGGTTGTCGTGTGACCCTGCCGCCACCGCAGAGGAAGGACGCCGCGCCGTGCCGCCAACCCCGGGGGCCGACCCCCGCCCACTGACCGACGAGCCCCTCGGCATCGACCTGCTCAACACCCGCTGGATCGACTCCTCCGGCCGCCACGACCTGCTGGACTCGCTCGACGGGCTGGCGACCTGGCTCGCCAGCCCTCTGGTGAGCCAGGCCCTCGACGGCGCGTCGATCCCGGTGGACGACGAGACGCTGGAGCGGCTGCTCCTGGCCCGCGCCGCTCTGGACGAGGCGATCGCCAGCCCGCAGCGCCCGCATCCCGGCGCGATCGAAGCCCTCAACGACGTGCTGGCGCGCGGCCGGACGGGCCACCTGCTCCGCCCGGACGGGCCGGGCACCTTCATCGAGGTGGACGCCCCGTCCTGGCTGCCCGCGTGGCGGGCGGCCGAGGACTATCTGCGGCTGCTCGGCGAACGGCCGGAGCGGATCCGGGCGTGCAGCAACCCGGAGTGCATCCTCCACTTCTACGACGTGTCCAAGAACGGCACGCGCCGTTGGTGTTCGATGGCCGGCTGCGGCAACCGGGCGAAGGCGCAGCGCCACTACGCACGCCGCAAGAGGGCCTGACCGCGCAAGAGCACCGGGCGGACCCTCCTGCGGCCCGGCAGGGTCCGTCAGTCCTCGGGCGTGCGGGTCGGCGCATCAACTCCCTGTCACCCGCGCGCACTCCTTGTGCAGTATTCATGTGCCACGGAACACGCTAGGGAGGTTCACTCCGGACGGTTCCGCGAGAGAACCGATGCCGAGCATCGGTATTTCCGATGGGGCCGTTGCCCGCCCCGCCCACCGAAGAGGAAGGGGGCGGGCGGGGCGGGCGGGACGGATCGCGGATGTTCCGCTTCGCGTCCCGCCCGCCCCGCGCGGGGCGTGGCGTCGGGCGCGCGACGCGCGGTCAGGCCGTCTGCACCGCCCTTTCCCGGCCGACCTGCGTGGCCACGCGGCAGACGGCGGTCGCCGCCGACAGCGCGAACTCCGGCCCGGCCCACAGGGCCCGCACGGGCAACCGGAGGCGCGGGAGTCCGGGCAGCACCGCCAGGCCGTCGGGCTCCTGCGTCTGTCCGACCGACTCCACGGGGAGCATCGCGACGCCGTGGCCCGCGCGCGCGAGTTCCCGCGCGCCGGCCACCGAGCCGGCCTCGACGACCTCGGGTTCGACGCCGTGTTCCCAGCGCAGGGCGGCGACCAGTACCTGATGGGACGTGCAGTCGGGGTCGACCACCAGCACGCGCGGCGAGGCCGGCGCCGGCGGGAGGCCGGGGGAGGCGAGGAGCGCCGCCGAACCGACGGGCACCACCTCCAGGTCGGGGAGTTCCACGACCGTGATCCCGGCGGCGGACCACTCGTCGGGGACGCAGCCGCCGTGGACCAGGGCCAGATCGACCTCGCCGTCGCGCACCGCCTCCCGGGCGCGGCCGATCGACAGATGGCGCGGGGAGACATGGACCCTGGGGTACCGGTACCGGCAGTCGCGGATCAGCGGACCGATCCGGCTCTCCAGCAGGAGCGCGGAGGCGCCGACGGCGGTGCGACCTTCCGCCTCGTCCGACGGATTCAGGGCGGTGGCCATCTCGTCGACCACGTGGAAGATCCGTTGCGCGTACTCCTGGAAGATCTTCCCGGAGTGCGTCAGGCGGACGCCGTGGGGTAAGCGGTGCACCAGCTGCATCCCGACCCTGGACTCCAGGGACCGGATGTGCGACGTCACGCTCGACTGCGCGTACCCGAGGCTGCGAGCGGCCTTCGTGAAGCTGCCGAGCCGGGCCACTTCGCGAAAGGTTCTGAGCTGGTAGAGAGCGAGATCCAACGACACGTTCGTCCCCCAGGAAACAAATCCACTGTGACCCGGGCACGTTCAGCCGCTGCTTCATCGGGGTGGCCGACAGCGCTCCGGGAAATCGTTCAATCTCCGACAACCCAGCCCTCCCCCGGAGGACCCTCTGACGGGCCGCTGCCGGACTAACGGTTAACAGAGCAGTTGTACGTTAGGTTCTCGATCTAACCACGAGCCAGAACCGGCCACAAGACCGCCTGTTGCCGCCCTCGACCGTCCCGTGAGGAGCGAAATCTAACGGGCCAGGGGAATGGCACCGTTAGAAAGAGATGCTCATTCGGTGGCCCTGCCATGCGCACGGGGCCATCGGACTTACCGATGGCTGGCATCTGCGGATCCCTCGGTGACGAGCCACATCGGCGCAATACCTTCCATAAGGAGATGGAATCGCCGTGGTCGGCGTGCCTGTCGGCGTCCCCCCGCGCACAGCCCCGGGGACGAAACGACCCGAGGCAGTCGGCCCACCGACGCCGGGTGACCACTCCCGTGGCCGATGTGTGCACGTCTCCCGGTGCCGACCGACCGACACCGAGGAACTCTCATGACTCGCCCTCGCACGCCCCGCCGCGGACTGCCGCACCCGAGCCGGCTCGCGTCCCTCGCCGCCGGATACCAACGCCGGGAAACGGCTGTCCTGCGCGTGAGCGTGGGAGTGCTGTACGTGTGGTTCGGCGTGCTCAAGTTCTTCCCCGCGCTGAGCCCCGCGCAGGACATCGCCACGCTCGTCATGAGCGTCCTGACGCACGGCATGGTGCCGGCGGAGGTCTCGCGGCCCTGCCTGGCCCTCATGGAGGTGCTGATCGGGGTCGGACTGATCACGGGGCGGCTGCCGGCCCTGGTACTGGGGACCTTCTTCGTCCACATGGCGGGCGTGTTCGCCACCCTCGTGATCGTCCCGGCCCAGGTCTGGAGCCACCCGCTGATCCCCTCGCTGGAGGGGCAGTACATCATCAAGAACCTGGTGCTGGTGGCGGCGTGCCTGTCGGTCGCCGCCGCGGCCGCCCGCGTCCCCGCCGGGACCGGCATCGTCCCGGAGGAGGAACTCCGGCTCGCGCGTTGTCCGTCGTGCCGGTCGGCGAGCCCGGAGACCGGGACCTCGGCCCCCGTGTGACCCGTGGTCCGGGAGCAGCAGCTCCGAACGCCCCTTCGCCTGCTCCGTTCCGCACCGCATGCTGCCGTCGACTCCCGCGGGGTGGGCGCGGATCCTCCGCTGCCGAAGGGGCGTGAGCGTGTGCACGGGACCGTGCGCGTCGCGTGCGGGGATCCGGAGGGACGGCGCCGGGACGGGGGACGGGCGCGGCGCAGCTACTTCCGAGGGGACTGGCTGAAGCGCAGCAGGTTGCCGGCAGGGTCGCGGACGGCGCAGTCGCGGACGCCGTACGGCTGGTCGAAGGGCTCCTGCAGTACCTCGGCGCCCGCGGCGCGCAGGCGCTCGAAGGTGGCGTCGCAGTCGTCGGTCTCGAAGATGACGCCGGGCAGCAGCCGGCTTCGCCAGCAACTGCTCCATGGCCTGCTTGTCGGCGGACGATGCCTTCGGATCCGGGAGCGGCGGTTCGAGGACGATGTTCACGTCGGGCTGCGACGGTGAGCCGACGGTCACCCAGCGCATCCCCTCGAACTCGACGTCGTTGCGCACCTCCAGGCCGAGAACATCCCGGTAGAAGGCAAGTGCTTTGTCATGGTCGTCGACGGCGAGGAAGCACTGTGAAAGCGAGATGCCCATGTGCGTCACGTTACCGGGGCGTGGCCGCGTCCATCCGTGCCTTGCGGACCGGTCGCGTGTGGATCTTCGCGATGCAGGCCGGGATGGCGACGCCCTGCTCGTGGCTGCGTGCCCGGTACGCGCTCGGGCTCTCGCCGACCAGCTCGGTGAACCGCGAGCTGAACGATCCCAGCGAGGTGCAGCCGACCGCGAAGCAGACCTCCGTCACCGTCAGGTCGCCCCGCCTCAGCAGCGCCTTGGCCCGCTCGATCCGGCGCGTCATCAGGTAGCTGTACGGGGTCTCGCCGAAGGCGGCGCGGAAGCTGCGCGAGAAATGGGCCGGCGACATGAGGGCGCCCCGCGCCAGGGCGGGTACGTCGAGCGGCTCGGCGTAGTCGCGGTCCATCCGGTCACGGGCCCGGCGCAGCCGGACGAGATCTTCCAGCGTCACCCGGCCACCATGCCACACGGCACCTGCCCGCGGCGCCACGAGGGAGAGTGGGAGGTGCGTCAGGCGCCGGCTTCCAGCTCCCGCTCGAGCATGCGCTCCACCGGGGTCAGGGCGACCTCCGGGCAGAGCCGCTCCGGATGCGCCGGCGGCGGACCCTCCAACTCTGCGGGCTCCCCCTCCTGGCGCCACGGGGCCGGGGGGACCAAGGCTCCCGACAGGTGGCTGGAGCCGTACGCCTGCAGGGCCGCGTACACCTCGCGCAGGAGACGTCTGATCAAGCCGGCCATGGGTGGATCGTCCCTCCGACGGCGTCGCCGCGGTGGCTCCCGTTTCGCCGTCTGCCGTCACTGTGCGGGCGGCCGATCGAGCCGCGTTCGAAGCCGACTCAAGCGCCCGGCACTCGGGTCCCCGCGCGGTGGGGGGCGCGGGGCGTGAGGCTGCCCGGCCGGCCGGTTCGAGGCACGGCATTCCTCCTGGACATCACCTCGGCGGGCCGCAGGCGCACCCCCGCCCCGGACCACGGCGCCCCCATGGGCGCGAGGCACGAGGCACGCCTGCTCCCGGAACAGGGCCACGGCATCACGGGTGCTCCGCCGGCCCTGTTCGCCCTGCACTCTCCCTTCACGGCTTCCGTCCCGGTCCGGTTGACGCGGCGGGCCACCGAGATGATCTCCTGGTGATCTGCCGGTGGGCTTGGAGGCGCCTACGGCAGGACGATGTTGCGGCCCGGTCCGCCTTCGAGGACGTCCTTCCCGGAGCCACCGCAGACCAGGTCGTCGCCACCCTCGCCGTCCAGTGTGTCGCTGCCGGAGCCGCCGAGGAGGATGTCGCGGCCGTCCCCGCCCATGGCGTGGTCGTCGCCCGGGCCGGCGTACACGACGTCGTCGCCGCCGTAGCCCTCGATCATGTCGTCGCCCCGGCCGCCCCACATCTGCTGGTTGCCGCCGTCACCCATCAGATGGTCCATGCCGTCGCCACCGTGCAGGGCCGCGGGTCCCATGACCATGTCGTTCCCCGCGTCGCCCAGCACCGTGCGGGCGGTGTGGGCGTGCAGTTCGTCGTTGCCGGGGCCGCCCCGGACGGTGCCGACCCCGGGGGTGAAGGCGGCGATGGTGTCGTCGCCGTCGCCGAGGAAGACGTCGATCCTGTCGGGCCGGGGGCTGTCGGCGGGGAGTTCGCAGACCACGGAGGTGGTGTCATCGGGTCTCGAGTACGCACAGTGGTCACCCGGTTCGAGCGGCACCACGTCGCTGATGCCGATCCGCCGGATCCCGTCACTGGTGTACATGGAGAATATGTTGAGGTCGTTGGTCTGACCTGCGGCGGCGGTGAAGACGATCGACTGAGTCGCCCAGTCGGCTCCGACGCGGGCCTTCGCCTCGGCGGCGGTGGCGGCGGCTGCCGGGCCGACGGCGAGGCCGACGGTCAACAGGGTCACGGCGACCGCGCTGACGGTGGCTCGGTTTCGGTTCATGAGACCTCATCTCGATGGGGGGTGACGGTCGCCCCGCTCGGCGTGGTGCTGCCGGGGACGGGCGGACGGTCGTGAGGGCAGTGTCCCCTGCTGTTCCGGAGGATTTGCAAGACCCCGAACTGACGAAACGTCATGGGGAGACGGAGTCCTTGCGGATGTGACGGGTGGTTTCTGCTGGTCGGACATGCTCCCGAGGCCGCCGTGGCAGGATTCGCGCGGTCAATTCTGGCTGCGCCACGCCACGTTGGCCGGGTCCGGTCCGACCGGGAGCCGCTCATCGAGGCCCGAGGGGAGGGTTCCGGCCCCGGCTCACGGCGAGTTCCCTGCTCACCGCCCACATGTGTGATCAACTCCGCTTGTTTCATTGACATTTCACTCAGAATACGTACCGTTGGGAGCGCTCCCACGACAGTCCCCGCAACTGGAAGGAGTTCCCCCCACATGCCCAAGCAGAGCCCATTGACCGGGCGTACCCGGTCGGCCCTCCGCCGGCCTCTCCAGGCGCTCGTCATGCTGTTCGCCGTGGTTGTCGGCGCACTGGCCTGGTCGACCCCCGCCCAGGCCCACGGCACCATCGTCAGCCCCGCCTCCCGCGCCTACCAGTGCTGGAAGACGTGGGGCAGCAACCACACGAACCCGGCCATGCAGACCCAGGACCCCATGTGTTGGCAGGCCTTCCAGGCCAACCCCGACACCATGTGGAACTGGATGAGCCAGCTCCGTGACGGTCTCGGCGGCCAGTTCCAGGCGCGGACCCCCGACGGGACGCTCTGCAGCAACAACCTCTCCAGGAACGCCAGTGTGAACAAGCCCGGGCCGTGGAAGACGACCAACATCACCAACAACTTCACGGTCCACCTGTACGACCAGGCGTCCCACGGTGCCGACTACTTCAAGGTCTACGTGAGCAAGCAGGGCTTCGACCCCAAGACCCAGACCCTGGGCTGGGGCAACCTCGACTTCATCACGCAGACCGGCCGCTACGCCCCGGCGCAGGACATCAAGTTCAACGTCAGCACCTCGGGCTACACCGGCCACCACATCCTGTTCGTCATCTGGCAGGCCTCGCACCTCGACCAGGCCTACATGTGGTGCAGCGACGTGAACTTCGGCTGAGCCGGAGAGCGCCGCACACGGCACCGGCCCGTCCCGGGCGCCGGTAACCCGACGCCCGGACGGCCGAGCCCCGTCGGGGCAGGGGACCCATGTGGTCTCCCTGCCCCGACGGGGCTTCCTTCGCTCCCGGTGTGAACCCCAGCCGCCGGCTTCCCCCGGCTGTGTGAGATTTCGTGAGACGTGAGAGGGTGCGGGGCGTGAGTGAGACACCGTCGAACACCCTGCAATACCGCTTTGACGGGCCAGAAGAGGCCCCGGTCCTGATCCTCGGTCCCTCACTGGGCACCACCTGGCACATGTGGGACCGGCAGGTTCCGGAGCTGGCCAAGCAGTGGCGGGTCTTCCGGTTCGACCTCCCCGGCCACGGCGGTGCGCCGGCCCATCCGGCGCCCTCCGTCTCCGAGTTGGCCGCGCGGCTGCTCGTCACCCTCGACGGGCTCGGCGTGCAGCGCTTCGGGTACGCGGGCTGCGCGCTCGGCGGCGCCGTCGGCGTCGAGCTGGCGTTGCGCCACCCCGAGCGGCTCGCCTCGCTCGCGCTGATCGCGGCCTCCCCGCGGTTCGGCACCGCCGACGAGTTCCGCCAGCGCGGAGTGATCGTCCGCACCAACGGCCTCGACCCGATCGCCCGCACGGCGCCCGACCGCTGGTTCACCGGAGGGTTCGCCGCCGCCCAGCCCGCGATCACCGAGTGGGCCGTGCAGATGGTGCGCACCACCGACCCCGGCTGCTACATCGCCGCCTGCGAGGCGCTCGCCACCTTCGACGTCCGCCCCGAGCTGGGCCGCGTCGGCGTGCCCACGCTCGTGCTGGTGGGCTCCGAGGACCAGGTCACCGGCCCGGCCGAGGCCCGTACGCTGGTCGCCGGGATTCCGGACGCCCGGCTGGCGGTCGTGCCCGGCGCGTCCCACCTGGTGCCCGTCGAGCAGCCGGCGGCCGTCACCGACCTGCTGGTGACGCACTTCTCCACCGCCTGGGTGCCCGCCGTCGACCCCGGCACCGGCCAGCTGGCGATCGTGACGCCCCAGGCCAGGCCGGTCGTCGCCGCGCCCCCGCAGTCCGCGCCGATCGCCGAGATCGCCCCGGCCGCCGCGGCGCCCCACCCGGCGGGGCGGTCCGACGCGTACGACGCCGGGATCAAGGTCCGCCGCGAGGTGCTCGGCGACGCGCACGTGGACGCGGTGCTGGCGCAGGCCGACGAGTTCTCCGGGGACTTCCAGGACTTCGTCACCCGCTACGCGTGGGGCGAGATCTGGGACCGGCCCGGGCTGGACCGCCGTACCCGCAGCTGCATCACGCTCACCGCGCTGGCCGCCGGCGGGCACCTGGAGGAACTGGCCTTCCACACCCGCGCCGCCCTGCGCAACGGTCTCACCCCGGCCGAGATCAAGGAGGTGCTGCTCCAGGCGGCGGTCTACTGCGGCGTGCCCGCGGCGAACAGCGCCTTCCGGGTGGCCCAGCAGGTCGTCCGGGAGGAGACCACCCCCGACGTGTGAGGCGGCGCGTCCGGGGCGCGCGGCAGGATGGGGGCATGGAAACGGGCATGCAGTTCACCAAGAAGTCGCACTCCTGCGTCCGCCTGGAGAAGGACGGCCGCACGCTGGTCCTCGACCCGGGCGGGTTCAGCGAGGAGGACGCCACGGCCGGCGCGGAGGCGATCCTCGTCACCCACGAGCACCCCGACCACTTCGACGAGGGCCGCCTGCGCGCCGCCCTGGAGGCCGACCCGGCCGTCGAGATCTGGACCCTGCGGTCGGTCGCCGAACAGCTCTCGGCGACGTTCCCCGGCCGGGTCCACACGGTCGGCCACGGCGACGCCTTCACCGCCGCGGGCTTCGACGTCCAGGTGCACGGCGAACTGCACGCGGTGATCCATCCCGACATCCCCCGCATCACCAACGTCGGCTACCTCGTCGACGGCAGCCTCTTCCACCCCGGCGACGCGCTCACCGTCCCCGACCACCCGGTGGACACCCTGCTGCTGCCGGTGATGGCCCCCTGGAACAAGATCTCCGAGGTCATCGACTACGTCCGCGAGGTGCGGCCGCGCCGCGCCTACGACATCCACGACGCCCTCCTGACCGACCTCGCCCGTCCGATCTACGACCGGCAGATCGGCGCCCTCGGCGGCGCCGAGCACCTGCGGCTGGCTCCGGGCGACTCCGCGCGCCTGTGAGGCCGCCCCGGCCCCGGACCGGGTTGTCACAGGCGCCGGGTAGGTTGTGAGGCATGCGCATCGCCACCTGGAACGTCAACTCGATCACCGCCCGCCTTCCGAGGCTGCTGGCCTGGCTGGAGAGCAGCGGCACCGACGTGCTGTGCCTCCAGGAGGCCAAGGTCGCCGAGGAGCAGTTCCCGTTCGGCCAGCTGCGCGAGCTGGGCTACGAGGCGGCGGTGCACGCCACCGGCCGGTGGAACGGCGTGGCGGTGCTCTCCCGCGTCGGCATCGAGGACGTCGTCAAGGGCCTGCCCGGCGACCCCGGCTTCGACGGCGCGGTCGAGCCCCGCGCGATCTCCGCGACCTGCGGCCCGGTCCGCGTCTGGTCGGTGTACGTGCCGAACGGCCGCGAGGTGGAGCACCCGCACTACGCCTACAAGCTCCAGTGGTTCGAGGCCCTCACGGCCGCCGTGGCCGGTGACGCGGGCGGCAGCCGCCCGTTCGCGGTGATGGGCGACTACAACGTCGCGCCCACCGACGACGACGTCCACGACGTGGCCGCCTTCGAGGGCCTCACCCACGTCACCCCCGCCGAGCGCGCCGCCCTCGCCGCCCTGCGCGGGACGGGCCTGTCCGACGTGGTCCCGCGCCCGCTGAAGTACGACCGCCCCTTCACGTACTGGGACTACCGCCAGCTCTGCTTCCCGAAGAACCGCGGCATGCGCATCGACCTGGTGTACGGCAACGCGCCGTTCGCGAAGGCGGTCAAGGACGCCTACGTGGACCGCGAGGAGCGCAAGGGCAAGGGCGCCTCGGACCACGCGCCCGTGGTCGTCGACCTGGACGTCTAGGCGGCAGGCCCGTCACAGCGGGGTCCGTCGCCGCAGCGTCCGTCCCGGCCGGGCCGGTCACAGCGCTGTCAGGTCCACCGAGCGGGCCAGCGCCGCCAGACCCGCGTCGCCCGGATGCAGATGGTCCCCGCTGTCGTACGCGGGGGCCAGACGCGCCGGCGCCGACGGGTCCCGCAGCACCGCGTCGAAGTCGAGCACGCCGTCGAAGACGCCCGTCCGCCGGATCCAGTCGTTCACGGCGGCCCGCTCGGCCTCCACGGCCGCCGTGCAGCCGTCGCGCCCGCCGCAGGGCAGCAGCGTGGCGCCGAGCACCCGCAGACCCCGCGCGTGTGCCCGCCCGGCGATCCCCTCCAGCGCGTCGGTGACCGCGTCGGAGTCCGTGCCCGAGAGCAGGTCGTTGACGCCCTCCAGGACGATCACCGTGCGCACTCCGGTCTGGGCGAACACGTCCCGGTCGAGCCGGTGCAGCGCGCTCACCCCGGTGACCGCGGCGGACGGTCCGTCGCCGGGGTAGCGGTCGGTCAGCAGCCGGTTGCCCGCGATGCCCTGGTTGAGGACGCCGTAGCGCGGGACGGCGTCCTGCGCCCGCAGCCGCGCGGCCAGCACGTCCGGCCAGCGCCGGTTGGCGTCCACGGTGGACCGGTCGCCGTCGGTGATCGAGTCGCCGAACGCCACCACCGACCCGGGCCCACCGCCCACGTCCACCCCGGTCAGCAGGGGCCAGCTCGTGAGCCGCCCCGGGTACGCCGTCCCCGCCGCGTCCCTCGTGTGGTCGCCGGGCTCGCTGACGTACGACCGCTGCAGGGCCAGCGCGTGCACGGGCGCCGCCCGCACCGTGCCCGGCAGATGGAAGCTGACCAGCAGATCCGCGCCCGCGGGCACGGCGAAGGCGAGCGGATCGCTGTACGCCTGCGCCCCCGCCGGGATCTCCACGCCCGCCGCCCCCTCGAAGCGCACCGGCGCCGGCGTGCCCGCCGCCGCGGCCCCGCTTCCGCGCACGGCCACCGTCGCCCGCCCGATCCGCACCGGCGTCCCCGCGAAGGTGTTGTCGAACCGCAGCCGCACCCGCTCCCCGCCGGCCGAGGCGCGCACCACCAGCCGCAGCGTCCGGTCGGTCCACGGGCCCACCGCCGGCCGGCCCGACGTCGCCGCCGCCCAGGAACCGGTCCAGCCGTCCGCCGTCGCCCGCACCGACAGTGCGAAGACGTGCAGCCCGGCGGCCCTCGGCAGCGTCACCGAGGCCACCTCGCGCCCCCGCGGCAGCGGCACGGTGACGACGTACAGCCGCGCCCGCTCGGACAGCTGCCCGCACAGCGTGTTGACGTGCGGCACGGCGACCGCCTTGGTCGCCGGCGGTCCCCGGCGCCAGTCCGGCGCGGTCAGTTCGTAGCGGGACGTGCCGCCGCCGGCGTACGCGACCGTGCCCGTGCCACTGACGTCGCGGCCGGCGGTGCCCGCGACGAGGAAGGCGAGCGCGTCGCCCCGGCCGCGCAGCAGCACGCGCTGCCCGTCGGCGACGACGTTGTCCGCCTCGCCCGGCGCCCGGTCCGGCCACCGCAGCCGGGCGCCCTGCACGGTCAGGGTCCGGCCCGGCGACCAGCCGGCGGCGGCGAGGTCCCGCGCCGGAAGGGACGCGCCGCGGCCGTCGAAGTCCGCCTCCTCGGGGCGGGCGTCGTCGCTGACCGCCGTGTTGTCGAAGAGCGACTCCAGCGGCAGCGGCGGGCCCGGCGCGCCCCGCTCGCCGGTGGCGCGGGCCGAGGCCGCCGGCAGCACGGACGCGCACAGCAGGAGGACGACGGCGAGCCTGCGCACTCCTCGGACTCCACGGCGTGTCAACGGCTCCTCCGGCCCTCGGGCTTGGTGCGGATCGCACGCACGGCGTTCCGTGAAGCTATGGAGGAGGTCTCGCGGGGTCAACGAACCATGCGCGAACGAGGCGTGAAACCGCCCGGACGACGGGACGCGATCGCCCGCGCGCCTGTGGTGCGCACGCGGGTGCGAATGACACGCTGTCGGTATGAACATCCCTTTCCTGGGTCACCGGCGCAAGCGACCCGGGGTGCCCGACGCCGCGGGCATCGCCGAACTCCTGGCCGAGTGCGAACTGCTCCGCTCCCAGGCGGGCCTGGAGGGCGTCCGGCTCGACGACACGGCCGAATCGCTGGAGGCGCTCGACCAGCTGCTGCCGCGCTGGCGGGACGACGCGGAGATCCTGCCCTGGCTGGGCAACGACGCCGGGCTGTACCTCGGCACCGTCATCGTGCGGACCGTCCCCGGCGCGGCCTGGGAGCTGTGGCCGGACGGTCAGCCGGTGGTACGGCTGGCCTCCGGGCGCGAGTTCGACGTCGTGGCCTCGGGGCAGGAATGGGCGGCCAACGGCGCGCCCGAGCTGTCCCAGCTGTACGCGGAGGTCGCCGAGTCCTGACCCGCCCCGGAGTTCGGCCCCGCCCGCACCCCGGTGTGCGGGGAGTGCGCCCCCCGCTCGCCTCAACGTGGCCCACAGGCCTTAGAGTCGTAACCTCCCCGAGCCGGTTCGTTCCGGCAGCGGCCGGAGATCACTGCTCGCGCGGCGGCGCCGACACGTACGACGGGTCGTTCGCCGGCGAGGAGAAGGTCAGCGCGCCGGACGGGTTGTGCTCGAAGCAGAGCGGGTCGACCGTGTCGACGACCAGGGCGGGCCGGTGCCCGGCCGGGACGTCGTGGGCCGCGGAGGACATCTCCGGGCCGACGGCGGACGGCCGGCCCGGTGTCCCGCCCGTGGAAGGTGAACGGGGCGAGGACGACCGGCTTGCCGAGGCCGGGCGGGCCCCCGTCGCGCAGGACGCGACGGGGGCCCGCTCTCCTCGGTCGGGGTGGGCGGCGGTGCGTGCGGCTGGGCAGGCGCACGCCCAGCGCCGTCGGCGTGGCGAACCGCGCACCGGGCGCGCCCGGTCAGGGAAGGCCGCGGGCGGCCGGCTCGTCCGCGCACTCCTCGGGAACGGCGACATCGAACGCAAACGTCCCGCCTTCCCGGCGCCGGTACTCGGCCTCCGCCGCGGCCCGGTCCGCCGCGATCCCGTCCGCGATGCGCTCGCAGTCCACGACCGCCGTCCGGGCCGTGTTTCCGGTGTCCTCCGGCTCCGGCCCGCCGCCGTCGGCGGGGCCCGGCTCCAGTGCCGACGTCGCGGCGAGCCCGCCGAGGCAGAGCGCCGCCCAGAGTCCGACGGCCGTCCTGCGTCCGTTCACCGGTCCGCGCCGCCGGAGGCGTCGGCGCTCTCCGCCGCGGGAGCAGGCGTCCGGGCCGCCCGTGTCACGTCCGCGACCAGCTCCACCACGTCGGGCCCGTACGCCTGCGAGTTGACGACCTTCAGCAGCAGGACGAAGGCGTCGTCGCGGTACTTGCGGGCCAGCTTCTCGTGGTGGCGGGCCAGATAGCGGGTCGCCGCCTGGTTGGTGATGGCCCGCTGACCACAGAACAGGAACACGGGCCGCGCGTCGCGGCGGTCGCCGACGGTGAGCCGGGCCAGCAGCACGTACTCGGTGACGCCGTGGTCCATGCGGTAGTGCTCGCCGCCGATGCGGAAGGAGGCACGGTCCGGGCCCGGTTCGGGATCGGTGTTGACCTGCACGCCGGGCAGCATGGCCGACATGTGCGCCGCCATCCGCCGACTCGATCCCGGCCCGCCCACGCAGAACTCCGTGCGCTCGCCGAAGCCCTGGTGGACCGTGTCCTGGGTGACGACCTGGATGTGCGCCCCGCAGTCCTTGATCAGCGCGGACAGCTCCAGCATCGCGAACACGTCGAAGCGGTGGACGGCCGGTTCGGAGGTGGCGGGGTCCCGGTTGACGACGAGCAGCGACTCGGAGTTGTCCGGCAGCCCGAAGAACGCCTGCTTGCGGCGGAGCCTGCGTTTCCACAGGTAGGTACGGGCGAGCCAGCCCAGCGCGGCACTGATGCCGGCGGCGACCACGCCGAGCACGATGTTGCGTACGTCGTCGGTCATGGGCGCGCATGCTAGCGGCCCTCGCCGTACCGGTGTTCGACAGGTGCGTGAAGACTTGAGCGTGAAGACTTGAGCTTGAAGTCGTGCGCGTGAAGTCGTGCGCGTGAAGTCTCGCTCACTCCACGGCGGCGGGCTTGTGGGGCCGGAAGTCAAGCCGTCCGTCGGCCACGTCCACCCGCACCCGGTCGCCCTCGCCGACCCGGCCGTCCAGCAGCAGCCGCGAGAGCCGGTTGTCGATCTCCCGCTGGATGGTGCGGCGCAGCGGCCGGGCGCCGTACTCGGGCTGGTAGCCCTGGCGCGCCACCCAGTCCACCGCCGCGTCGCTGAACTCCACGCCCACGCCCTGCGCGTGCATCAGCCGCCGTGTCCGCTCCAGCAGCAGATCGGTGATCCGGTGCAGTTGTTCGGGGGAGAGCTGCCGGAAGACCACGATCTCGTCGACGCGGTTGAGGAACTCCGGCCGGAAGTGCTCCCGCAGCGGACGCAGGATCTGCTCCCGGCGCGCCTCCTCGTCGGCCTCTGCGCCGCCCGGTCCGAAGCCGATGCCCGCGCCGCGCCGGGTGATCGCCTCGGAGCCGAGGTTGCTGGTCATCACGATCACCGTGTTGGTGAAGTCGACCGTGCGGCCCTGGGAGTCGGTGAGCCGGCCGTCGTCCAGCACCTGGAGCAGGATGTTGAAGACGTCCGGGTGCCCCTTCTCCACCTCGTCCAGGAGCAGCAGCGAGTACGGGTGCCGGCGCACGACCTCGGTGAGCAGGCCGGCCTCCTCGTGCCCGACGTACCCGGGCGGCGCGCCGACCAGCCGGCTGACCGTGTGCCGCTCCTGGTACTCGCTCATGTCGAGGCGGACCATGCGGTCCTCGCTGCCGAACAGCGCCTCGGCGAGGGCGCGGGCCAGCTCGGTCTTGCCGACGCCGGTGGGGCCGAGGAAGAGGAAGCTGCCGATCGGCCGGTCCGGGCTGGCGAGCCCGGCGCGCGAGCGCAGCACCGCCTCGGCGACGACGCGGACCGCCTCGTCCTGGCCGACGACCCGCTCGTGCAGATGCTGTTCGAGGCCGAGCAGCCGGTGCTTCTCCTCCTCGGTCAGCCGGCTCACCGGGATGCCGGTCAGCCGGGACACCACCTCGGCGATCGCCTCCGCGGTGACCTCCAGATGCTGTCCCTCGTCGGCCTGCCCGTCGCCGGCCGCCTCGGCGATCCGCTGCCTCAGCTCGGTGATGCGGTCGCGCAGCCGCATGGCCTGCTCGTAACTCTCGTCCGCGACCGCCTGGTCCTTGTCCCGCGCCAGCTGCTCGGCCTCGCGCTCCATGGCCCGTACGTCCGTCCCCTTGGTGCGGGCGTGCAGCCGTACCCGCGCGCCGGCCTGGTCGATCAGGTCGATGGCCTTGTCGGGCAGCCGGCGGTCGGTGAGATAGCGGTCGGACAGCTCGACGGCGGCGACCAGTGCCTCGTCGGTGTACCGGACCTGGTGGTGGGCCTCGTAGCGGTCGCGCAGGCCGCGCAGGATCTCCACGGCGTCCTCGGCGGTCGGCTCCGGGACGAGGATCGGCTGGAAGCGGCGGGCCAGGGCCGCGTCCTTCTCGATCCTGCGGTACTCCTCCAGCGTGGTCGCGCCGACGACGTGCAGCTCGCCGCGGGCCAGGGCCGGCTTGAGGATGTTCCCGGCGTCCATCGAGCCGCCCTCGCCGCCCCCGCCCGCGCCGACGACGGTGTGCAGCTCGTCGATGAAGACGATCAGCCGGTCGGAGTGGGCGCGGATCTCGCCCACGATGTTGTTCATCCGCTCCTCGAAGTCGCCCCGGTAGCGGGTGCCGGCGACGACGCCCGTCAGGTCCAGGGCGACCACGCGGCGTCCGCCGAGCACGTCGGGCACGTCCCCGTCGGCGATCCGCTGGGCGAGCCCCTCCACGACGGCGGTCTTGCCGACGCCCGCGTCGCCGATCAGCACGGGGTTGTTCTTGCCGCGCCGGGAGAGCACCTCGATGGTCTGCTCGATCTCGTCGTCCCGCCCGATCACCGGGTCGATACGGCCCTGCCGGGCGAGGTCGGTGAGGTCCCGGCCGTACTTGTCGAGCGTCGGCGTGCCGGTGGGCCGGGGCTGCTCGGTGCGCGTCCGGGCGGCCGGCGGGGCGTCGGGGGCGTCCGGCGCCTGCACGCCGTCCGGGCTGAAACGGGCCGCGTTCAGGATGTGCCCCGCGGCGGAGTCCGGGTTGGACGCCAGGGCGCTGAGCACGTGCTCGGGGCCGATGTATCCGGCGCCGGCCGCGCGGGCCAGGTCGTGCGCGTCGAGCAGGGCGCGCTTGACGGCGGGGGTCAGGGACAGGGCCGAGGGCGGGGGGACGCCGGCGTCCGGGTACTGCACCGGGCCCGAGCGCTCGTCGATCTCCGACGCCAGCGAGTCGGGGTCCGCGCCGGCCCGGCTCAGCAGACTGCGGGTGGGCTCCTTGGCCAGGGCCGCGCGCAGCAGGTGCTGGGTGTCGAGGTCGCGGCTGCCGTGCTCGGCCGCGTACTGGGCCGCGCCGCGCACCAGCTCCCGGGCCGGATGGCTCAGCAGCCGGCCGATGTCGATCTGGCGCGGGCCCGGGCGGGGGCCGCCGAAGAAGCGGGCCAGGAACTCGCTGAAGGGGTCGGGGCCGTAGCCCTCCGGGCTGGTGAAGCCGCTGGTCATGGGCGTGTGTTCCATTCCCTCGACTGCGCTGCCGGGTGCGACCAGTGCCCGGGAGGGGCGCCGGTCACACCCACCTTCGCACGATCGGGGGAGGGTCGCCTGTGGGCGGGGCGGGGTGTTCGCGCGGTTCCCCCCGAGCCCCTGGGGCCGGTCGTGGTGGGCCGGTCGCGCAGTTCCCCGCGCCCCTTGGCGGCGTCTGCGTGGGGGCCCGTCGCCCGGTCGCCCCGTGTCCGTCGGCGGCGTTCCCGTGCCCGCGGGGCGTCCGGCTCCCCGCGTGCCCCTGCCGCTGCTCCTCTACCGCTCCGTCAGGATGCGAGGGCCCGAGTCCGTGATCGCCACCGTGTGTTCCACGTGGGCCGCCCGGGAGCCGTCGTTCGTACGCAGGGTCCAGCCGTCCGCGGCGGCGTGGTAGTCGTCCGTGCCGCCGCCGATCAGCATCGGCTCGATCGCCAGCACCATGCCGTGCCGCAGCCGCATCCCCCGGCCCGGCCGTCCCTCGTTCGGGACCGGCGGGTCCTCGTGCATGCGGCGGCCCACCCCGTGTCCCCCGAAGTCCTGCGGGATGCCGTAACCGGCGGCGCGGCACACCGTGCCGACGGCGTGCGCGATGTCGCCGATCCGGTTGCCGACGACGGCCGCCTCGATGCCCGCGGTCAGCGCCCGCTCCGCCGTCTCGATCAGCCGTACGTCCGCCGGGCGGGGCCTGCCCACGATGAAGCTGATCGCCGAGTCGCCCGCCCAGCCGTTCAGCTCGGCGCCGCAGTCGATGGAGACCAGGTCGCCGTCGCGCAGCCGGTACGTCGTCGGGATGCCGTGCACGATCGCGTCGTTCACCGAGGCGCAGACGACGGCGGGGAAGGGCGTGGGCGCGAAGGAGGGGCGATAGCCGAGGAAGGGTGACCCGGCGCCGGCCTCGCGCAGCACCTCGTGCGCCACTTCGTTCAGCTCCAGCAGTGACACACCCACGTCCGCGGCCTGCCGTACGGCTGTCAGGGCGCGGCCGACGATCCGGCCGGTCTCGTGCATCGCGTCGAGGGACGTGTCCGTCTTCAGTTCCACCATGCCAATTACTATACCGGTATTAGAATGGCGTCATGGTACGCACCCCACTGACCCCGGAAGAGCGCGAGCGCGGCGAGCGGCTCGGCATGCTGCTGCGCGAGGCCCGAGGCGCCCGCAGCATGGCGGACGTGGCGGCGAGCGCCGGCATCTCCGCCGAGACGCTGCGCAAGATCGAGACCGGCCGGGCCCCGACGCCGGCCTTCTTCACGGTGGCCGCCCTGGCCGGCGCGCTCGGCCTGTCGATGGACGAACTCGCCGGGAGGCTGGCGCCGTTGACGCTCTGAGGCGCATGCGCGCGGTGGAAAACTCCCCGTAGCGAGTTCGTAACACGACTGGTGTTGTCTGACGGACCGGAGTGCTCCGGTCTATCGGGGGTCGGTCGATGGCGGTGGAACAACTCCCGGGCCGGGTACGGGAGTTCGCGAACTATCTGAACGGTCTGCTGACGCGCCTGGATCAGGGCGGCGGATGGTGCGCGGTCTTCTGGCAGCGCGATCCCGACGGCATGACGGCCTGTCTCGAGGGACGCGAGGTGCCGCCGTGGGACGTGGTCGAGGCGCTGCTCCAGGATCTCGCCGCCGCGCACGGGCCCGAGGCCGCGCACCGCGAGCGGGAACACGCCCGGCCGCTGCACGGCGCCGCGCTGGCGGCGTACGACGACCGGCCCGGCGGCCGGGACGCCCTCGCCGACCGGCTCGACGTGATGCTCCGCGAGCAGCGGTACGCCGCCGAGCGCATCGCCGCACTCGGCCGAGCCCTGGCCTCCGCGGCCTCCCGGCAGCAGGCCGACGCCCTCCGTCTCGACCTCGCCTGGGCCCGCGACGACCACGAGCGCGCCACCGCCCGCTGCGCGGAACTGCGGGCCCGGATGGAACGCACGGCCCACCGCCCACCCGGCGCCCCGTCCCCAGGCGGAACCGGCGTGGTCCCGCGTCCGCAGCCCGAGGACACCCCGGCGGTCCAGGAGCCCGCGTCGGCCCCCCAGTGGCCGGTCCCCCGGCAGGCGAGGGCCGGGCACCGGCCCGCCGGTGACGACGGCCGGGCCGGCACCGCCCGCCCGGAGGCAGGCGCCGAGCAGGCCCCCCGCGACGTCCGGGCCGCGGACGGCCGGCCCGGCGACGGCGTCCGGCGGACCCCGTACACCCCGCACACCCGGCCGGCCCCCGGCGACCACGCCGTCCAGCGCCCGTCGCCCCACCGGCAGGCCCCGTCCACGGCCCCCGCCCTCCCGGATCCCGCTCAGGACGCTCCCCGAACCGCCGCGCGGCCCACCCCCGCCCCCGCCGACCCCTCGCCCTCCGTCCCCAAGCAGCGCAAACGCCGCCGCGGCAGTGCGCGCTTCGCCGGAATGGAGGAGGAAGCCGTCGCCCCCTCCGTCGCGCCCCCGGAGGCCGCCGCACCGGCGCCGGCCGCGCCGCGTGCCGCCGAGGGGCGGACGCCGCGCGGGGCCCGGTTCGCCGGCGCCGCCGCCGACGAGGCGGCGGAGGAACGGGCGCGACCGCGGGCCGAGCCCGTCGACGCACAGGCCCGGCGCGAGATCGCCGCCACGGTGGGGGCGCTGCACCGGCTGCGCGCCGAGGGACGCAGTGGCGAGGCGCACGCCCTGCTGGCGGAGACCGCCCACTGGCCCGCCGCCCGCTATCCGCTGCTCGCCGCCGAGATGGAGCGCGCCGGGCTCGGCGCCGACTGGGCGACGCTGCTGTGGGAGGCCGCCTCGCTGCCCGCCGACCGGCTGGTGGAGGCCGCCGACGCGCTGGTCGCCGCGGGCCGGGGCGGGGACGGCGAGCAGATCCTGCGGCAGGGAGTCGTCCGGCCTGCGTACGAGATCGGCGAGACCGTGCGCGCGCTGGCCGCCGAGGGGCGGCTGCGGGAGGTGCGCGCGCTGCTCGACGCATACGTCCGGATGCGCACGCCCGAGGAGGCCGCGCACAGCGCCGAGCACGACCCGGTGACCCTCGTGCCGCTGCTGCTGGAGGCCGCTCGGGGCGTCTCGGCGGAGCGGCACTGGGATCTCGTGCACGCCCTCCGGGTCGCCGGCCTGTCCGCCTGAACGCCCGGCGATCACCCACCGGAGTGTGAAACGCGACCGACCCCGCGGGTTAACGACGATGGTCTTGGCAAGGCCCTTCCCGAGGCATACGTTCATCCCTCTACGACCCGCCTCTACGGGCGTAGAGGCTCTGACGTCCCGTCGAAGGAGCAGCTCATGGCGAACGTCGTCCGCGCCGCTCTGGTCCAGGCGACCTGGACCGGCGACACCGGGTCCATGGTGGCGAAACACGAGGAGCACGCCCGGGAGGCGGCCCGGCAGGGCGCCCGAGTGATCGGCTTCCAGGAAGTGTTCAACGCCCCCTACTTCTGCCAGGTCCAGGAACCCGAGCACTACCGCTGGGCCGAGCCCGTGCCCGACGGGCCGACCGTGCGTCGCATGCAGGACCTCGCGCGCGAGACCGGCATGGTGATCGTCGTCCCCGTCTTCGAGATCGAGCAGTCCGGCTTCTACTACAACACCGCTGCCGTCATCGACGCCGACGGCAGCTACCTCGGCAAGTACCGCAAGCACCACATCCCGCAGGTCAAGGGGTTCTGGGAGAAGTACTACTTCAAGCCCGGCAACCTCGGCTGGCCGGTCTTCGACACCGCCGTCGGGAAGATCGGCGTCTACATCTGCTACGACCGTCACTTCCCGGAGGGCTGGCGTCAACTGGGCCTGAACGGCGCCCAGCTCGTCTACAACCCGTCCGCCACCCACCGCGGCCTCTCCTCCCACCTGTGGCGCCTGGAGCAGCCGGCCGCGGCCGTCGCCAACGAGTACTTCGTCGCCGCGATCAACCGCGTCGGCGTCGAGGAGTACGGCGACAACGACTTCTACGGCACGAGTTACTTCGTCGACCCGCGCGGACAGTTCGTCGGCGACACCGCGAGCGACAAGGAGGAGGAACTCGTCGTCCGCGACCTCGACCTCGACGTCATCGAGCAGGTGCGGCAGCAGTGGGCCTTCTACCGCGACCGCCGCCCCGACGCCTACGAAGGGCTGGTGCAGCCGTGAGCGACGAACTGCTGGGACGCCACCGGGCCGTGCTGCCGGACTGGCTCGCCCTCTACTACGACAAGCCCCTGGAGATCACCCACGGCGAGGGCCGCCACGTCTGGGACGCCGCCGGCAACAAGTACCTCGACTTCTTCGGCGGCATCCTCACCACCATGACCGCGCACGCCCTGCCCGAGGTCACCAAGGCGGTCGCCGAGCAGGCCGGGCGGATCATCCACTCCTCCACCCTGTACCTCAACCGGCCGATGGTCGAACTGGCCGAGCGCATCGCCCACTTGAGCGGCATCCCGGACGCCCGGGTGTTCTTCACCACCTCCGGCACCGAGGCCAACGACACCGCGCTGCTGCTGGCGACGACGTACCGGCGCAGCAACACGATCCTGGCCATGCGCAACAGCTACCACGGCCGCTCCTTCGGCACCGTCGGCATCACCGGCAACCGCGGCTGGTCCCCGACCTCGCTCACCCCGCTGCAGACCCTGTACGTCCACGGCGGCGTCCGCACCCGCGGCCCCTACGCGGCGCTGGACGACCGGGAGTTCATCGCCGCCTGCGTCGAGGACCTCACCGACCTGCTCGGCCACACCCGTCCGCCCGCCGCGCTGATCGCCGAGCCCGTGCAGGGCGTCGGCGGTTTCACCTCCCCGCCGGACGGCCTGTACGCGGCCTTCCGCGAGGTGCTGCACGAACGCGGCATCCTGTGGATCTCCGACGAGGTGCAGACCGGCTGGGGCCGCACCGGCGAGCACTTCTGGGGCTGGCAGGCGCACGGCCGCAGCGGCCCGCCGGACATCGTCACCTTCGCCAAGGGCATCGGCAACGGCATGTCCATCGGCGGGGTCGTCGCCCGCGCCGAGATCATGAACTGCCTGGACGCCAACAGCATCTCCACCTTCGGCGGCACCCAGGTCACCATGGCGGCCGGCCTGGCCAACCTCGCCTACCTGCTGGAACACGACCTCCAGGGCAACGCCCGGCGGGTCGGCGGCCTGCTCATCGAGCGGCTGCGGGCCGCCGCCGCGCAGGTCCCCGCCGTACGCGAGGTGCGCGGGCGGGGGCTGATGATCGGCATCGAGCTGGCCCGGCCGGGCACCGACGAGGCCGACCCGCAGACCGCCGCGGCCGTGCTGGAGGCGGCCCGCGAGGGCGGGCTGCTCATCGGCAAGGGCGGCGGCCACAACACCAGCGCGCTGCGGATCGCGCCGCCGCTGTCGCTCACCGTCGCGGAGGCCGAGGAGGGCGCCGCGATCCTCGAACGCGCCCTGCTCGGCGTCGCCTGACCCCGCCGTCCGCACCGACCACGCAGGAGGGAAGGCAGCAGCATGAGCAGCCGTACCGTCATCCGCGGCGGTCTCGTCGTCACCGCCTCCGACGAGACGCACGCGGACGTCCTGATCGAGGACGGCCGGATCGCCGCCCTCGCCGCCGCCGGCACCCGGGCCGCCGAGGCCTGGACCGCACAGAACGTCCTCGACGCCACCGGGAAGTACGTCATCCCGGGCGGCGTCGACGTCCACACCCACATGGAGCTGCCGTTCGGCGGCACCTTCGCCTCCGACACCTTCGAGACCGGCACCCGCGCCGCCGCCTGGGGCGGCACCACCACGATCGTGGACTTCGCGGTGCAGAGCGTCGGCCGCTCCCTGCGCGAGGGCCTGGACGCCTGGCACGCCAAGGCGGAGGGCAACTGCGCGATCGACTACGGCTTCCACATGATCGTCTCCGATGTGAACGAGGAGACGCTCAAGGAGATGGACCGGCTGGTGGAGGAGGGCGTCACCTCCTTCAAGCAGTTCATGGCGTACCCCGGCGTCTTCTACTCCGACGACGGCCAGATCCTGCGCGCCATGCAGCGCTCCGCCGAGAACGGCGGGCTGATCATGATGCACGCCGAGAACGGCATCGCCATCGATGTCCTCGTGGAGCAGGCGCTGGCCCGCGGCGAGACCGACCCGCGACACCACGGCGAGGTCCGCAAGGCGCTGCTGGAGGCGGAGGCGACGCACCGCGCGATCCGGCTGGCGCAGGTCGCCGGGGCGCCGCTGTACGTCGTGCACGTCTCGGCGGCGGAGGCGGTCGCGGAGCTGGCCAGGGCCCGCGACGACGGGCTGAACGTGTTCGGGGAGACCTGCCCGCAGTATCTGTTCCTGTCCACCGACAACCTCGCCGAACCGGACTTCGAGGGCGCCAAGTACGTGTGCAGCACGCCCCTTCGGCCCCGTGAGCACCAGGAGCGGCTGTGGCGGGGGCTGCGCACCAACGACCTCCAGGTGGTCTCGACGGACCACTGCCCGTTCTGCTTCGCCGGCCAGAAGGAACTCGGCCGCGGGGACTTCTCGAAGATCCCCAACGGGCTGCCGGGCGTGGAGAACCGGATGGACCTGCTGCACCAGGCCGTGGTCGAGGGGCGCATCTCGCGCCGCCGCTGGATCGAGATCGCCTGCGCCACCCCGGCCCGGATGTTCGGCATGTACCCGAAGAAGGGCACCATCGCCCCGGGCGCCGACGCCGACGTGGTGATCTACGACCCGGGCGCCGAACAGGTCATGTCCGCCGAGACGCACCACATGAACGTCGACTACTCGGCGTACGAGGGCAAACGCGTCACCGGCCGGGTCGAGACCGTGCTCTCGCGCGGCGAACCGGTCATCACCGAGCGGGAGTTCACCGGCCGCGCCGGGCACGGCGTCTACACCCCGCGCTCCACCTGCCAGTACCTCCTCTAGGAGCGGAGCCCATGGACTTCGGACTCGTTCTGCAGACCGACCCGCCGGCCTCGCGGGTCGTCTCCCTGATGCAGCGCGCCGAGCGCAACGGCTTCACCCACGGCTGGACCTTCGACTCGGCGGTGCTGTGGCAGGAGCCCTTTGTGATCTACAGTCAAATCCTCGCCAACACCACGAAGTTGAAGGTCGGCCCGATGGTCACCAACCCGGGCACCCGCACCTGGGAGGTCACCGCCTCCACCTTCGCCACCCTCAACGACATGTTCGGCAACCGCACGATCTGCGGCATCGGGCGCGGCGACTCCGCGATGCGCGTGGCCGGCCGCAGGCCCAACACGCTCGCCCGGATCAGCGAGGCCATGAAGGTGATCCGGGCGCTCGCCGGCGGGGGCGAGGCCGACCTCGGCGGCACCGTGATCAGGTTCCCGTGGATCGGGCCGGACGCCGAACTCCCCGTCTGGATGGCCGCGTACGGGCCCAAGGCGCTGAAGACGACCGGCGAGGAGGCCGACGGGTTCATCCTCCAGCTCGCGGACCCCTACCTCACCGAGTACATGGTGAAGGCGGTCAAGGACGCGGCCGTCGCCGCCGGACGCGACCCCTCGGAGGTGACCGTGTGCGTCGCCGCGCCCGCCTACGTCACCGAGGACGACTCGCCCGAGGCGCTCGCCCACGCGCGCGAGCAGTGCCGCTGGTTCGGCGGCATGGTCGGCAACCACGTCGCCGACCTGGTCGCCAAGTACGGCGAGCACTCCGCCGCCGTACCCGGCGCACTCACCGACTACATCAAGGCCCGCCAGGGCTACGACTACGCCCACCACGGGCGCAGCGGCAACCCGGACACCCGGTTCGTGCCGGACGAGATCGTCGACCGGTTCTGCGTCATCGGCACGGCCGAGGCGCACATCGAGAAGCTGACCAGGCTGCGCGAGCTGGGCGTCGACCAGTTCGCCGTCTACGACATGCACGACGCGCAGGAAGCGGTGATCGACGCCTACGGCGCTCGAGTCATCCCCGCGATCAACGACTGATCGCCCAGGACAAGGCCCCGCACGGCTCTCCCCGCCCCACCCCGTCGATTGGCCTGCCCATGACCGAAACAGTCCCCACGGGGGCGCCGGCCGACCGGACCGCCGCCGCCGACGGCCGGATAGAACTCGCCCCCCAGGCGTTCCCCGCCCACAGCCCCTTCGCCAACGAGGACCTGCGTCCGGTCCCGGTCGCCGAGCGCACCTGGACGACGTACAACTTCGCCGCGCTGTGGATCTCCATGGCCCACTGCATCCCCAGCTGGACCCTCGCCTCCGGCCTGGTCGCGCTCGGCATGGACTGGAAGCAGGCGGTGTTGACCATCGCCCTCGCCAACGTCATCGTGCTGCTGCCGATGCTCGCCACCGGCCACGCCGGACCCAAGTACGGCATCCCCTTCCCCGTGCTGGCGCGCGCCTCGTTCGGGCTGCGCGGCGCCAACGTCCCCGCGCTGATCCGGGCGGCCGTGGCCTGCGGCTGGTTCGGTATCCAGACCTGGATCGGCGGCAGCGGCATCTTCGCCCTCGGGTCGAAACTCACCGGCGGGGAATGGGAGGCCGCCGGACGGATCGCGGGCCACCCGTGGCCGCTGTGGCTGTGCTTCCTGTCGTTCTGGGCCGTCCAGATGGCGATCATCCACCGAGGCATGGACTTCCTGCGGCACTTCGAGAACTGGGCCGCGCCCTTCGTCATCGTCGGCGCGTTCGTGCTGCTGGTCTGGATCGCGGTGAAGGCCGACGGATTCGGCCGGTTGCTGTCGCAGCCCTCCGAACTCGGCTGGGGCGCGGACTTCTGGCCGGTCTTCTTCCCCTCCCTCATGGGGATGATCGGCTTCTGGGCGACGCTGTCCCTCAACATCCCCGACTTCACCCGCTTCGGGGCCAGCCAGCGGGCGCAGACCTGGGGCCAGTCGCTCGGACTGCCCACCACCATGACGCTGTTCGCGATCCTCGCCGTGCTGGTCACCGCCGGCAGTCAGGTGGTGTACGGCGAGGCGATCTGGGACCCGGTCGCGCTCGCCGCCAAGGCCGACAACGCCTTCGGCCTGCTCTTCGCCCTGGTGACCGTCCTGGTCGCCACCGTCTCCGTGAACATCGCGGCCAACGTCGTGTCACCCGCGTACGACCTGGCCAACCTCGCGCCGAAGCTCATCACCTTCCGTACCGGCGCGCTGATCACGGGCGTCGTGGGCGTGCTGATCCTCCCCTGGAAGCTGATCTCCACGCCCGAGTTCTACATCTTCACCTGGCTCGGCGTCGTCGGCGGCCTGCTCGGCACGGTCGCGGGCATCCTGATCGCCGACTACTGGATCGTCCGCCGCACCGTGCTCGACCTGGCGGACCTGTACACGCCGGGCGGCCGCTACTGGTACGCCGCGGGCTGGAACTGGCGTGCCCTCGCCGCGTTCGCCGTGGGCGGCGTCCTCGCGGTCGGCGGCTCCTACTCGACCGTCGGCGCGGACGGCACGGCGTCCGGACCGTTCCCGGCCGACGGACTGATCCCGTTCCTCAAGCCGCTCGCCGACTACGGCTGGGCGGTGGGCCTGGCGGCCTCGCTGCTGCTGTACGTCGCCCTGATGCTGCCGCGCGAGCGGAAGGCGGAGCGGGAGCGGACGCCGACGCGCGAACGGCCGGCCGCCGGCTGACGGGCGGGCGCGGCCGACGGAGGGCGGCCGGTGGGCGGCGCCGGCGCGGTACGGCGACCTACTGGCCGCTCTCCAGGGCCGCCACGGCCTCCTTGGCGGCCTTGATGGCCCCCTTGTTGATCTCGTCCGCGCTCGGCGCGTCCTTCGTCTCGAAGTCGGAGCCGTTGTACGTGACGACCACCAGCGCGTTGGCGGCACGCACCAGCACCACGCCCTCGCGCGTCTTCTGCTTGTCCTCGGAGACGAGGTTGACGACGGAGTACGCCTCGTCGCCGACGCCGGGCACGTCGCCGCCGCCGCTCTTCTCCTCGACGCGGGCCCGGAACTGCGCCTCGGCCCGCTCGTCGGAGTCGCCGATCTCGAAGGAGACGTCGAGCCAGCGGTAGTCGTAGCCCTTGAGCGCGTTCCACGAGCAGGTGCGGCGCACGGACTCGTCAGTGGAGGGGATCTCCTTCCCCGAGGTCTTCGCCCCCGGCACCAGCGCGGAGATCGTGCCCTTGGCCAGGCTGGTGCAGGGCGCGGGCGCGGCGGTGTACGTCTTCACGGCCGCCGTCCGCGAGGGCGCGGTGGCGGACGGGCTGCCGCCCCTGCCGGCCGCCTTGTCCTGGGCGGCCGGGGCGGAGGTCTGCGGGCCGGAGCTGAGCGCCCAGCCCGCGCAGGCGAGCACGGCGACCGGGGTCAGCCGGGTGATGAGAGCGAGCGGCAGGGGAAGAGAACGCACGACGCACTTCTCGTGGGGACGGTGCGGAAGGAGTCCGCACTGCGGACGGGACGCCAGTTTCACACGAGTCCCGGTGGGGGGAAAGGGCCAACTCGCTCCGTGCCCGGGCGGTGACTGTGACCCAGCGTCGGTGGGCTGAATGCGGTGTTATGTCCGGTCAGGCGGTGGGGCCGTCGTCCGCACGGAAGCCGGCTTCCGTCTCGGCTCCCAGCAGTTCCCGGAACGCCTCGCTCCCGGCCGGCGTCACCTTCACCGCGCGTCCGGAGCCGATCCGCCGTACCCAGCCCCGCTCCAGCGCCGTCGCGCACAGCGCGGCTCCCAGGGCGCCGGCGAGGTGGGGGCGGCGTTCCGTCCGGTCCAGGCAGCCGCGGACCAAGGGGCGCCGTGCGTCCGCCGGGTGCCGGTGGCCGAGGGCGTCGGCGAGCCAGGCCCGGCCCGCCGGGGTGACGGCGAGCCCGGAGTCGTCGGCGACCAGGCCCCGGGCGAGCAGCGCGTCGGCCAGGGTCACGGCCAGCCGCCCCGCCAGGTGGTCGTAGCAGGTGCGGGCCATCGCTTCGGCGCCGAGCCGTGCCGACTCGCGCAGGCCTCCCGGGCGTGCGGCGTCGGGGGCGAAGGAGGCGACGGCCTCGACCAGGGCCGCCGCTTCGGGGCCGGCCAGCCGGACGTAGCGGTGCCGGCCCTGGCGCTCCTCGGCCAGCAGCCCGCCCGCGACGAGGCGGGAGAGGTGCTCGCTGGCGGTGGACGGCCGGACCCCGGCGTGCCGGGCCAGCTCGCCCCCGGTCCAGGCGCGGCCGTCGAGGAGGGCCTGGCAGAAGGCGGCGCGGGTGCGGTCGGCGAGCAGACCGGCGGTCTCGGCGAGCGGGGACATGCGGTCATCATCCCGCCCGGACGGTTCGGCCCGCGTCGAACCGTCCCGGCTCTGGCGTCGGGACCGTGACGCACCCGCGCCCTCCCGCCGCACCCCTCGCAACCCCCTTCGGCCGCCCGCACCACTGGTCGGCCCCGCTGCTGCCCAGCCGCGTCCCGCCCGCTGGAAACAGGCGGGTGCCGACGGGGTGTTCGTGCCGGGGCTGTCGGACCCGGCCGCGATCGCCGCGCCGACCCGGCCCCTCACCGTGCCGCTGAACGTCCTCCACACCCCGGACGGACCCGCCCTCGCGCAGCTCGCCGCGCCGTGCGCGCGCCGGGTCGGCCTCGGCCCGCTGCTCCACCGCACGGCCCCGGTGGCGGCGGTGGCCACCGCGAGGGCCGTCCGGGGCGGGGAATCGGGGAGCCGCCCGCCGCCACGCATGCCGAGGTCCAGCGGCCGGCGACGGGAGACCGGCGGCGTTCATGGTGATTCCACCCGGAGTGCACCGGCCGGGAGGGGAATGTCAGTGGCCCGTGGTCTCATGGAGGCATGATCGAAGACAGTGAAACCATCGACGGGTTTCTCGCCCGGCATGCCGGCGACGTGGAGGAGGCGGTCCGCAAGGCGGCCGCCGCCGAGATCATGCCGCGGTTCCGGCGGCTGGCCGCGCACGAGATCGACGAGAAGAGCGGGCCGCACGACCTGGTCACGGACGCCGACCGCAACGCCGAGCGGCACCTGACCGAGGCGCTGTGCCGGCTGCTGCCCGGCTCCGTGGTCGTCGGCGAGGAAGCGGTGCACGCCAACCCCCTGTCGTACGAGGCGATACGGGGCGCTGCCCCGGTCTGGATCGTCGACCCCGTCGACGGCACCCGGCAGTTCGTGCACGGCGACGACGGATTCTGCACCCTGGTCGCACTGGCGTGGCGCGGCACGGTCCTCGCGTCCTGGACCTACGCCGCCGCCCGCGACCAACTCGCCACCGCCGTCAGAGGACAGGGCGCCTTCCTCGACGGGCAGCGCCTGTACGCCGGGCCCGCCCGGCCCGCTCGGGAGCTGAGGGTCGCCGTCTCGCACCCCGACTACACGACCGACGAGCAAAAGCGCGCCCTGCTCGGGCTGTGGACCCCCGGCGTCGCGCCGCGCTCCTGCGGCTCGGCCGGCCTGGAGTATCTCGCCGTAGCCCGCGGCGAGTCCGATGCCACCGCCTTCTCCTGGGAGGCGGCGTGGGACCACGCGGCCGGGCTGCTGCTGGTCGAGGAGGCGGGCGGCACCCATCTCACGCTCACCGGCGAGCCGTTCCGCATCACCGGGGGCAACGCCCTGCCGTTCACGGCCGCGAGGGACGCGGCGACCGCGCGCCGGGTGGCCGGGCTGCTGGGCGCGACGCAGTGACCCGGAGCGTCGGTGCCCCGGCATATCCTGGCTCAGTGGCCATCGGCTGACGAAGGGGTCCGAAGGTGCCGTCGATGCTCGATGCGGTCGTGGTGGGGGCGGGGCCCAACGGGCTGACCGCCGCCGTGGAGCTGGCCCGGCGCGGCTTCTCCGTGGCCGTCTTCGAGGCCCGTGAGACGGTCGGCGGGGGAGCCCGCACCGAGGAACTGACCCTGCCCGGCTTCCACCACGACCCGTGCGCCGCGGCCCACCCGCTCGGCGTCAACTCCCCGGCGTTCCGCGCCCTCCCGCTGGAGCGCCACGGCCTGGAGTGGCTGCACCCCGAGCTTCCCATGGCGCACCCCTTCCTCGACGGCACCGCGGCGGTCCTCGCCCGCTCGGTCGGCGAGACGGCCGCCTCCTTCGGCCCCCGCGACGCGGGCGCGTACCGGCGGCTGGTCGAACCCTTCCTGCCCAAGTGGGACACGCTGGTACGGGACTTCATGTCCCTGCCCCTGACCGCGCTGCCCCGCGACCCGGTCACCCTGGCCCGGTTCGGCCTCGCCGGGCTGCCCCCGTCCACCTGGCTGACCCGCCGCTTCCGCGACGAACCGGCCAAGACCCTCTTCGCCGGCCTGGTCGCCCACGTCATGGCCCCTCTCAGCGGTTTCGCCACCGGCGCGATCGGCCTGGTCTTCGCCCTCGCCGCGCACGCCCGCGGTTGGCCGGTGGCCCGCGGCGGCTCCCAGGCCGTCTCGGACGCCCTCGCCGGGCTGCTCCAGGAGTTCGGCGGCACGATCCACACCGACTACGAGGTCAAACGCCTCGACGACCTGCCGCCCGCGCGCGCCTACGTCTTCGACACCTCGCCCACCGCCCTCGCCCGCATCGCCGGCCTCGGCAGCCACTACGCCGGGTACCGCTACGGCCCCGGCGTCTTCAAGATCGACTACGCGCTGGACGGCCCCGTGCCGTGGACCGCCGAGCAGGCACGCCGGGCCGGCACCGTGCAGATCGGCGCCGACAGCAAGGAGATCGGCGCCGCGCTGCGCGCCGCCTCCCGCGAGGGCCGCGCCCCCGACCCGCCCTTCCTGATCACCGTGCAGCCCAGCGTCGTGGACCCCAGCCGCGCCCCGGCGGGCAAGCACGTCTTCTGGGCGTACGGCCACGTCCCCAGCGGCTGGACCGGCGACCTCACCGACGCCGTCGAACGCCAGCTGGAGCGCTTCGCCCCCGGCTTCCGCGACCGTGTCCTCGCCCGCGCCACGGCGGGCCCGCCCGAGATGGCCGCCCGCAACGCCAACTACGTCGGCGGCGACATCGGCACGGGCGCGGTCTCCGGGCTCCAGACCGTCCTGCGCCCCAAACTGTCCCTGTTCCCGTACGCCACCCCGCACCCCGCCGTCTTCATCTGCTCCTCGGCCGCCCCGCCCGGCCCCGGAGTCCACGGCATGTCGGGTCACAACGCGGCCAAGGCCGTATGGCGGAGGCTGCGTCAGACATGACCGCGATCACCCTCGTCCAGGGCGACATCACCCGGCAGCGCGCCGACGCGATCGTCAACGCCGCGAACTCCTCCCTGCTCGGCGGCGGAGGCGTCGACGGCGCGATCCACCGGCGCGGCGGCCCGGCCATCCTCGAGGAATGCCGCCGGCTGCGCGCCTCGCGGTACGGCAAGGGCCTGCCCACCGGCCGCGCGGTCGCCACCACCGCCGGGGAACTGGACGCCCGCTGGGTGATCCACACGGTCGGTCCCGTGTACAGCCGGGAGGAGGACCGCTCCGCGCTGCTGGCCTCCTGCTACCGCGAGTCGCTGCGCGTCGCCGACGAGCTGGGCGCCCGTACGGTCGCCTTCCCCGCCGTCTCCGCCGGGATCTACGGCTGGCCGATGGACGACGCCGCGCGGATCGCCGTGGAGACCGTCCGGGCCGCGGGGACGGCCGTCGAGGAGGTCCGGTTCGTGCTCTTCGACGAGCGGGCGTACGCGGCGTTCGCGGCGAGGGCCGGCGTGCGCGAGTAGCAGGCCCGGCCTGCTCGTCGGGTCCTCCCCGCGCGCCCCACTGGCGAACCTCCCGGCCGCGAGTTCCGACGCCGCGCCCACCCCTCCCGTCCCGGACGGCGTACTGCGCACCCCCGCCCTCGGACGCATGACCGAACAGGTCCCTCGAACGGGCACGTGTCGGACACGGCACGGGGGAAACCCGGTGCACGGCGCACCAGCGGTGGGCGCCGACGTGGAAAGGGGCAGCAGCCATGCGTTTCCGTGACCGGGCCCATGCCGGCCGTGAACTGGCCGAGCACCTGCGCATCCTGCAGGAGAAGGGGACGCTGCCGGACCCGGTGGTGCTCGCCCTGCCCCGGGGCGGTGTCACGGTGGCCCGCGAGGTCGCCCGCGCGCTCGGCGCCCCGCTCGACGTGCTGGTCGTCCGCAAGATCGGCGCGCCCCTCCACGAGGAGTACGGCGTCGGCGCCATCGCGGGCGACGGGCCGCCGCTGTTCGACGCCCGCGCCCTGGCGCAGCTCGGCCTGGACGAGGAGGAACTCGCCCCGGTGGTGGAGCGCGAGCGCACCGAACTGCACCGCCGGGAACACCGCTACCGCGAGGACCGACCAGCGCCCGACCTGCGCGGACGCACCGCGATCCTGGTCGACGACGGGCTGGCCACCGGCGCCACCGCGCGCGCCGCCGTGCGGGCCGTGCGCCGTCAGGAACCGGAGCGGGTCGTCGTCGCCGCGCCGGTCTGCTCGCACGAGGCGTCCGACCTGCTGCGCGCCGAGGCGGACGACGTGGTGTGCCTGTCCCGGCCGAGCCCGTTCCACGCGGTGGGCCTCTGGTACGACGACTTCGACCAGGTGACCGACGAAGAAGTGCTGGACGCCCTGCACGGCGGCTGACCTTCCCAGCTCCAGGAGATTCCATGACCAGGCATGTACGTGACGTGATGTCGCCCGGCGCGGCCACGGTGGAGCCGATGACCTCCGTCGCGCGGGCCGCCCGCATCATGCGGGAGCGGGACATCGGCGACGTCCTGGTGGCGTACGACTGCGACCTGTTCGGCGTCCTCACCGACCGCGACATCGCGGTACGGGCCGTCGCCGAGGGCCGCGACCCGAACACCACCAGGGTCGGCTCCCTGTGCACCCGCCCGCCCGTGGCCACCCTCGTCCCCGAGGACACCACCGACTACGCCGTTCAGCTCATGCGCCGGCACGCGGTGCGCAGACTGCCCGTCGTGGAGCGGGGCGGCTGCCCGGTCGGCATGGTCAGCCTCGGCGACCTCGCCGCCATCGAGACCCCGAACTCCGCCCTGGCCGACATCAGCCGGGCCGTCCCGAACCACTGAAGCGGCACGGCGCCCGTCGAGGGGAGACACGGACCGTGGTCCAACGCACCGGAACCGAGCCGCGCACCGCACGCAGCGCGCTGCGTCTGCGCGCCCTGCTGACCGGCGTCTTCCTGCCCGTTTTCGTCGCGGCGGCCGTGCTGTTCGGCCTCTGGGCCGCCGACTCCTCCGCCGGCGACACCCCGGGCTCCGGCGTGCTCACCGGCCTCGCCGTCGCCTGCGGCGCCCTCGCCGTGGTGGCGGCCGTCGACGCGCTCGTCGTACGCCGCCGGATGCGGCAGGAGCGGGCGGAGCGGGGAGCCGGCGGCGGTCGCTGAGACCGGCGTCATGGCGATCAGTGTGGCGGGGGCCGGCGCGGAGCGGAAGAATTCCCGTGCACCGTGTGCCGGCCCCGGCGCACCGCGCACCCCGGTCTTCACCGCACCGGACGTCACACCGGAAGGGACCTTCGCATGGCCGAGCAGGTCGAGCTGGACGAGCGCTTCGACGTCGTGGTCCTGGGCGCGGGCCCGGGCGGCTATGTCGCCGCCATCCGCGCCGCCCAGCTGGGCAAACGCGTCGCCGTCGTCGAGGAGAAGTACTGGGGCGGCGTCTGTCTGAACGTCGGCTGCATCCCCACCAAGGCCCTGCTGCGCAACGCCGAGCTGGCGCACATCGTCACCCGCGAGGCCAAGACCTTCGGCATCAAGGTGGACGGGCAGATCTCCTTCGACTACGGCGAGGCCTTCCGGCGCAGCCGCAAGGTCGCCGACGGCCGGGTCAAGGGCGTCCACTACCTGATGAAGAAGAACGGGATCACGGAGTACGACGGCCGCGGCGCCTTCCTCGACCCGCACACCCTCCAGGTCACCGGCTACGACGGCGAGACGCGCACCATCGGCTTCGAGCACTGCGTCATCGCCACCGGCGCCACCCCGAAGCTGCTGCCCGGCACCAAGCGCAGCGCGCGCGTGGTGACCTACGAGGAGCAGATCCTGGCCGATGACCTGCCGCAGTCGATCGTCATCGCGGGCGCGGGCGCGATCGGCATCGAGTTCGCCTACGTGCTGCACAACTACGGCGTCAAGGTCACGATCGTCGAGTTCCTGGACCGGATGGCCCCGCTGGAGGACGCCGAGGTCTCGGCCGAACTGGCCAAGCAGTACCGGCGTCTCGGCATCGACGTGCTCACTTCCACCCGGGTCGAGTCGATCGACGAGTCGGGGCCGCGGGTGCGGGTCACGGTCACCGGCAAGGACGGCTCGCAGCAGGTGCTGGAGGCCGACAAGGTGCTCCAGGCGATCGGGTTCGCACCGAACGTCACCGGCTACGGCCTGGAGAACACCGGCGTCCGCGTCACCGAGCGCGGCGCGATCGACGTCGACGGCCGCTGCCGCACCTCCGTGCCGCACATCTACGCCATCGGCGACGTCACCGCCAAGCTGATGCTCGCCCACGCCGCCGAGGCGATGGGCGTGGTCGCCGCCGAAACCCTCGCGGACGCCGAGACCATGGAGCTCGACTACGCGATGATCCCGCGCGCCACGTACTGCCGGCCGCAGATCGCGAGCTTCGGCTACACCGAGGCCCAGGCCCGCGAGCGGGGCCACGACGTGAAGGTCGTCAAGTTCCCGTTCACCGCCAACGGCAAGGCGCACGGTCTCGGCGACGCCACCGGGTTCGTGAAGCTGATCAGCGACACCCGGTACGGCGAGCTGCTCGGCGGCCACCTCATCGGTCCCGACGTCACCGAGCTGCTGCCCGAGCTGACGCTCGCCCAGCAGTGGGACCTCACCGTCCACGAGGTCGCCCGCAACGTCCACGCCCACCCGACGCTGGGCGAGGCCGTCAAGGAAGCGGTGCACGGGCTGGCCGGTCACATGATCAATATGTGAGCGCCCGGCAACGGAAGCGGCTGAGGCGACTGTCGCGCCTCAGCGCGGGGCGCCCATGATCTGGGTCCACCAGAGACCGGATCCGTGGCCGGAGCCGTAGCCGGAATCTCCACCGGAATTGCCGCCGGAATCATCTGCCGTGATTCCCACGCCGATCTCCCGGAATGCGCAGGAGAGAATATTGTGCCGGTGCGGCCTGCTTTTCATCCAGGCGGCGACGGCGCTCTCGGCGTCCGGATAATCGCGGGCGATGTTTTCCGCCGCCTTCCGCCCGTCGTACCGCACGTCTTCGAGGCGCTGCGCCAGTGATGTCCCGCCGGGTCCGTCGTGGGAGAGAATTCCGGTGCGGGCCATATGGGCGCTGTGTCTCTGGGCGGCCTTGGTGAGACCCGGGTGGAGTTCGAGGGCGGGGCAGTCGGCTTCGGACCGCACCGTGTTGACCAGGCGGACGACCCGGGCTCGCTCGCCGGCGGTGTCCGGCCGTGGCGCCGTGGTGCCGCCGGAGGGAGCGGGGGGAGCCGGGGGCGGCGGCGTCCCGGCGCCGGCGGTGGGGGAGCGAGGGCCGTGCGCGGGCGGTTCGTGGGAGGCGGCCGTGCCCATCAGGGCGGTCACCGCGACCGCGGCGGCGGTCATCAGAGCGGGCAGCAGTGCGGAGCGGACGGGACGTGGGCGCCCACGGTCCTGTCGGCGGTGACGGGCGGCGTCGTGCGGCATGTCCCTCCTTCTGGGTGTGCGGATGCGGTTCCCGGCCGTACCCCGCGCGGCGGCGGTACCGCGGCGGGGACGGCAGCGGGGGACGAGGCCGAGCGTCTCGTCCCCCGCTGCTCCGGGTACCGGCCGGGGTCGCTCCGGTACCCGGACGTGCCTGCGTCGGCAGTCGGCCGGCTCGCTGCCGACGTCTCAGCAGCGGCACTCCGGCGCCCGTGGGCGTACCGGGCCTACGGGCGGAGCGCCTCCGTGGACGGGGCGGTCAGGCGGTCAGTCCCCGGTGTCGGTGGCCCACACCGGCTGGTTGTTCGCGTCGTAGATGACGACGTTGCCGTCGTCCTGGACGACGAGCCGCTCGCCCTTGTGCCAGGTGTTGGAGTGCCACACCGGCCTGCCGTTCGCGTCGTACAGGACGAAGTTGCCGTCCTCCTGGAAGACGGCGCAGTTGCCCTTCGGCCAGGCGTCCTTGGCCTGCCACACCGGTCGGCCGTCCTTGTACAGGACGAAGTTGCCGTCCTCCTGCACGCGCAGCACGGTCCTGCCGTTGCCCGAGGTCAGTGCCTGGTTCTTGCAGATCTTGGTGCCCTTGGGGAAGGAGGCGTCGGCCAGGGGAGTGGCCTCGTTCTCCAGGTCCGCCGCCTGCGTGTGCTGGGTGGGGGCGGCGGTGGCCGCAGTGGCGCCGGCGGCGGTTCCGCCGGCCAGCAGCATGGCCGCAACGGCAGCGACGGCCAGGCGGCCGAAGTTCTTGTCCACGGGAGGACCTCCTCGAATCGATGGGGCGCTCCGGAACGGAACGCTCAATGCGAGGAATCCCCGGGGAATTCCGGCGCCAATCCAGGGAATGAGGGAGGCGGGTGAATTCTGGTCGGGTGGGCGGGCGTCTGAAGAATGGTTCATGCGGTGACCGGCCTGCGGGAAGGATGCGGCCGTGAATTTAATGCAATTGACGGAATTCATGTGGTGAATTCCTATAATAGCAATTATCGAGCTCTGGCTGGAAGTGGTCGGTGGCCTGCTCGCCGGTTCCGGAAAAACCCACCCACCGGTCGTTTTTCCCCGTCCGTCATCACCCACACTCGCACCAGGACGCGACTTCGGGCTCCCGGGCGGGGGCGTGGTTGACGAAGGCGCGGTCTTCCGTCCGTCCGAGGCCCGCTCGGCCCGCTGGGCCGGCCCGCTCTACTCGGTCGCGTCGCTGATTCCGAGCCGCAGATGCTCGACGTGGTAGACGGCCTGGTCGAGGAGTTCGGCGACGTGGTGGTCGTGCAGCGCGTAGACCACCGACCGGCCGCGCCGCTCGCCGACGACCAGGCCGAGGTTGCGCAGCAGTCGCAGCTGGTGCGAGCACGCCGACTGCTCCATGCCGACCTGGGCGGCCAACTCCGTGGCGGGTAGCGGCCCTTCGCGCAGCCGGGCGAGGATCAGCAGCCGGGACGGGGTGGACAGGGCCTGGAGGGTGGTGGCCACCTTGGCGACGTTGTCCGCGTCGAGGCGTACGCGCTCCGGTGCGCCTTGCGTGGTGGTGACGGCTCCATGACCCATGGCGTCATCCTACTCATCACCCATGAACACTTGAACGAGTCTTCATGTGTTCCTGTATGGTGTCCGCGTGTCCGCGACTCTCGCTCCCACCACGTCCCCCGCCCGCACCCCGGCGCCGCCCCGCCGCCGTACCCGCGTCCTCGCCCTGCCCGAGGCCCGCTGGGCGCTCGCCTCCCTGGCGGCCTTCCTGCCGGCCCTCGTCCTCGACCTCGGCGGCGCACCCGCCTGGGCGTACGGCCCCCTGTACGCCGTCGCCTACGTCGCCGGCGGCTGGGAACCGGCCCTCGAAGGGCTGCGCGCACTGCGCGAGAAGACCCTCGACGTCGACCTGCTGATGATCGTCGCGGCACTGGGCGCGGCGGCCATCGGGCAGGTCCTGGACGGCGCCCTGCTGATCGTCATCTTCGCCACCTCCGGCGCCCTGGAGGCCCTGGCCACCGCCCGCACCGCTGACTCCGTGCGCGGCCTGCTCGACCTCGCCCCGGGCACCGCGACCCGGGTCACCCCCGACGGCGCCGAGGAGACCGTGCCGGCCGCCGAACTCGCCGTCGGCGACGTGCTGCTGGTCCGCCCGGGAGAACGCATCGGCGCCGACGGCCGGGTCCTGGACGGCAGCGGCGAGGTCGACCAGGCCACCATCACCGGCGAACCCCTGCCCGTCCTCAAGAGCCCCGGCGACGAGGTCTTCGCGGGCACGCTGAACGGCACCGGGGCACTGCGCGTGCGCGTCGGACGCGACCCCGCCGACTCGGTCATCGCCCGGATCGTCGCCCTGGTGGAGGAGGCGTCCCGCACCAAGGCGCCGACGCAACTGTTCATCGAGAAGGTCGAACAGCGCTACTCCGTCGGCGTGGTCGCCGCGACCCTCGCCGTCTTCGCCGTTCCCCTCGCCTTCGGCGCGGAACTGGCCGACGCCCTGCTGCGGGCCATGACCTTCATGATCGTCGCCTCGCCGTGCGCGGTCGTCCTGGCCACCATGCCGCCCCTGCTGTCCGCCATCGCCAACGCCGGCCGGCACGGCGTCCTCGTCAAGTCCGCCGTGGCCATGGAACGCCTCGGCGAGATCGACACCGCCGCCCTCGACAAGACCGGCACGCTCACCGAGGGCGCCCCCGAGGTGACCGCCGTACGCCCGCTGCCGGGCTCCGGGCTCGACGAGGACGCGCTGCTGGCGCTGGCCGCTGCGGCCGAGCACCCGAGCGAGCACCCGCTGGCCCGCGCGGTCGTGGCCGCCGCCCGCACCCGCGGGCTGACCGTGGAGCCCGCCCGGGACTTCACGGCGCTGCCCGGCCGCGGGGTCACCGCCGCGGTCGGGGGACACGTGATCGAGGTCGGCCGCGCGGACGCCCCCGAGGGCGACGAGACGGCCGTCCGGGTCTCCCGCGACGGCGTCCCCGTCGGCGCCCTCGCCCTCACCGACCGGATCCGCTCCGACGCGCCCGCGGCCACCGCGGCGCTCACCGCCGTCACCGGCGCCCCGCCCGTCCTGCTCACCGGAGACAACCTGCGCGCCGCGACCCGGGTCGCCACGGCGACCGGACTGACCGACGTCCGCGCCGAACTGCTCCCCGAGGACAAGGTCAGGGCCGTGCGCGACCTCCAGGACGCCGGGCGCAAGGTCCTGTTCGTCGGGGACGGCGTCAACGACGCCCCCGCCCTCGCCGCCGCCCACACCGGCGTCGCCATGGGCCGCGCGGGCTCCGACCTCGCGCTGGAGACCGCGGACGCCGTCGTCGTACGCGACGAACTCACCGCGGTGCCGGCGGCCGTACGGCTCTCCCGCGCCGCCCGGCGTCTGGTGGTCCAGAACCTGGTGATCGCCGGTTCCTTCATCACCGTGCTCGTCGCCTGGGACCTGATCGGCCACCTCCCGCTGCCGCTGGGGGTCGCCGGCCACGAGGGCTCGACGGTCCTGGTCGGCCTCAACGGCCTGCGGCTGCTGCGCGAGTCGGCGTGGCGGCGCGCGGCCACGGGCTGAGCCGGGCCGCCCGGCAGGGCCGGGCGGCCCCGGCCGACACGGACGGCGACGTCCCCCCGCCCGTGTCGACGGGCCCGCCCGCCCGTGTCGGCCGGCGGCCCCGGCCGTGCCGCCGGGGCCGCACGGGTCCCGGGGGTCCGCAGGGCCGCACGGGTCCCGGCACGGGCGTCGGCGTGGCGCGCCGCACCGTGCCGACGGCCCCACCGCGTGCCGGCGGCGGCCCCGCCCTCGTGCCGACGGCCCCACCTCCGTGCCGGCGGCCCCACCTCCGTGCCGGCGGCCCTGCGCGCGAGTCGGTCAAGGGCCGCCGCGCGGATCCGATGATGCCGTGCATGCGTGCCGTCGGCCGTGGACCGTTCACCGACCTCGCGGCGGCACACGGACGCGCTGGCCCGGCGAGGACGATGTCGGATTCCCGCCAGCCAACGGGCCGCCGGTCGCCCATGCTGGACGCATGCAGAGGGCGATGCACACCGACACCGAGCGCTGCGTGCGCGCCGTCCAGTCGAAGGACGGGCGGTTCGACGGCTGGTTCTTCACGGCCGTCCTGACCACCCGCATCTACTGCCGTCCCAGCTGCCCGGTCGTGCCGCCCAAGCCGGAGAACATGACGTTCTTCCCCAGTGCGGCGGCCTGCCAGCAGGCCGGTTTCCGGGCGTGCAAGCGCTGCCGTCCGGACACCAGCCCCGGCTCCCCGGAGTGGAACCGGCGCGCCGACCTGGTCGCCCGCGCCATGCGGCTGATCGCCGACGGCGTCGTGGACCGCGAGGGCGTCCCCGGCCTCGCCGCCCGGCTCGGCTACAGCGCCCGCCAGATCGAACGCCAGCTCCTCGCCGAACTGGGCGCGGGACCGCTCGCCCTGGCCCGCGCCCAGCGCGCCCAGACCGCCCGCCTGCTGATCGAGACGACGACGCTGCCGATGGCGCGGATCGCGTTCGCCGCCGGCTTCTCCTCCATCCGCACCTTCAACGACACCGTCCGCGAGGTCTTCGCCCTCACCCCCAGCGGCCTGCGCGACCGTGCGCCCCGCTCCGGGGCCGGCGCCGCCCCGGGCGCCCTCTTGCTGCGGCTGCCGTTCCGCACCCCCCTCAACCCCGACAACCTCTTCGGCCACCTCGCGGCCACCGCGGTACCGGGCGTCGAGGAGTGGCGCGACGGCGCCTACCGCCGCACCCTCCGTCTGCCCCACGGCCACGGAATCGCCGCCCTGACCCCGCGCCCCGACCACATCGCCTGCCGCCTCACCCTCGCCGACCTGCGCGACCTGCCGGTGGCGATCAGCCGCTGCCGCCGGATGCTCGACCTCGACGCCGATCCGGTCGCGGTGGACGACCGGCTGCGCGCCGACCCCGTCCTCGCCCCGCTCGTCGACAAGGCGCCCGGCCGCCGGGTCCCGCGCACGGTGGACGAGGCGGAGTTCGCCGTACGGGCGGTGCAGGGCCAGCAGGTCTCCACGGCGGCCGCCCGCACGCACGCGGCCCGCCTCGTCGCCGCGCACGGCGACCCGGTGGACGACCCCGAGGGCGGTCTGACCCACCTCTTCCCGTCACCGCAGGCGCTGGCGTCCCTGGCCCCCGAGGCCCTGGCCATGCCCCGGACCCGCCGCGCGACCCTCACCACCCTCGTCACGCAACTGGCCGACGGCACCCTGCACCTGGGCGTCGAGAGCGACTGGCCCGAGACCCGCGCCCGGCTCCTCGCCCTCCCCGGCTTCGGCCCCTGGACGGCCGACGTCATCGCCATGCGCGCCCTAGGCGACCCCGACGCCTTCCTCCCCACCGACCTCGGCATCCGCCGCGCGGCCCGCGACCTGGGCCTGCCGTCGACCCCGGCGGCCCTGACGGCGCGGGCACAGGCGTGGCGGCCCTGGCGGGCGTACGCGGTCCAGTACCTGTGGGCGACGGACGACCACCCGATCAACTTCCTCCCGGTGTAAGGCACGTGATGAACAGGACGAGCAAGAGGAACCCGATGAGCAGGACCGGCACGACGACCAAGCGGCACACGGTGATCGACAGCCCCTACGGCCCCCTCACCCTGGTCGCCGAGGACGGCGTCCTGTGCGGCCTCTACATGACCGACCAGCGCCACCGCCCCCCGGAGGAGTCCTTCGGCAGGCCCGACGCGTCCCCCTTCGCCGAGGCGGAGGAACAGCTGGAGGCCTACTTCGCGGGAGACTTGAAGGAGTTCACCCTCGAACTCCGCCTGAACGGCACGCCGTTCCAGCGCGGCGTCTGGTCGGAGCTTCTCCGCATCCCCTACGGCGAGACCCGTTCCTACGGCGAACTGGCCGCCGCGCTCGGCAACCCCCGGGCGTCCCGCGCCGTCGGGCTGGCCAACGGCAAGAACCCGATCGGCATCATCGTCCCCTGCCACCGCGTCGTCGGCGCGACGGGCGGCCTCACCGGTTACGGCGGCGGCCTGCCCCGCAAGCAGCGCCTGCTGGACTTCGAGCGGGGTACGGCGCTGTTCTAGGCGCCCGCGAGCCCCGACGCGTACGGGTCCCGACGCGCAGGAGCCCGGACCCTACGAGTCCGGGCTCGGCTCCGGACCACCCAGGTCGGCGCGGACCAGGTGGTGGTCCGAGTGCGGGGTGGGATGCACGCCGTGCTCGCGCGGGACGATGCCGCGCACGAAGATGTAGTCGAACTTGCTCTCCCAGTCGGTCGTCGTCGCGCAGGCGCCGCCGGACGAGGGGTGACACCGGGGGTCCGTGTCCGTGGCCAGTGCCCACATCCCGGCGAGTTCGGGGGCGTACGGCACGGCGTTGAAGTCGCCGAGGGCGATCGCGCGGTCGTGCCGGGCGACGACGGTGGCGAGGACGCCGACCTGGTCCGCCCGGACCGCTTCCTGACGGCGCTCGGCGAGGTGCGTGTTGAAGACCCGGGTGGGCCGGCCGCCCACCATGGTGGTGACCGCCACGTACCCGCGGTCCTCGGAACCCCCGTCGGGATACTCCACGTTGACGCGGTCGGTCATCGGCGCCGCGGACAGGATCGCCTGGCCGTAGGCCCCCGGACGCCACGGCACTCCACCGCAGCGGCCCCAATTGCGCAGGACCGTCCCGTACTCGACGTGGTAGACCAGCCCGAAGCGCCTCGCCAGAAGGTCGCGGATCCTCTCGACGTGGCCCTGGCACGCTTCCTGGAATCCGATGACCTCGGGCGCGTACGCGGCGATCTCCGCCGCCTGCTCCGCGGCGCCCACCTCACAGGGGTTGCAGAGGTTCCACGTCATGACGCGGTTCGGCACCACGTCCCTGGCCTCACCGGCCGCCGACCCGGGGAAGCGGGCGCCGCCCGGCGCGCTGGGGCCGACGAGCACCACACAGGCCACGAACACGGCGCCCACGAGCAACCACATGCCCCTTCCGAGCACCATCGCCTCCTCGACGTGGATATCCGATGACGACCGACGTCCCTCTGCACGAGGTTAGAGGCACCCGCCTCACCGGCTCGCGGTGCCCCGTCGGCGCCCGCTCACCGCGCGCCCCCTGCGCTCAGCCGCCGCAGCAGCCCGGGCAGCGCCGTCCCGATGCGTTCCCGCACGATCTCGTCGGCGATCGAGTCGTACGGCGTGGGCTCGGCGTTGACGATGACGAGGCGGGCCCCGTGGTCGACGGCGACCCCGGCGAGGCCGGCGGCGGGATGGACCTGGAGGCTCGTGCCGACGGCGATGAAGACCTGACAGGCCTTGCTGATGGCGAGGGCGTCGCCGAGGACGACGGGGTCGAGCCGCTCGCCGAACATCACGGTCGCGGGCTTCAGGACGCCCCCGCACTCCAGGCAGGGCGGATCGTCCTCGCCGGCGTCGACCCGGGCGAGGGCGTCCTCCATGGGCCCGCGGGCATGGCACCGGGTGCACACCACGCTGCGCGCGCTGCCGTGCAGTTCGAGCACCTTGCGGGCGGGCATTCCGGCGGCCTGGTGCAGGCCGTCGACGTTCTGCGTGATCACCCTCACCGGCACGCCCGACCGCTCCAGCTCCGTCACGGCCCGGTGGGCGGCGTTCGGCTCGGCGCGCAGCGTCCCGGTCTCGCGCCGCATCCGCCAGGAACGGCGCCGGATCTCCGGATCGCCCATGTAGTACTCGTACGTGACGAGCTTCTCGGCCTCCGGGTCCTTGCGCCACACCCCGCCCGGCCCGCGGTAGTCCGGGATGCCGGAGTCGGTGGAGATGCCGGCGCCGCTGAGGACGGCGACGAGGGGCTTGGTCATGCGGCTGAGGGTAGGCCGTGCCCGTGCGGGGCGGCGAACGGACATCCGGTGGCCGGACGGTGGTGCTAGGGTCCGCGGCATGGCAAAGGTCAACGTGTCCCTCGACGCCGAACTCGTCGTGGAGACCATGGTGCTGTCGGGTGTCGGCAACCCCCAGGACGCCGTGTCGCTGGTGCTGCGCGACTACATCGAGAAGGGGCACCGCACCGAGGCGCGGATCGCCGCGCGCGACGAGGCGCTGCGCGAGATCGACGTCAAACCCAGGGAAGAGGGCTGACGGCCCGACGTCCGGCAGGCCGACGGCCGACGGGCCGGCGCCCGACGGGCTGCTCCCCGACGACGGGTCAGCCCACCCGGTGACCGTTCTCCAGCTCGACGGTTCCCGCGCCCTCGGCGAGCACGTCGAGGGCGGCCAGCACGCGGCGCCCCAGCGCTCCGGGCAGACGCTCGGCCAGTTCCTCGCGGGGCACGAGCCGCCAGGACAGCAGTTCCTCCTCCTGGAGACGGATCGCCCCGAAGTCCTCGTCGCCGAGGACGCCGCCGTCGTACAGGTACGCCACCAGCGGCGGCCGGCCCGTGCCCGGCACCCAGTCCACGGCCAGCAGCCGCCCCGGCTCCCGGTCGAGGCCGATCTCCTCCGCGGTCTCCCGGCGCGCCCCCTGCCGCGGGGACTCCCCGTCGTCGGACTCGACGGTTCCGCCCGGAAGCGCCCACCCCTGACGGTAGTTGGGCTCCACGAGCAGCACCCGCCCCTCGGAGTCCCGGAAGAGCACGGCGGCGCCGGCGAGGACGCGGGGCAGGCCGGCGATGTAGGCGGCGTAATCGAGAGTGGTCACCCCGGAAGGGTAACCAGCCCGGACGACGAGGCCGCTCGTCCCGTCACGGGGCCGGGCGGCGGCGACCCGTCGGTTCCACGGGCTGGGCAGGGGCATGACGGCCGGGGCGGGCGGCGGTTAAGGTCGCTGCGGCGCGACTGGCCCCGCCGACGTGCGCGGGGCCGTAGAGCAAGGGGAATGAGAAGTGGCTGACGCTGTGGACGGTGCCCGTCGGGTGCTCATCGCCGCGGACAAGTTCAAGGGCTCGCTGACGGCCGTAGAGGTAGCCGAGCGGGTGACGGCGGGGCTGCGGCGGGTGCTGCCCGGCCTCGACGTGACGGCCCTGCCCGTGGCCGACGGCGGGGACGGCACCGTGGCCGCCGCCCTCGCCGCCGGGTTCGAGCGGCGGGTGGCACGGGTCACCGGGCCCCTCGGGGACGAGGTCACCGCGGCCTTCGCGCTGCGCGGGGACACCGCCGTCGTGGAGATGGCCGAGGCCAGCGGCCTCCAGCGGCTGCCCGCCGGGGTCTTCGCCCCGCTGACGGCGTCCACGTACGGCTCCGGCGAACTGCTGCGCGCCGCGCTCGACGCGGGGGCGCGCACGATCGTCTTCGGCGTCGGCGGCAGCGCCACCACCGACGGCGGTGCGGGGATGCTGTCCGCGCTCGGGGCGCGGTTGCTGACCGCGGACGGGGAGCCCGTGACGCCGGGAGGCGGCGGGCTGGCCGCGCTGGCCTCCGCCGACCTGTCCGGGCTGGACCCGAGGCTGTCCGGGGTCGACCTCGTGCTCGCCAGCGACGTCGACAACCCCCTCACCGGTCCGAAGGGCGCCCCCGCGGTGTACGGCCCGCAGAAGGGCGCCTCCCCGGACGACGTCGCCGCCCTCGACGCGGCCCTCGGGCACTTCGCCGAGGTGCTGGAGGAGTCCGTCGGGCCGCGCGCCGCCGAATACGCCGCCTCGCCCGGCGCGGGCGCCGCCGGCGGCATCGGGTACGGCGCGCTGCTCCTCGGCGCCCGCTTCCGCCCCGGCATCGAGGTGACGCTCGACGTCCTCGGTTTCGCCCCCGAGCTGGCGCGGGCCGACCTCGTGATCACCGGCGAGGGCTCCCTCGACGAGCAGACCCTGCACGGCAAGGCCCCGGCCGGCGTCGCCGCCGCGGCCCGCGCCGCCGGCAAGGACGTCGTCGCCGTGTGCGGACGCCTCGCCCTCGACCCGACGGTGCTGGAGGCGGCCGGCATCCGGCGCGCCTACCCGCTCACCGAGGCCGAGCCGGACGTCGCCACGTGCATCGCCGAGGCGGGGCCCATCCTGGAGCGGGTGGCGGAGCGCATCGCCCGCGACTGCCTCGTGTGACCCTGCGCCCCCGCGGGGGCGGACGGCGAAGGGCCCCGAACCGGATCTCCGGTTCGGGGCCCTCTCCGTGGTACTCCGTGGTGCGCGGCCGCTACGGCTACGGCGCCTGCGCCGCCCGCGCCTCGCGGCGGTTGTCGCGGAAGTTGTTCACCCGGCGGGCCGTGGCGAACAGGGGGATCACCGCGCCCATGACCAGCTGCAGGGCGCAGCCCGTCTGGAGCAGGAGCTGGCCGCTGGGGGCGCCGAAGGCCCACGCCACCAGCAGGCCCATGCTCAGGACGATCCAGGACAGCATCGCCCCGGCCAGCCGTCCCCGCGGCTTCGGGTACTCGACGCGGCTCACCATCAGCCACGCGGTGCCCAGGATGGCCAGGAGCGTCGCCACGAACGGCAGCTCCAGCAGCACGATCGCCACGACCGTCAGCGCGCCGAAGGGACTCGGCATGCCCTGGAACGTGCCGTCCTTCACCGTCACGCAGGAGAACCGCGCCAGTCTGAGGACCACGGCGAGCAGGACGACGATCGCCCCGACCGCGGCCACCCGCTGGTGCGCGTCGTCCGCGACCATGCCGTAGACCAGGACGAAGTACGCCGGGGCGAGGCCGAAGCTGATCAGGTCGGACAGGTTGTCCAGCTCGGCGCCCATGGGGGAGGAGCGCAGCTTGCGCGCGACCAGGCCGTCGAACAGGTCGAAGACCGCCGCGCAGAGCATCAGGATGACCGCCGTGGCCGCGCTGTGGCGGGCCATGCCGGTCTCCTGGCTGCCGGTGAGGTGCGGGATCAGGATGCCGGTGGTGGTGAAGTACACCGCCATGAAGCCGCAGGTGGCGTTGCCCAGGGTCAGCGTGTCCGCTATCGACAGGCGGAGCGAGAGGGGCATCTCCTCCTCGTCGTCCTCCGCCGCGGCCTCCGGCACCCAGCCGGTGCGTGTCTCCGGATCAGTCACGGTCAATTCGGGTCACCCCTGCCACGGTCTTCTGGCCGACCTCGACCGCGACCTCCACGCCCTCCGGCAGGTACAGGTCGACGCGCGAGCCGAAGCGGATGAGACCGATGCGCTCGCCCTGCTCGACCTTGGTGCCCTGCGGCACGTAGGGGACGATGCGGCGGGCCACGGCACCGGCGATCTGGATCATCTCGATGTCGCCGAGCTCGGTGTCGAAGTGCCAGACGACGCGCTCGTTGTTCTCGCTCTCCTTGTTGAAAGCGGGAACGAAACCGCCGGGGATGTGCTCGACCGACGTCACGGTGCCGGCCAGCGGGGCGCGGTTGACGTGGACGTTCAGCGGGCTCATGAAGATCGCGACGCGGGTGCGTCCGTCCTTCCACGGCATGATGCTCTGCACCACACCGTCGGCGGGCGAGATGACCCGGCCCTGGGTGATCTCGCGCTCGGGGTCGCGGAAGAACCACAGCATCCCCGCCGCGAGCGCGGTGGCGGGAACGGCGACGGCCTTCGCGGCGCCGGAGCGGCGCGCGCGGACGAGGCTGAGGGCTGCGGTGGCGACGGTCGGCAGAAGCCACGGCGATGCTCCGCGCGCGAGGCGTACGCCGGCGAGGCTGTCGCGAGGTGCAGAGGTTTGGCTGTGGGGCATGGATGACCTTCGTAGCGGATGATGCCGCGCTTCGGAACGGGGGACGGCGGCTTACTCGCGATCGTAGCGGCTGTGAGCCACAACTGGGTAAGGCGGGAAGCCGAGTCGGTTTCCGAAGAGTGCCTACGGGGTGTGATCTTCTTCTCGAAGAAAACACCCCGTTCCCTGACATTCAGCCCTGGAATCGATACTCTTCGAGCAACCTGCGCCCGATGATCATTTTCTGGATCTCGGCGGTACCTTCACCGATCAGAAGCATCGGAGCCTCGCGGTAGAGGCGCTCGATCTCGTACTCCTTGGAGAAGCCGTAGCCTCCGTGGATGCGGAAGGCGTCCTCCACGACCTCCTTGCAGTACTCGGAGGCGAGGTACTTCGCCATCCCGGCCTCCAGGTCGTTTCGCTCCCCGGAGTCCTTTTTGCGAGCCGCATTCACCATCATGGCATGCGCGGCCTCCACCTTGGTAGCCATCTCGGCCAGTTTGAACTGAATCGCCTGGTGCTGGGCGATCGGCTTGCCGAACGTGTGACGCTGCTGGGCGTACTGGACGCCCAGCTCGAAGGCACGCTGAGCGACGCCGCAGCCACGCGCGGCCACGTTCACGCGGCCCACCTCGACGCCGTCCATCATCTGGTAGAAGCCGCGGCCGGTGACCCCGCCGAGCACCCGGTCGGCGGGAATCCGCAGGCCGTCCATGATGAGCTCGGTCGTGTCGACGCCCTTGTAGCCCATCTTGTCGATCTTGCCCGGGATGGTCAGGCCGGGGCGGACCTCGCCGAAGCCGGGCTCCTTCTCGACCAAGAAGGTGGTCATCGACCTGTGCGGGGCGGTCCCCTCGGGGTGTCCTTCGTCACTGCGGACCAGAACGGCCACCAGCGACGAGGTGCCGCCGTTCGTCAGCCACATCTTCTGGCCGCTGAGGACGTACTCGTCGCCGTCCTTCACCGCCTTCGACGTGATCGCCGACACGTCCGAGCCGAGGCCCGGCTCCGACATCGAGAAGGCGCCCCGGACGTCGCCGGCCGCCATCCTCGGCAGGAAGTGGTCCTTCTGCTCCTGGGTGCCGTGCTGCTTGAGCATGTACGCCACGATGAAGTGCGTGTTGATGATGCCGGACACCGACATCCAGCCGCGCGCGATCTCCTCCACGCACAGCGCGTAGGTCAGCAGCGACTCGCCGAGGCCCCCGTACTCCTCGGGAATCATCAGGCCGAACAGGCCGAGCTCCTTGAGCCCGTCGACGATCTGCTGCGGGTACTCGTCGCGGTGCTCCAGCTCGGTCGCGACCGGGATGATCTCCTTGTCCACGAAGTCCCGGACGGTGGACAGGATCTCCTGCTGGACGTCCGTGAGGCCGTGGGTCTGGGCGAGACGGGCCATCGCTTACTTCCCCTGTTCCTTGGGCTCGGGGCGGCCCGGCTGCTCGCCGCCGCGCTCCTTGACGTACGTCTCGGTGGGCACCATGACCTTGCGGCGGAACACGCACACGAGCGTGCCGTCCTGCTTGTAGCCCTTGGTCTCGACGTGGACGATGCCGCGGTCGTTCTTCGACTTGGACGGCCACTTGTCGAGCACCGTCGTCTCGCCGTAGATCGTGTCGCCGTGGAAGGTCGGCGCGACGTGCTTGAGCGACTCGATCTCCAGGTTGGCGATCGCCTTGCCGGACACGTCCGGGACGGACATGCCGAGCAGGAGCGAGTAGACGTAGTTGCCGACCACCACGTTCCTGCCGAAGTCCGTCGTCTCCGCGGCGTAGTGGGCGTCGAGGTGGAGCGGGTGGTGGTTCATGGTGAGGAGGCAGAAGAGGTGGTCGTCGTACTCGGTGACCGTCTTGCCCGGCCAGTGCTTGTACACCGCGCCGACCTCGAACTCCTCGTAGGTGCGTCCGAACTGCATCGCGCTCAGGCCTCCGGGATCTCGAACGTGCTGGTGCGCTTCATGCCGGCGGCGCGTCCCTTGCCCGCGACGACCAGGGCCATCTTGCGGCTGGCCTCGTCGATCATCTCGTCGCCGAGCATCGCGGAGCCCTTCTTGCCGCCCGCCTCGGACGTGTAGTAGTCGTACGCGTCCAGGATCAGCTCGGCGTGGTCGTAGTCCTCCTGCGACGGCGAGAAGATCTCGTTGGACGCCTCGACCTGGCCCGGGTGCAGCACCCACTTGCCGTCGAAGCCGAGCGCGGCGGCGCGCCGGGCGACCGCGCGGTAGCCGTCGACGTTGCGGATCTGCAGGTAGGGGCCGTCGATCGCCTGGAGGTCGTTGGCGCGGGCGGCCATCAGGATCTTCATCAGGATGTAGTGGTAGGCGTCCGCCGGGTAGCCGGGCGGCTGTTCGCCCACGACCAGGGACTTCATGTTGATGGAGGCCATGAAGTCGGCCGGGCCGAAGATGATCGTCTCCAGGCGCGGGGAGGCCTGGGCGATCTCGTTGACGTTGTTCAGGCCCTGCGCGTTCTCGATCTGCGCCTCGATGCCGATGCGGCCGACCTCGAACCCCATCGTCTTCTCGATCTGGGTGAGGAGCAGGTCGAGGGCGACGACCTGCTGGGCGTTCTGCACCTTCGGCAGCATGATGCAGTCGAGGTTCGGTCCCGCGCCCTCGACGACCGTGACGACGTCGCGGTACGTCCATTCGGTGGTCCAGTCGTTGACGCGCACGACGCGGGTCTTGCCGGTCCAGTCGCCCTCGTTGAGGAACTTCACGATGGTGTGCCGCGCCTCCGGCTTGGCGAGGGGGGCGCAGGCGTCCTCCAGGTCCAGGAAGACCTGGTCCGCCGGGAGGCCCTGGGCCTTCTCCAGGAAGCGCGGGTTCGAGCCCGGCACCGCCAGGCAGGAGCGCCGCGGGCGAAGGCGGTCGACACGGGGAAGGGGGGCGGCGGAGCCGCTCGCTGAAAGGGTGGTGGTGGGAGACGGGCGGGCGGTCATGCGGGGACCTCCAGGGGGTCGAGCTCGTGTGCTGTCCGGATCTCGTCGACGATGCGGCCGATGATCCCGGTGATGTCGAAGTCCTTCGGGGTGAAGACCGCGGCCACTCCGGCGGCCCGCAGCTGCTCGGCGTCACCGTTCGGGATGATGCCACCGGCGATCACCGGTATGTCTGTGGCACCGGCCACACGCAGCCGCTCCAGCACGTCCGGGACCAGCTGGGCGTGCGACCCGGAGAGGACGGACAGGCCCACCGCGTGGACGTCCTCGGCCAGGGCCGCGTCCACGATCTGCTCCGGGGTGAGCCGGATGCCCTGGTAGACCACCTCGAAGCCGGCGTCCCGCGCGCGCACCGCGATCTGCTCGGCGCCGTTGGAGTGGCCGTCCAGGCCCGGCTTGCCCACCAGGAAGCGCAGCTTGCCGACGCCGAGGTCCCGCGCGGTCAGCTCCACCTTCCGGCGGACCCGCGCCATCGCGGTGCCCTCCTCGGCGGCGACCGCGACCGGCGCGGACGACACTCCCGTCGGGGCGCGGTACTCGCCGAACACCTCGCGCAGCGCCCCGGCCCACTCGCCGGTCGTCACGCCGGCCCGGGCGCACTCCAGGGTGGCCTCCATGAGGTTGTCGGTGCCCTTCGCGGCCTCCTTCAGCCGTTCCAGCGCCTTGCACGGGCGCGGGTGGTTGAAGGGCGGCTGGTAGCGGGTGTCCCGCCAGTGCCGCAGCGAGGCGACGACGCGGGCCTCGACCGCCGGGTCGACCGTCTGGATCGCGGTGTCCAGGTCGGCCGTGAGCGGGTTCGGCTCGGTGGTCTCGAAGATGTTGACGCCGACGATCTTCTCCTCGCCCGACTCGATCCGCGCCCGGCGCTCGGCGTGCGAGGCGACGAGCTGCGACTTGAGGTAGCCGGACTCGACGGCGGCCATCGCGCCGCCCATCTCCTGGATGCGGTCGATCTCCGCGAGCGACTCCTCGACCAGCTGGGCCACCTTCGCCTCGATCACCTTCGAGCCCTCGAAGATGTCGTCGTACTCCAGCAGGTCGCTCTCGTGGGCGAGGACCTGCTGGATGCGCAGGCTCCACTGCTGGTCCCAGGGCCGGGGCAGGCCCAGCGCCTCGTTCCAGGCGGGCAGCTGCACGGCCCGCGCGCGGGCGTCCTTGGAGAGGGTGACGGCGAGCATCTCCAGCACGATCCGCTGGACGTTGTTCTCCGGCTGCGCCTCGGTCAGACCGAGGGAGTTGACCTGGACGCCGTAGCGGAAGCGGCGGTGTCTGGGGTCCTGGATGCCGTACCGCTCGCGGGTGATGCGGTCCCAGATGCGGCCGAAGGCACGCATCTTGCACATCTCCTCGACGAACCGCACGCCCGCGTTCACGAAGAAGGACATGCGGCCGACGACGTCGCCCATGCGCTCCTCGGGCACCTGCCCACTGTCGCGCACGGCGTCGAGGACGGCGATCGCGGTGGACATCGCGTACGCGATCTCCTGCACCGGAGTGGCGCCCGCCTCCTGCAGGTGGTAGCTGCAGATGTTGATCGGGTTCCACTTCGGCAGGTGGGAGACCGTGTACGCGATCATGTCCGTCGTCAGACGGAGGCTCGGCCCCGGCGGGAAGACGTGCGTGCCGCGGGACAGGTACTCCTTGACGATGTCGTTCTGGGTGGTCCCCTGGAGCCGGGTGATGTCCGCGCCCTGCTCCTCCGCGACGACCTGGTAGAGCGCCAGCAGCCACATCGCCGTGGCGTTGATGGTCATCGAGGTGTTCATCCGCTCCAGGGGGATGTCCTGGAACAGCCGGCGCATGTCACCGAGGTGGGCGACCGGCACGCCGACCCGGCCGACCTCGCCGCGGGCGAGGACGTGGTCGGAGTCGTAGCCGGTCTGCGTCGGCAGGTCGAACGCCACCGACAGACCCGTCTGGCCCTTGGCGAGGTTGCGCCGGTACAGCTCGTTGGACGCCTCGGCCGTGGAGTGGCCGGCGTACGTGCGCATGAGCCACGGCCGGTCCCTTTCCCTCGGCGCCTGCGCAGTCTGACGCTCTGACATCCGTGCCCGTCCTCAGATGTTCCGGAAGCGGTTGATGGCGTCGATGTGGCGCGCCCGCTTCTCGTGGTCGCGCACGCCGAGGCCCTCCTCGGGGGCGAGGCAGAGCACTCCGACCTTGCCCTGGTGGACGTTGCGGTGGACGTCGTGCGCGGCCTGGCCGGTGTCCTCCAGGGCGTACACCTTCGACAGGGTGGGGTGGATCCTGCCCTTCGCGATGAGGCGGTTGGCCTCCCATGCCTCGCGGTAGTTGGCGAAGTGGGAGCCGATGATGCGCTTCAGCGACATCCACAGGTAGCGGTTGTCGTACTCGTGCATGTAGCCCGAGGTGGAGGCGCAGGTGGTGATGGTGCCGCCCTTGCGGGTGACGTAGACGGAGGCGCCGAAGGTCTCGCGGCCGGGGTGCTCGAAGACGATGTCGATGTCCTCGCCGCCGGTGAGTTCGCGGATGCGCTTTCCGAAGCGCTTCCACTCCCTGGGGTCCTGGGTCCGCTCGTCCTTCCAGAACCTGTAGCCCTCGGCGCTGCGGTCGATGATCGCCTCGGCGCCCATCGAGCGGCAGATCTCCGCCTTCCGGGGGCTGGAGACGACACAGATCGGGTTGGCGCCGCCGGCCAGCGCGAACTGCGTGGCGTACGAGCCCAGTCCGCCGCTCGCGCCCCAGATCAGGACGTTGTCGCCCTGCTTCATGCCGGCGCCGTTGCGCGAGACCAGCTGGCGGTACGCGGTGGAGTTGACCAGGCCCGGGGCCGCCGCCTCCTCCCACGACAGGTGGTCCGGCTTGGGCATCAGCTGGTTGGACTTTACGAGCGCGATCTCGGCGAGGCCGCCGAAGTTGGTCTCGAAGCCCCAGATCCGCTGCTCCGGGTCGAGCATGGTGTCGTTGTGGCCGTCGCTGGACTCCAGCTCGACGGAGAGGCAGTGCGCGACGACCTCGTCGCCGGGCTTCCAGGAGTTCACGCCCGGCCCGGTGCGCAGCACGACGCCCGCGAGGTCGGAGCCGATGATGTGGTACGGCAGGTCGTGGCGCTTGGCCAGCTCGCTGGTGCGGCCGTAGCGCTCCAGGAAGCCGAAGGTCGACAGCGGCTCGAAGATCGACGTCCACACCGAGTTGTAGTTGACCGAGGAGGCCATGACGGCCACCAGCGCCTCGCCGGGGCCCAGTTCGGGCAGCGGCACCTCGTCCAGGTGGAGCGACTTGCGCGGGTCCTTGTCGCGGGTCTCGAGGCCCGCGAACATCTCGGTCTCGTCCTTGTGCACGGTGATCGCGCGGTACGACTCGGGCAGCGGCAGGGCGGCGAAGTCGGCCGGCGTGGAGTCGGGCGACTGGATCGCGGCCAGGATGTCCTTCACGGTCACGGTGTTGCCTCCGGCGGTGAGCGCCCCGAGGGAAGGGCGCTGAGGGTTGCGTCGGTGCTGCTGAGGGTGTGGGTGTGCCGTCGGTTCGGCGGGTGGTGCGGTGGGCGGCGCTTTGTGGCGCGGGAGGGTGCCTGTGACGCAGGCGTCCGGGCGCGCGGGACGAGACGGTCCCGCGGGGACAGCCCGGACACCCTCAACGTATGGCACCCCGTGACACCTCGCAAGGCACTGGGTGCCAGAAATTCCTCTCAGATGAAATCTTTACGCGACATATGAGCGATGATCGATCGAACGGCCCGCCGGAGCCGGGCGAAAAGCGCCTCTGACATGCCAAAACGGCCACCCGGGCGGGTGGCCGTCATCACAGCGGGAGGGTGACTCAGCGCTCTTTCAGCGCCTGCTCGATCGTGCGCATGACCTCGGCCAGCGGGGCGTCCGTGCGGGCCACGGCCACCAGCACCTCGCCCTGCGCGGAGATCGACGCCGGGCCGGACGCCGGGCCGGACGGCGGCTTGGGCGCCGAGGTGCGGCCGACGCCTATCCCGGCGCCGAACGTCCTGCGGACGATCGCGAAGGCGTGGTCCAGCTGCGCCTCCACGTCCCCCTGGCCGCCGGCCCGCAGCCAGCGCCGCAGCACGTGATTGTGGGCGGTGACCACGGCGGAGGCGGCGACCTCGGCGAGCAGCGGGTCGTCGTTGGCGTCGTCGTCGTGGGCGTGCTCGTCGAAGTGGCCGAGCAGATAGCGGGTGAACAGCCGCTCGTAGCGGGCCACCGACGCGATCTCCGCCTCCCGCAGGGTGGGCACCTCGCGGGTCAGCTTGTAGCGGGCGACGGAGATCTCCGGGCGTCCCGCGTACATCTTCATGACTTCCTTGATGCCGCGGCACACCGTGTCGAGCGGATGCTCGTGCGCGGGCGCGGCGTTGAGCACCGCCTCCGCCCGGACCAGGGTGTCGTCGTGGTCCGGGAAGATCGCCTCCTCCTTGGAGCGGAAGTGGCGGAAGAAGGTGCGCCGGGCCACCCCGGCGCGGGCCGCGATCTCGTCGACGGTGGTCGCCTCGTAGCCCTTGGTCGCGAACAGCTCCATCGCCGCGGCGGCCAGTTCCCGGCGCATTTTCAGCCGCTGGGCCGCCGCGCGGTTGCCCGCGGCGCTCTCCGGTGCGTCGGGCGTGGCTGGTGTACGTGAGGACTTGGCGGGCTGGGACATGACCCGAACGTACTGCATGTGCGCAGTTCGGCGCGCGGGCCCGGCACTTCCCCCGCCCGGGGAGGGCGGGGGAGCGCCGGCGGGGCCGAGCAGTCCGCCCCAGTCCGCGTCCCTGCGGAACCAGTCACCCGGACGGTCAGCGGCGGGCATACTCGCGGAAGCCGCGCCCCGTCTTGCGGCCGAGGCAGCCGGCGGCCACCAGGTGCTCCAGCAGCGGCGCGGGGGCCAGGCCCGGCTCGCGGAACTCGCTGTGCAGGACCTTCTCGATGGCCAGCGAGACGTCCAGACCGACCACGTCCAGCAGCTCGAAGGGACCCATCGGATAGCCCCCGCCCAGTTTCATCGCGGCGTCGATGTCGTCCAGGGACGCGTAGTGGTCCTGGACCATCTTGATCGCGTTGTTGAGGTACGGGAACAGCAGCGCGTTCACGATGAACCCGGCCCGGTCGCCGCAGTCGACGGGGTGCTTGCGGATGCGGCCGCAGACCTCGCGGACGGTGGCGTGGACGTCGTCGGCCGTCAGCACCGTGCGGACGACCTCGACCAGCTTCATCGCCGGGGCCGGGTTGAAGAAGTGCATGCCGATCACGTCCTGCGGGCGCGAGGTGGCGCGGGCGCAGGCGACCACGGGCAGCGAGGAGGTCGTCGTGGCCAGGACCGCGCCGGGCTTGCAGACCTTGTCCAGCGCGGCGAACAGCTGCCGCTTGACGTCCAGGTCCTCGGCGACGGCCTCGACGGCCAGGTCGACGTCGGCGAAGGCGTCGTAGGAGCCCGCCGGGACGATCCGCTCCAGGGTCTGCGCCGCGGCCTCCGCAGTCATACGGCCCTTGTCGACCGAGCGGGCCAGCGAGGCGCCGATCCGGGCCCTGGCGGCCTGTGCCTTCTCCTCGCTGCGGGCGGCGAGCACGACGTCGTAGCCCGCCTTGGCGAACACCTCGGCGATGCCGGAGGCCATGGTCCCCGAGCCGGCCACGCCGACGGAGCGCACCGGGCGGCCGGGCGCCCGCTCGCCGTCCCCGGCCGGGGTCAGGGCGTCCGGCACGACGGCGGCGCCGCCGGGGGCGTCGTAGGTGTAGAAGCCGCGGCCGGCCTTGCGGCCCGTCAGGCCCGCCTCGCTGAGCTGCTTGAGGATCGGCGCGGGGGCGTGCAACCGGTCGCGGGACTCGGCGTACAGGGCGTCCAGGACGGTGCGGGCGGTGTCGATGCCGACCAGGTCGAGCAGCGCGAGGGGGCCCATCGGCAGCCCGCACCCCAGCCGCATCGCCGCGTCGATGTCCTCGCGGGAGGCGTACCGGGACTCGTACATCGCGGCGGCCTGGTTGAGGTAGCCGAACAGCAGGCCGTCGGCGACGAATCCGGGCCGGTCGCCGACCGAGACCGGCTCCTTGCCCAGGTCGAGGGCGAGGCCGGTGACGGCGTCGACGGCACTGGGCGCGGTCAGCACCGACGAGACGATCTCGACCAGCTTCATCGCCGGGGCCGGATTGAAGAAGTGCAGGCCCAGCACCCGCTCCGGGCGCGCGGAGTCCGCGGCGAGCCGGGTGACGGACAGGGCGTTGGTGCCGGTGGCCAGGATCGTCTCCGGGCGGACGACGCCGTCCAGCTCGCGGAAGATCTGCTGCTTGATCTCGTACGACTCCGGGGCCACCTCGACGACCAGGTCGACGTCGGCGGCGGCCCGCAGGTCGGTGGAGGTGCGGACGCGGGCCAGGGCGGCGGTCCGCTCCCGCTCGGTCATGCGGCCCCGCTCGACGGCGCGGGCCGTCGCGGCCTCCAGCGCGGCGACGCACCGGGCGGCCTGGGCTTCGCTGATGTCGATGCCGACGACCTCGCGGCCGGCCCTGGCCAGCACCTCGGCGATGCCGGTCCCCATGGTGCCGAGGCCGACGACGGCGACGGTGCGCAGGGGCGAGCCGGAGGCGGGGGCGGGGGAAGCGGGAGAAGAAGGGGACAGGGGAGCGGCCATCGCGGGACTCCTGGATGAGGGTGACGACTGGGAACGCGCCCCGGTGCGCCGAAGGGGCGCACCGGGTGCGTGCGGAGCTGCGGTTGCGGGTGATGCCGGGCTGTCAGGGGCCTGACACGCAGGCCCCGGCGCACACGCCCGGGAGCCGTCGCCGCGGACGCGCACACGTCCGGCGAACGGTGATGCCGGCCGGCCCTGTCCCGGAGCCGAGCCGTACTGCGGTACACGGGGTACCGAACCGACTGCGCCCGCCACGGCTGCGTCACCAGGCCGTGGCGAGGGGGTGCGAGCGGGTGGCTCGCTCGTCTGAGCTTAACTCGCCGGTAACGAGCGCGCCAGCCCCCGTCCCGGCGATGTCTGTGTGATGTGGATCCCTCCGCGCGGGAGCGTTTGTACCCTCGGGACATGGACGAAGAGTTGCGATCGCTCACGGAGCGCTTACGGCGGGAGTCCGGCGCCCCGCCCGAGTTCGCGGAGCTGACGGCGACCGGGGACCTCGACGCACTGGCCCGGGTGCTCACCGAGCCGGGCCGGCCGCTGTGGGCGCGGGAACTGGCCGCCTTCCGGCTGGGCCTGGCCGGCGACCGGCGGGCGTTCGAGTCGCTCGTCCTGCTCCTCAACCACCGCGACCCGCCCCGCTGCGCCTCCGCCGCCCACGCCCTCGCCCGCCTCGGCGACCCCCGCACCGCCCGCGCCGCCGCCGCCCTCGCCACCAACGAACTGCGCGTCGCCTACGCCCTGCACCCGGTCCGCCTCCTGGTCCGGCTCGGTGCCCCGGAATCCGTCCCGGCCCTGATCACCACACTGCAGCGCCGCCTGCGCCCCCACGACCCGTACCGCCGTGTCGCCCTCGCCTGCGTGGAGGGCCTCGGCGAACTCGGCGACGCCCGGGCGGTCCCCGTGCTGAACGAGGCCCTGGCCCACCCGCCCCTGGCGGAGGCGGCGGTACGGGCGCTGGCGCGGATCCCGGGGCAGCGGCGCGGGTGAGGCCGCTGCCCCGCCCCGGCGCCGACGCCGGTCGTCCTCCAGCGCGGGCCCTCTCAGAGGAGGGACAGCTGGACCGGCTCCGCCGGCTCCGTCGAGAGCGGCTCCGGTTCGCGGACGCGGCGGGGCATGCCCGCGCGGGCCGGTCCGATGCCGTACTCCTGGGCCAGTTCGTGCACCTGGCGGGTGATCCGCCGCTGGTACCACTTGGGGGCGTACGCGCCGTCCGCGTACAGCCGCTCGTAGCGCGCCACCAGGTAGGGGTGCTCGCGCGCGAGCCAGGCCATGAACCACTCGCGGGCGCCCGGCCGCAAGTGCAGCACCAGCGGCGTGACCGAGGTCGCCCCGGCCTGCGCGATCGCCCGCACGGTGGCCCGCAGCTGGTCCGGACGGTCGCCCAGGAACGGGATCACCGGCGCCATCAGCACCCCGCACCCGATGCCGTGCCCACCCAGCGTCCGTACGACGTCCAGCCGCCGCTCCGGCGCGGGCGTGCCCGGCTCCACCGTGCGCCACAGCTCCGGGTCGGTGAAGCCGACCGAGACCGAGATCCCGACGTCGGTGACCCGCGCCGCCTCGGTCAGCAGCTCCAGGTCGCGCAGGATGAGCGTGCCCTTGGTGAGGATGGAGAACGGGTTGGCGTGGTCGCGCAGGGCGGCCAGGATGCCCGGCATCAGGCGGTAGCGGCCCTCGGCGCGCTGGTAGCAGTCGACGTTCGTGCCCATCGCGATGTGCTCGCCCTGCCAGCGGCGCGAGGACAACTGGCGGCGCAGCAGGTCCGGCGCGTTCACCTTGACCACGATCTGCGAGTCGAAGCCCAGCCCGGTGTCCAGGTCCAGATAGCTGTGCGTCTTGCGGGCGAAGCAGTAGACGCACGCGTGCGTGCACCCCCGGTAGGGGTTCACCGTCCATTCGAACGGCATCCGGGACGCCCCCGGCACCCGGTTCACGATCGACCTCGCCCGCACCTCGTGGAAGGTGATCCCCCGGAACTCCGGGGCGTCGAACGTCCGCGTGACCACGGCGTCCGCGCCGAACAGCCCGGCGTCCGCAGGGCCGCGGCCGCCCGCCTCCAGTGAGAGGTTCTCCCAGCGCATGACGCCTCCTCGGTAGCACTGGCCTCAGAATAGAACACATGTTCCCTTGATCGTGCGCGCGACCGTGTGATTTGGGCGGCCGGGCCGTGGGGTGGTTGGCTTGCCGTCAACCCCGAGAACCAGCTACTGGAGGAACGCAATGGCGCAGGTCGAGGCCGGCACGGAACGGGTCGTCGCGGCGGGTCCGGAGGATGTGTTCGACGCCATCGCCGATTACAGCGGGACGCGCGGGAAGATCCTTCCGGAGCAGTTCAGCGAGTACGAGGTCCGCGAGGGCGGCGACGGCGAGGGCACCCTCGTCCACTGGAAGCTCCAGGCCACCAGCAAGCGCGTCCGCGACTGCCTGCTGGAGGTCACCGAACCGAGCGACGGCGAGCTGATCGAGAAGGACCGCAACTCCTCCATGGTCACCACCTGGCGGGTCACCCCGGCGGGTGAGGGCGCATCGAGGGTCGCCGTCACCACCACCTGGGACGGCGCCGGCGGCATCGGCGGCTTCTTCGAGCGCACCTTCGCCCCCAAGGGCCTCGCCCGGATCTACGACGCCCTGCTGGCCAACCTGGCCGCCGAGGTCGAGAAGAAGTAGGCCGGCTCCCGTCACGGAAGCCGGCCCAGCCGTAACTCGTCGCGCCTGCTCGCAGTTGACGCTTTACGCGGAAATGTGCGGCAGCGCGACGAGGGGAGCGGTACGTGGGCGGGACGACACTGGTGCAGGACGAGCCGGTCGTGGCGGCGCCTTCGCCGCCGCCCGCGGCCCCGCCGCCCCCGGCGGCCACCGCCGAACTCGGCCCGCGCCGCGTGCGGTTGGTCTTCCTCGGCCTGATGCTCGCGCTGCTCCTCGCGGCCCTGGAGCAGATGATCGTCGCCACCGCCCTGCCGCGGATCGTCGGCGAACTGCACGGCCTGGACCGGATGTCGTGGGCGATCACCGCCTATCTGCTCACCTCCACCGTCGGGTTGCCGATCTACGGCAAGCTCGGCGACCTCCTCGGCCGCAAGGGCGTCTTCCAGTTCGCCATCGCCGTCTTCGTCGTCGGCTCGGCGCTCGCCGGCCGCGCGCAGACCATGGACCAGCTGATCGCCTACCGCGCGGTGCAGGGCGTCGGCGCGGGCGGGCTGATGATCGGCGTCCAGGCGATCATCGCTGACATCGTGCCGCCCCGGCGCCGCGGCCGGTTCATGGGCATGATCGGGGCCGCCTTCGGCCTCGCCTCCGTCGCCGGACCGCTGCTCGGCGGCTACTTCACCGACCATCTGTCGTGGCGCTGGTGCTTCTACGTCAACGTCCCCTTCGGCCTGTTCACCATGGCCGTCGTCGCCGTCGTGCTGAAACTGCCCCGGCCCGCGGTCCGGCCCCGCTTCGACGTCCTCGGCGCGCTGCTGCTCGCCGCGGCCTCGACCTGCCTGGTCCTGCTGACGAGTTGGGGCGGCACCGAGTACGCCTGGGGCTCCCGGACGATCCTCGGCCTCGGCGCGGGCGCGCTCGCCGCCACGCTGCTCTTCCTGGCCGCCGAGCGCTTCGCCGCCGAACCCCTCATCCCGCCGAGGCTGTTCCGCGACTCCGTCTTCAACGTCACCGGCCTGGTCGGTCTGGTGGTCGGCGTCGCCCTCTTCGGCGCGGCCGGCTATCTGCCGACCTACCTCCAGATGGTCGAGGGCGCCTCGGCCACCGAGTCCGGGCTGCTGATGCTGCCGATGATGGGCGGCATCGTCGTCACCTCCATCGTCTCGGGCCAGCTCATCAGCCACACCGGCCGCTACCGCGCCCACCCGATCCTCGGCGGCGCCCTGTCCGTGCTCGGCATGTGGCTGCTGTCCCGCCTGGAGCCCGACACCCCGCGGCTCCACTACAGCGTCTGGATGGCCGTCCTCGGCGCGGGCATCGGCATGGTGCTGCCGGTCCTCGTCGTCGCCGTGCAGAACTCCGTGCGCCCCGCCGACCTCGGCGTGGCCACCAGCGCCACCAACTACTTCCGGCAGATCGGCGGCAGCGTCGGCGCCGCCGTGTTCGGCTCCCTGCTCGCCGACCGGCTCGCCGACTCCCTGCACGACCGGCTGCCGGCCGGGGCCGGACTGCCCGACCCGCAGTCCATCACCCCCGCCGCCGTCCACGCGCTGCCCCCCGAGCTGCGCGAGGGCTACATCCAGGCCTACGCCGACGCCATGCCGAGGATCTTCCTGTACCTCGTCCCGGTGCTGGCGCTCGGCCTGTTCCTCGCCTTCTTCCTCAAGGAGAAACCGCTGGTGTCCCACAACGCCCCCGTCACCGACACGGCCACGATCCCGCAGGCCCGCGCGGCCTACGCGGCCGGAGTCCCGGTCTGCGGCACGGTGCAGCACCCCGACGGCACCGTCGTGCCCCGCGCGGCGCTCACCCTCATCGACGTCGCCGGACAGCAGATCGGGCGGGGCGCCAGCGGCGAGGACGGCCGCTACGCGCTGTCGACGCCGGGCGCCGGGTCGTACGTCCTCATCGCCGCGGCGGGCGGCCACCAGCCGCAGGCGGTCTCCGTGACCGTCGGGGAGCGGCCCGTCGAGCTGGACGTCGTCCTCGGCGGCGCCGGACGCCTCGCCGGCAGCGTGCTCACCGCCGACGGCAGCCCCGTGCGCGACGCCACCGTCACCCTCACCAACGTGCACGGCGAGGTCGTCGCCGCCACCCGCAGCGGACGCGAGGGCGGCTATGTGATGACCGAGCTGGTCGCCGGGGAGTACACCCTCGCCGCCAGCGCGCCCGCGTTCCGCCCGGCGGCCCTGCCGGTCAGCGTCCAGGCCGCCCGCGAGACCCGCCAGGACGTCGAACTCGCCGGCGGCGCCGTGCTGCGCGGCACCGTCCGGGCGACCGGAGGCCGGCCCGTGGAGGACGCCCGCGTGACGCTGCTGGACGCCGCCGGGAACGTCGTCGACACCCTCACCACCGGCGCCGACGGGACGTTCCGGTTCGTCGACCTGTCCTCCGGCGAGTACACCGTCATCGCCGCCGGCTACCCGCCGGTGGCCACCGTGCTGCAAGTGGCGGGCGGCGGACGCACCGAACGCGATCTCCAGCTGGGCCACGAGGACTGACTCCGGCCCTCCGCGACCCCCCGCGCGGGCGGGCGTGCGCCCCGCGCGGAGCGGTCGCACGAATTCCCGGATTGCCGCACATCGTGACGGACCGCGCCCTACGGTGGTGGCCGGGGGCACAGATCTTGCACAGCCGTGGGGAGAGAGGGCCTGGGCCATGGACCGTGGCGCCGATCGGCAAGCACCTCCCGGTCATCCCGCCGAGGACGGCGCGCCGCCGAACGGGCGCGCCCCGGCCGGCCGGGTGCCGCTGGCCGTGGTCGTGGTCGACCGGGAGGGCCTCGTCTCCCACTGGAGCACCGGGGCGAAACGGCTGTTCGGCCCCGCGCGGCAGGACGCGATCGGCCGCCCCGCGATCGACCTGCTGCCCGTCTCCGGGGCACTGCCCGAGCCCGACGACGAGAGTCCGTACGGCGGTCCCGACGGCCACGAGAGCCCGTACGGCGGCTTCGGCGGCCTCGGGCCCGACCTGGGCGCCACCCTCGACGGCGGGCTGTCCTACCCGGCCGCGGGCCGCGCCCGGCTCACCGGGCGCGGCGGTCACCGCACCGACATCCTGTGGTGGGCCTACCCGCTGGTCGGGCCCGGCGCCGAACGCCTCCTCGTACTCGCCGCCGACGCCGCCGTCGCCCACCCGCAGGGCGGGGCCGACGCCGAGCCCGGCACCGTGGAGCACGTCACCCCCGGCCTCGCCCGCCACACCGACCTCCCCGACGCCGACGAACTCGCCCGCGGCCTGCCCGAGATCCTGCCCAGCATGAGCGTGGACGAGAGCGCCCGCATCGCCGCCCAGGTCCTCGAACTCGGCTACCCCGTCCTGGAGTTCAGCCGGAACGCCCGCGTGCCCGTCACCCCCGACTGGGGCGTGCCCCGGCGCGCCGAGCGCAAGGCCCGCCGCGAGCGCCTCGCCCGCGCCCTCGCCGCCGGGCAACCCGTCCCCGCGGACCTGCGCGACGAGGCCGAGGAGGACCGCGAGGACCTCGAGTACGCCGCCGTGCGTGAGCGCCTGGAGTTCCTCAACGAGGTCAGCGGCAGGATCGGCACCTCCCTCGACCTGTCCCGCACCGTCGTCGAGGTCAGCAAGGCGGTCGTGCCGCGCTTCACCGACGTCGCCGGCACCTATCTGCGCGAGCAGGTCGTCGCCGGCGAGGGGTTCCCCGAGGGCGTGCCGGACACCACCACCCTGTGGCACCGGGTCGCCGTCGAGCACACCGACGCACCCGGCCGCTGGGACGACGTCGTGCCCGTCGGCGAGGCCATGCCCTTCCCCGCCCACACACCGTTCTTCCAGTGCATGACCACGGGCGAGCCCGTCCTCGTGCCGCGGATCAGCGAGCAGATGGGCCACGCCATCGCCTCGCAGTTCGAGAAGCGGGACATCCGCCCGCTGATCACCGGCCGCTCGATGCTGGTGGTCCCGCTGAAGGCGCGCAACGTCGTCCTCGGCTTCATGATCCTGCTGCGGCACCCGGAGCGCCCCGAGTTCAACGACATGGACCGGGTCACCGGCGCCGAACTCGCCGCCCGCGCGGGCCTCGTCCTCGACAACGCCCGGATGTACACCTTCCAGGAGAACGTCGCCGAGACCCTCCAGGACAGCATGCTGCCGCACATCCCGGCGCGCATGGCGGGCTGCGACATCGCCACCCGCTATCTGCCCGGCACCCTGCTCGGACGCGTCGGCGGCGACTGGTTCGACTCGGTGAAACTCCCCGGCGCCCGCACCGCCTTCGTCGTCGGCGACGTCATGGGTCACGGCCTCAACTCCGCGGCGATGATGGGCCAGTTGCGCACCGCCGTGCAGACCATGGCCGGCCTGGACCTGCCGCCCGCCCAGCTGCTGCGCAACCTCGACGACCTCGCCCAGCGGCTCGGCGACACCCACCTCGCGACCTGTCTGTACGCCGTGTACGACCCGATCGCCGGCGAGCTGCACCTCGCCAACGCCGGGCACATCCCACCGGTGCTGGTCCGCGCCGAGGACGGGCGCAGCGAGCTGCTGGAGCTGCCGACCGGCGCGCCCATCGGCGTGGGCGGGGTGCCGTTCGAGGCCGTGCGGGTGAGCGTGCGGCCGGGGGACCGGCTGGTCATGTGCACCGACGGGCTGGTCGAGATGCGCGGTGAGGACATCGGCGTCGGGCTGGCCACGCTGTGCGAGTCCGCCGCGCACCCGGCCGCCTCCATGGACGACGCCTGCGACACCATCATCCGCGCCCTCAACACCCGCGGCGGACGCAAGGACGACGTGGCGCTGCTGATGGCCCGCCTCACCGGCATCGGGCCCGAGGACGTGGCCGAGTGGCGGCTGCCCCTGGACGTGGCCGAGGTGCGCCGCGCCCGGGCGGCGGTGCGCGAGCAGTTGCACGCGTGGGGACTGGCCCGTCTGGCGGACAACGCCGAGCTGATGGTCGGCGAGCTGGTCACCAACGCCGTGCGCCACTCGCACCGGCGGCCCGTGGAACTGCGGCTGGTGCGCGGGGACACGCTGCTGTGCGAGGTGGACGACGACGACCACGAGCTGCCCACGCTGCTCAGCGCCGGCCCCGGCGACCTCAAGGGGCGAGGTCTGCGCGTGGTGAGCACCCTCGCCCGCGAGTGGGGCGCGAACCGCACCGCGTCCGGCAAGTCGGTCTGGTTCGAACTGACCCTGCCGCGCCGCTGAGTTCGTGCGGGCGTGCGCCCCCGGCCTTGTGGGCGTCGCCCGCCCGCGGTAGACCGTACTCGCCCGTCGGCTCGCACGGGCGAACACGGCGTCGGATCAGGGGAGTTGTCGGCGATGAGCGTGACGAGTCGGTACCGCGCGGCCTGGGAGGGCTTCTGGAGCGAGGCGCCGCAGGGGCAGGGCGCGGTCCTGTGGGACGCCGGGCCGGAGCTGACCGCCGGGCTGCATCTGCCGCTGTTCGAGCCGCACCTGGCCGACCCGGACCTGCCCCTGGTCGACCTGGGCTGCGGCAACGGAACCCAGACCCGGTTCCTCGCCGACCGCTTCCCGCGCGTCCTCGGCGTCGACCTGTCCGACGCGGCCGTGGCGCACGCCCGGCAGGCCGACCCCGCCGGGCGGGCCGGCTACCGGACCCTGGACGCGGCCGAGCCGAGCGAGGCCGCGGCCCTGCACGCCGAACTCGGCGACGTGAACGTCTACATGCGCGGCGTCCTGCACCAGAGCGAGCCCGGCGACCGCCGGCCCCTCGCGGAGGGCATCGCCAGCCTCGTCGGCGCCCGCGGCAGGGCCTTCCTCGTCGAGCTCGCCCAGGCCGCCGGAACCGCCCTGCGCGACCTGGCCGCCCGCCCCGGGGGCCCGCCCGCCAAGCTCGCCTCGATCTTCCGGCACGGCATAGCCCCCGGGGAGGTGGCCGACGACGCGATACCCGAGTTCCTGCGCGCCGCCGGACTCACCGTGCTGGCGAGCGGCGACCTGCCGCTGACGACCACCGAGCCCGGACCGGACGGCGCACCGATCCAGGTGCCGTCGAAGTGGCTGGTGGCGGGCCGGCCGGTCTGACCCGCAACCCCCGACCGTCGTACTCCGTTCACCGGTTGGCCGCACCCGGTCGCGTGACATTAGTGTGCGGCACACAGTATCGTGTGAGTCGTGTCCGTAGAAGAGATGACCCTCAGCCAGGCGCAGGAGCTGCGTCGTGGAACGGTCGTGCTGGCTTGCCTGGCACTGCTCCGGAAGCCGAGCTACGGCTACGCGCTGCTGGAGACGCTCAACGATGCGGGGGTTACCGTCGACGGCAACACGCTCTACCCACTGCTGCGACGCCTGGAGAAACAGGGCCTGCTCACGAGCGAGTGGAACACCGACGAGTCCCGGCCCCGGAAGTTCTACCAGGTCAGCGCCGACGGCTCGCGAGTGCGCGCCGGGCTGGTGCGCGAATGGCAGGACCTCGTCGCCTCGATCTCACAACTGACCAAGGAGAACGAATGAGTACGGGCGTGCTCACCGAACGCTATGTGCACGAGGTCGTCCGGCGGCTGCCCGCCGACCAGCGCGACGACATCGCGGAGGAACTCCGCGCCACGATCGCCGACACCGTCGAGGGACGCAACGCCGCCGACCCCCGGACGGCGGAGCGCGAGGTGCTCACCGAGATGGGGGACCCGGTCCGCTGCGCCGCCCGCTACACCGAGCGGCCGCTCGCGCTGATCGGCCCCGATCTCTATCCCGCCTATCTCCGGCTGCTGACCGTCCTGCTGACCACCGTCCTGCCGGTGATCACCGTCGGCCTCGTCCTGCTGGAGCTGGCCGACACCGACGACGTGGGCGCCGCGCTGCGCTCCGGCGTCGGCACCCTGATCACCGTCGGGGCCCAACTGGTCGCCGTGCTGACGCTGGTGTTCGCCGTGACCGAGCGGGTCCGGCACCGCCGCGGGGTGACGGGCGCGGCTCGGTGGACCCCCGACGACCTGCCGGACGTACGGCAGCCGGACCAGGGCGGCTTCGGGGCCATCGCCCAAGTGGTCTGGGACGCCTTCCTGTTCGGGCTGATCGTCTGGCAGCACACCGCCGAACCCTTCTGGGCGGACGGCGACGGCGCGGCCGGGGACGGCGAGTGGCTGGAGGTGCTCCACCCGGACCTGTGGTCGGGGTGGATCTGGCCGGTCCTCGCGGGCCTCGCCGGCCTGGTGGGCATCGGGCTCGCCCGGGTGGTGGCACGCGGCTGGACCGTGCGGCTGGCCACCTGGCACGCGGTCGCCCAGGCGCTGTTCACGCTGCCGCTGGCGTGGGTGCTGTACCAGCAGGAGCTGTTCAACCCGGACTTCCTCGCCGAGGGCAAGACCCTCTGGGAGTCACCGGACCCCGTCTACAGCGGCGCCGCGCTCATCGTGCTCGTCGTCGGCGCGGTCTCGGTGGCCAAGGCCTTCCGGGGCGCGCGCGGCTGAGGCACCGTCACGCGGAAAGGGGGGCTGCCCGGCCGGGCAGCCCCCCTTCCCGCGTTCCCGCGTCCGCCCTGTGACGCGGTCAGCGCGCGAGCAGGTCGGCCTTGATCCGGTTGCGGTCCACCTTGCCCGTCGACGTCCGCGGCAGCGGCTCCGACACGGTCTCGAACACGCTGGGCACGGCCGCGCGGACCGCGCGCTCCGCGCAGTACTGCCGCAGCGCCAGGACGCCCGCGGCGCCGGGCGCGGTCAGCCGCATCCGGGCGTGCAGCCGGTGGCCCGCCTCCGGGTCCGGGAGCGCGACGACGGCGGCCTCGACGACCGCCGGGTGCTCCAGCAGGATGCTCTCGACGTGCTGGGTGCTCACCTGGGTGCCGCGCACCTTGACCATGAAGTCGGTCCGGCCGAGCACGCTCAGCGAGCCGTCCTCGTGGCGCACGGCGACGTCGCCGCTGCGGTAGTAGACGACGCCGGGCTCCCCGTCGGGATGCGGGCCGAACTTCTCGCCGCCCGGCACATTCACGTAACCGGCCGTCTGGAACGGGGTGCTGACCAGCAGCTCGCCCTGGCCGCGGCCGGTCAACGCACGGCCGTCCTCGCCGACGAGCAGCCAGCGCACCCCGGGCAGCGGTCTGCCGATCGGCAGCGGCGCGGTGACCGGACGGCCGAGGTCCACCTCGTGCAGGAAGCTGTTGTTGGTCTCCGTGCAGCCGTAGTTGTTGTACCAGCGGGCCGACGGGAACGCCTCCGGCAGGTCCGCCAGGATCTTCGCGGGCATGCTCTCGCCCGCGAACACCAGGTGCTCGGGCGTGGTCAGCGGGCCCGAGTCGGCCGCCGCCCGGGCGAGCAGCTGGAACAGCAGCGGCACGCCCTGGACGAAGGTGACCCGGTGCTCGGTGACCAGGCCGTGCAGATACTGCGCCGAGGCGCCGCGGTCCGGGTCGACGAGGACGACCGTGCCGCCGTACGCCAGGGTGGTCCACACGTCCAGCAGGCACAGGTCGAAGTTGAGGGGCGCGTAGTTGAGGACGACCGTGCTCCGGGCGATGCCGAAGGCGTCTGCCGCCCAGGCGGTGAAGCGGGTGAGCGCGCCGGAGGAGATCGGCACGATCTTCGGCAGTCCGGTGGAGCCGGAGGTCGTCAGCATGAACCCGGTCGCGTCCTCGGCGACCTCGGCCGGCGGGCGCGTCTCCAGCGCTCCCACGGCGGCCTGTGGGCCGGGGCCGACGTCCACGACGACGTCCACCAGCGGGTCGTCGGCGAGGCCGAGGACGACCACGCAGCCGGCCTGCCCGTACAGCTCCTTCAGCGGCAGCTCGGGCAGTTCGTGCGACGGCAGCAGGAAGCCGCGGCCCGCCATCAGGCAGCCCAGCACCAGGGCCACCGTCTCCGGCGACTTGCGCACCCGCAGGCCCACCGGGCGGTCGGCGCGCGGCGCGGCGGCCTCCACCCGGTCCCGGGCCCGGCAGGCCATCGTGTGCAGTTCCGCGTAACTCACCGCGTGCCCGTCCCAGATCAGCGCCGGCGCGGACGGCTGCGCCGCGGCGCGTTCGGCGAACGCGGCGGCGAGGGAACGGCTCATGCCCTCGCCTCCCCGCTCCCGGCGCGCTCCGCCGTGGCCCGGATGGCCCGCACGGTACGGAAGTTGCGGGTGGTGAGTTCCTCGTCGGGCACGAGGACGCCGTGCTCGTCGGAGAGCCAGGCGGCGATGTGCAGCACGCCGAGGCTGTCGATCACGGCGGTGGCCAGCAGGTCGTACTCCGGGTCCAGCTCGGCGGCGTCGACGCCGGGCAGGAACCGCTCGACGACGAAGCCGGCGATGTCCGCCTCGGACACGGCCGAGGGCATCACCGGCGCGGCAGGGGGCTCGGCGGGCATATCGTCATTCCTTTCGCAGGTGCGTGGCGTCTTGCGCGCCGCCGCCTCACACTTCGACGATCGTGCAGAACCAGTGCATGCCGGGGGAGGCGACGCCGGTGAGCGCCACCAGGTCCCCGAGCGCCAGTTCGCCGTTCTCGATGTGCCGCCACAGGCAGACCAGTTGATCGGCGGCGCCCATGTGGCCGAGGCCGCGGGCCAGTGCGGCGTTGGTGCGGTCCAGGGGCATGCCGACCGCGTCGGCGACCGCGCGGAACGTCGGCTGGCTGTCGTTGATGTGGATGACCCGGGCCAGCTCGCCGCGGTCGCGTCCGGCGCGGGCCAGCGCCTCGTCGACGACGTCCGCCAGCCGGCGGCTGAGCTCCTTCATGAACGCCTGGAAGCGCTCGGGGTCCCGGCCGAAGTGCCGGTAGACCGAGGCCATCGGACTGACGTCCTTCAGCCCCCGGCCGGGCGGCGGCAGCGGGCTGGCGGCCCCGCCGAACTCGATGCGGAACAGGTCCGCGTACTCGGGGTTGGTGAACTGGGCGGAGGACAGCCGGCGCAGCCTCGGGTGCCCGCGCCGCACGACGGCCGCCACGGCCCCGTCGCTGGCGACGCAGCCGTTGAAGTCCATGCGGTTGCTGTGCGCCTCGCTGAGCACGTTGACCATGACCAGCAGCACGGTCTCCACGCCGGGGGAGAGGGCCATCGCGCCCGCCGCGTGGTCCAGCGCCGGCGACCAGGCGGCGCACGCCTGGGTGAACAGCACGGTGGGCGTGCCGTGCGCGCCGAGCGCCCGGGCCACGGCGGCGGAGGGGTCCCAGCCCAGGTAGTCGGGCACGTCGGAGTTGCCGACGACGATCAGGTCGACGTCCCCGATGGTCAGGTCCGCGTTCTCCAGGGCCTCACGGGCGGCCGCGGCCGCGAGGTCGGTCGCGGTGACGCCCTCGGCGACGCGGTGGTAGGTCTCGTAGCCGAGGGCGACGACCGTCTCGGGATCGGGAACGTAGCCGGCCGCGGTCTCGCGCACGCCGTACCGCTCGCCGAAGGCCATGCCCGTCGCGACGATGCCCGGCTCCACTGACGTGGCCATGTGGTGGTCCCTTCACTGCTGAACGGGGTGGATCAGCCCGCCCGGCCCTTCGACGGGTGGGTGAGGACGGGTTCGGGGTCCGGCTCCGCGGGCTGCGCCGGCTCGGCCAGCTCCTGGACCTCCTCCAACGGCGTGTCCAACAGTGCCAGTTGGCGACGCCCGGCGTGCAGGACCAGCGCCAGGACGGCCATCGCGGCGGCCAGGATCAGCACCGCGCGCTCCACGCCCACCGCGTCGGCGAGGAAGCCGGCGGCCAGCGGGCCGGTCCACTGCACGGCCTGGAAGCAGAACTGGCCCGTCGACGCCACCCGGCCCAGATAGGCGTCGGGAACCAGCCGGACCTCGTAGGACTCGGTGACGATGTTCATCGGGACCATGCTGGTCATGCCGATCAGCATCACGAGCCCGATGTGCCAGGGCCGGGGGACCAGGGCGACGGCGGCGAAGGACGCCGTGAACAGCCACGCGGACAGCAGCAGCACCCGCCGGGCGCCGATGCGCCGCATCAGCGCCGGCCCGGCGACCGCGCCGAGCACGCCGCCGGTGACGGCGAGCGAGGTGACGACGCCGATGGTGGTGGGGCTGCCGCCGCGGTGGTTCACGATGACGACGAACAGCAGCATGAAGCCCTGCGCCACGGTGTTCAGCAGCGCGCCCCAGGCCAGCGTGAAGACCAGGTAGTCGCTGCGGCGGATCATGCGCAGCCCGGCACGGACGTCGGCGGCCAGACCGGGCCGCCGCTCCTTCCCGGGCGTGCGGTCGGGGCCGAGCGGGCGGCGGATCAGCAGCGAGGACAGGGCGATGAACAGGAAGGTGATCGCGTCGAACAGGAACGGCACCCAGCGGGCCGTCGCGTACAGCAGGCCGCCGAGCGGGGCGCCGAGGAGCTGGGCGAGCATGTCGCGGCCCATGCCCTGGGCGGTGGCGTCGGCGACCTGCTCCTTGGGCACGATCCGCCGGATCACCGGCGCGGTGACGCCCGACCTCAGCCCGGCCGCGAGCCCGCCGGCCAGCGCGAGCGCGTCCAGTGCGAGCACCGGCGGGTCGCCCCGGTACACCAGCCAGGCGACGGCGCCCATCGACACGGCCTCGGCCAGCGCGGCCAGGCACAGCAGGGCGCGCCGGGAGACGCGGTCGGCCAGCGCGCCGCCCACGACGAGGGTGGCGAGCCTGCCGAGCATGTGCAGCACGGTGATGGTGCCGGCCTGCGCGGCGGAGCCGGTCGCGTAGAGCATCAGCAGCGGGAAGGCGAGCGTGGACACGCTGGTGCCGAGCTGGTTCAGCCCTTCCCCGGTCCACCAGTAGACGTAGTCGCGGCTGCGCCACAGGGACGGGAGCTTGGACTGCCCGGCGGGGCCGCCGGCGGCGGTGGGCTCCGTGGCGGTGGCCTCACCGGGGGAGGTCTCCTCGCCCGCGGGCCGCGCGGGGGTGTCCTCCTCGGGGGCGTCTTCCGCGGGGGAGCCCCCGGGACGTGACCGCTCCATCGTCGTGCGTCCCCCGTCGCTCGTGTGCTCGCTCGTGTGCTCACCGGTCCGGGGCGGCGCCTCGGATCCCGACGAGCATGCTGGTCGATGCGTCACCGGCCCGGCCAGGCAGCGCACCGGCAATTCCGGGGGAGAAAGTTGCCGCTCGGCACGGACCGGGCCCGGGGGCCGGCCGGGCGTCAGATCCAGCCGCGCTTGGCTGCCTGGTAACCCGCCTCGAAACGGCTCGCCGCGCCCAGCCGCACGCACAGCTCGGCGACGATCCTGCGCACCGTGCGCAGCGAGACGCCGAGCCGCCGGCGGATGGCGTCGTCGTTCAGGCCGCGCGCCAGCAGCCGCAGCAACTCCTTCTCGCGCGGGCTCAGTCCGTGCTCGTCCACCGTGGGAGCGGCGGCGCCGAGGGGCACGGCGCTCTCCCACACGCTCTCGAACAGCGAGGTCAGCGCCTCGACCGCGCCGGGCGCCGTGAAGTGCAGGACGCTGTGCCAGGGGTCGGCGGGATCGGCGGGCAGCAGCGCCCGGGAACGGTCGACGACGAGCAGATGCACCGGCAGCGACGGCACCGTGCGCACCCGGTTGTGCGGCTCGGCCTCCCAGGCGGCGCGCAGCCCGGCCCGGGTGTCGCCGCGGATGCTGTCCGTGGTGACGGTACGGGTGTCCACGCCACGGGCGCCGGCCCGCCGCTGGAGCACCTGGAGCTGTTCCAGCCAGCTCACGGACGGCGAACCGTCCGGCACGAACGCCAGCCACTCGGCGCCGGCCCGGCCGGACAGCTCACGCAGCTCCTCGGCGACCGCCTCGCGGCCGGTGACGTACGAGGTGCCGGGCACCTCCCCGGCGCCGGGACGCGCCTCGGTGTACTCGTCGATCAGTGCCATGACGGCGGCGCGGTCCTCCTCGAACTCGCGCAGCCGCTCGTCGATCCCGGACATCTGCCGCAGCAGCAGCTGCTTGAGGCCGAGACGGGGGTCGACCGGCTCGCCGACGCCGTCGGGCGCGGGCCGGATCAGCTCCAGCTTGGCCAGGCGGTCCAGGGCCGGCCGTATGTCGTCCGCGGTGACGCCCAGGTGGTCGGCCAGGTCGTCCGCGCTCCGGTACCGCCCGGCGATGAGCTGCTTGTACACCGCATCGCTCAGGTCGTCCAACCCTAGTCTGTGCAACATGGAGCACCCCCGTGGTCCCGTCACTCCCCGGATCTCGCGCATCATCCTCACATGAAGTTCGCGGATCAAGCAGAAGTCCCTCCGGTCCGGCGGGTGTCGAACGCCCTTATTTCCTGCGAAGTCCCGGCATGATCGGCGATCTCGTGCCGCCGGGCGTCGAGGCCCGGGAGGCGTACGGGGACGACGGGCCGGAGGCGTCGATCGCGCTGTTCGCCGCCGAAGAGGCGCTGGTGGAGGGCGTGGTGGCGGAGCGGCGGCGGGAGTTCACGACCGTGCGCGGGTGCGCGCGCCGGGCGCTTCGGCGGCTCGGCGCGCCGGTGGGCCCGCTGCTCCCGGACGCGTCGGGCGCGCCGCGCTGGCCCGAGGGCGTCGTCGGGAGCATGACGCACTGCCGCGGTTACCGCGCCGCCGCCGTGGCCCGCGCGTCGGACGTCACGGCGCTCGGGATCGACGCGGAACCAGCCGCGCCGCTGCCCGCCGCGGTCGCCGCGCGGATCGTGCCGAGCGCCGCCGCACAGTGGCTGGAAGACGACGTTTGGACCGCGTCCGACGTGCCACGGGACCGCCTGCTGTTCTGCGCGAAAGAGGCTTCCTACAAGGCGTTTTCGCCACGGCTGGGAAGTCGTTTCGGATTTAATGACTTTCGGGTCAGGTTGGCTCCCGACGGTACGTTCCGGGGCGATCCGCCGGACGGGTCCGGGGGCTTCCGGGGCCGTTGGACGGCGCGTTCCGGGTACCTTCTGGCAGCGGTGTGCCTGGTGTAGGGAATCTGGCAGGAAGCGGTCAGGTGGCGTCTTCCTGTAAGGGGCGGAACTCCCGTTCGGTTCTTCGGTCGAGTAGGGTCCGGTCTTGGCCAAAACATGGGGCATGGCGGTGTTGACACGGCGGAGGACCACGTCGTGTCCGCCGCCACGGGGTGATCATGCGGCGGTCTGTGTGTTTCATTTCCAAGGGGGATTCTGTCAATGGTGATTCAGGATGAGTTCACTTCCTACGGCAGAATGGACATTCACCAACTGCGTGAGTTTCTGCTCAATCGGCGGAAAATCTCCGGATGGACGCAGGAGGAGCTCTCGGAGCGCTCCGGCGTCAGCGTCCGGACGATCCGCAATCTCGAAACCGGCACCAACACCAATCCGCGTCGGGTTTCGGTCGAATTGCTGCTCAGTGCCCTCGGCGCGGCGCCCGCGGACGCGGCGCCCTGGAGCGGCGCCGGCTGGCCGCTCATGCCGGGCATTCCGGAGCAGCGCACCCAAACGCCGGGGGACGGCGCGGGGACGCCGTCCCCCTGGCACGGGCCCCGGCCGCTCGGCGACCCGCTGGTGGGCCGGCAGGCCGACATGCGGCACATTCTCGCCAGCGCGCAGCGCAGCCGGCTGGTCGTGCTCACCGGGCCCGGCGGCGTGGGCAAGACCCGGCTCGCGCTCGCGGCGGCGGCCCGGCTGCGCCCGCTGTTCCCGGACGGCGTCGCCGTCGCCGAACTGCACGACTGCACGCCGGAGCATCTGGACCCGGCCCGCGCGCAGGCCGAACTCGCCCGCATCACCAGGGACCTGGTCGGCGAGCCGGGAACCGCGACCCGTCGGCTGCTGGTGCTGGACGCCGCCGAGCGGGTGATACGGCAGACCGCGCGCCTCGCCCGTCAGCTGCTCGACCGGCATCCCGGACTGCATCTGCTCGTCACCTCCCGCCGGGCGCTGGCCGCCGGCGCGGCCGAGAGCTGGGAGGTCCAGCCGCTCGCCGTCGACGACGCCCCGGGCCGGGACGCCGTGCCGAGCGCCGTGGAGCTGCTGCTCCGCCGGGTCCAGGCCTGCCTGCCGACGCTGGATCTCGCACAGCACATGGAGCAGGTCACCGCGCTGTGCCGGCTCCTCGACGGGGTGCCGCTGGCCATCGAGATCGCCGCGCAGCGCCTGCGGTCGCTGCCGCTGACCTCGCTGCTGCGCGAGGAGACGCTGTTCCAGCTGCTCGACCAGGTCGACGCGGGCGGCCTGAGCGCGCACCGGACCCTGTCCGGCAGCGTGCGGTGGAGCTACGACCTGCTGCCCGCCCCGCACCGGGCGCTGCTGCACGATCTGGTCACGCTGCCCGACGGCTTCTCCCTGGACGACGTGCTCGCCACCCGGCCCGACCGAGACCGCGAGATGACGCGCGTAGCGCATCTGCTGGCCGAACTGGCCGACGCCTCGCTCGTCCAGACGAACCGTCAGGGCCGTTACGAGTACCGCATCCACGCTCTCGTCCGTCACGTCGTCACCCGCACGGCCACCCGCTCCGGCGACGCCACCCACTCCCCGTCCCCGGACGAGGACCTGGTCGGCTCGGCCCCGACGACGAGGTCCGGCCACCCGGTCGACGTGGCCTGACCCGACGTGATCCGACGGTGAGGCGTCCGCCGGTCGGGCCCGTTCGACCCGGGGGACGCCCCGGCCGGCGGGCCGCGGGCCCCGCCGGCCGGGCCACGGTCCGTCGGTTCGGACGCCACGGGCCGCCGGCCGGCGGCCCGTGGCCCGACACGCCCCGCACACCCGTCACCCCGCCCGGCAGGCCGCCTTCACCGCGTCCAGCGAGAAGTGGTCGGGGCCGTCCAGGCAGGACAGCATCAGTGACTCCAGGCGCGGCAGCAGCGACTCGTCCAGTTCCACGCCCGGCTGGAGGCGGGACAGCACCCGCTGGAGCGCCAGGATCACCCATGCCGTGCCCAGGGGCGTCGTACGCTCCTCCTCGAAGGAGTACAGCCACGTGTACAGGCACGAGGCCGCCGCGTGGTGGAAGCAGTGCTCCACCGCCACGTCCTGCGCCTCGGCCGTGCCCGCGTCCAGCTCGCCCGTCGCGATCACCGCGTAGAACGCCTTGCGGCGGGTGGACAGTTCGTCCAGCACCCGGCTGAGCGCGACCGCCTCCGCCGTCGGCAGCTCCCGCTCGGCGATCAGCCGGGCCCGCGCCACGGCGGGCTCCCAGCCGCGGGTGATCTCGTCCTCGCTGGCGTTGGTCAGCCGCAGCGCCCGGCCCGACGGCTCCCACACGGGCGCCTCCTCGGACCAGTCGAACAGCGCGCGCAGCACCGTGTTGCCCTCGCGCGCCGGCCGGTCGGCGACCCGCGCCACCGCGGGCAGCTGCGAGGCGATGCTGTGCAGGTTGACGTGCGTCGTGCCCTCGAAGATGCTCGCGATCGCGTGGTCGCGCTGCAGCTTCTGGAAGGCGCCGTCGGCCACGCCCTCGCGCAGATAGCTCCGGGCGCCCAGCACCCGCCCGGCCTCCGCGACGACCTCCTCGCCCAGCGTCGGCACCAGGTACTTCACCACCGACGACCACAGGCTCAGCCGCGACGGCGCCACCGACAGCGACCGCGTCACCGGGACCGCCGTGCACTCGGCGACGAGCAGGTCCAGATGGGAACGGACCAGGTGCCGCCGGATGACCGGGATGTGGTAGATCTCCCGCCCGTACAGCACCCGCTCCCGCGCGTGCCGCAGCGCGATCCGCAGCACCGAGTCCATCGTGCCCATCGACAGCGCGCCGATCGCCGTGCGCGTGATCTGGAGCACCTGGAGGATGCCGGGCAGACCCCCGCCGGGCCGTCCGAGCAGCGACCCCCGCGGCACCCGCGTGCCCTGGAAGACGATCCCGCTCAGGTCGTGCCCGCGCAGGCCGACCGTGCGCACGAAGGGATGGTTGGTCCACGTCGACTCGTCCAGCCGGGACTTGTCGAGCAGCAGCAGCGACGAGCCCACGCCCTGGACGTTGGCGTACACGGTGAGGAACCGGCCCCGCGTGGCATTGCCGACCGGCCACTTCTCGCCGCTGAGGAGGTAGTCGTCCCCGTCCGGCACCGCGACCGCCTCGTTGGTGCCGAGGTCGCTGCCGTGGTCCGGCTCCGACACCGCGAAGCACGCCAGGTCGCCGCCGAGCATGCCCTCGGCGACCCGCGCCCGCTGCTCCTCGTCGCCCCACAGCCACACCGGGTTGACCCCGAGCAGCGCCGAACCGAACATCACCGACACCGTCAGGTTCCGGCGCGCCAGCACCCGTGTGATCAGGAACAGCTGCTCCAGGTTCCGCAGCCCGCCGCCGAAGGCCTCCGGCACCAGAAAGCGGGCGAATCCCCACTCGCGCAGCTGCTCCACCGCGCCCGGCGGCAGCTCACCCCGCTCCTCGTGCTCGACGATCCGGGCGAAGGAGAACGGGCCGCTCCCCGAGGCGGGGTCGCCGAGCAGTTCGTCCAGCTCGGCGGCCAGCCCGTAGGAGGGCCGGTCGAAGGCGCGCCCGGTCATGCCGCGGTGTCGTCGAGGCCGTAGCGGGCGAAGAGGAGCGTGACCTCCTCCTCGGCGGGCAGCTCGGCGCGGCCGGCCGCCACCTCGGTGCCCACCCAGTCGATCACGTCGCTGACGCGCTCCAGCTTCATGGCCTCCTCCGGCGTCAGCGACCGCAGACCGTACAGGTCCTCCAGGTTGTAGCCGAGCTCGGCGAGGACGAGGGAGTGGAAACCGAGGTCGCCGATGAGACGGTCGCCCGGGTCGACGGCCTCGGGCTTGCGCGGGGCGATCAGCCGGACCATCCCGAGGATCACGGGCGCGACGGCTTCGGTGGAGCTTGCGGCAGGGGTGTCAGTCATGACGCCGACGGTAGGGAGGATCGTACGGCCGCCCCAGGTAACCGGCCCGGCAAGCTCTCGGCAACTCGCCCGCCCGGCGGGGGTGTTGCTTCCGCCGAAACTGCCGCCGCGCTGCCTGGCCGTGGTGGGTCCGGGCCGGTAACGCTGTCCGGCATGAGTGCACCCGACCCCGTGACCACGCAGTGGATCAGCGCCCGGTACGCCGTCGGCCGGCCGCGGCTGAGGCTGCTGTGCCTGCCGCAGGCCGGCGGCAGTTCGGCGTCCTTCGGCGGCTGGCGGCCGTTCCTGCCGGAGGGGGTCGAGCTGGCCCCGGTGGAGCTGCCGGGCCGCGGATCCCGCATCGACGAGCCCGTGCCGGACTCCCTCGACTCGCTGACCGAGGCCCTGCTGAACGGCCTGCGCGGCGAACTCGGCCTGCCCTACGTGCTGTTCGGGCACAGCTTCGGCGCGGTCGTCGCCTTTGAGCTGACCCGGCGCATCGAACGGGAGGACGGGCTGCGCGGCCCCGAGGCGCTGCTGGTGTCCGGATCGCGCGCCCCGCACGTGCCGCTCGCCCGCGAGCCGCTGACCGGCAGTGACCGCACCCGGCTGGTCGCCTGGCTGCGCGAGCACGGCGGCCTGCCCGAACAGCTCCTGGAATACCCGGAGTTCCTGGACATGCTGCTGCACCCCGTGCGCGCGGACCTCGAACTCGCCGAGCGCTACCTGCTCGACGGGCCCGCGCCGGTGCGCTGCCCGCTCGTCGCGTTCGCCGGCGCCGACGACAGCGTGGCGACCCGGGCGCAGGTGGAACCCTGGGAGGCGTACACGACGGCAGCGCCGCCCCGGACGCGGGTGGTGCCCGGCGGGCACTCCTACCCGCAGGCGCATCCGGAGGCGACGCTGACGGCGGTCCTCGACGAACTGGAACGGCTCGGCGTGACGGCGGCTACGCGGCCTTGAGCGTGACCGGCAGGGCCGACAGGCCGCTGAGGAAGTTGGAGTAGACGTACCGCGGTTCGCCGGCCGGCTCGGCGACCGCGACCAGCTCCCGCAGGCTCTCCAGCAGCGCCGACAGCTCGGCCCGGGCCAGGAAGGCGCCCAGACAGAAGTGCGGCCCGTGCGCGAACGACACGTGCTTGTTGGGCGTGCGGGACAGGTCGAAGACGTCCGGGTCCTCGAAGACCCGCTCGTCCCGGTTGGCCGAGGCCATCCAGGTCGTGACGATGTCGCCCTCCTCCACGAACTGATCGCCCAGCAGCACGTCCTGCGTCGCGGTGCGCCCGCTGTGCAGGGCCGGCGTGGTCCAGCGCAGCACCTCCTCCACCGCCGTGGAGACGGCCGCCGCCCCGGACGTGAGGGCGGCCCACTGGTCCGGCCGGTGCATCAGCGCGTGCAGCCCGCCCACCATGGCGAAACGGGTCGTCTCGTGGCCGCCCATGATGATGCTGTAGCAGTTGAAGACGATCTCCTCGTGCGTCAGCGGGCGCCCGTCGATCTCCCGCGTCACCAGCAGGCTGACCACGTCGTCGTACGGCTTCTTGCGCCGGTCGGCGGCCAGTTCGGAGAAGTACAGCAGCAGCCCGTTGCGGGCCGACCAGGTCGCCTCCTCGTCGGGCACGCCGTCCGCCGACGACAGCGCCCCCGACGTCAGGGAGATGATGTGCTGCCGGTCGGCGGCCGGCACGCCGAGCAGGTCGCAGATCGCGGCGAGCGGGATGTGCGCGGCGACGTCGGCGGCGAAGTCGACCGTGCCCCGCTCGACCGCCTCCTCGACCAGCCGCCGGGTGCCGCGCCGCACGCTGTCCACCACGACGTCCAGCGACCGCGGCGAGAACGGCTTCAGCAGCGCGCTGCGCAGCGCCTTGTGCGGGCCGCCGTCGGTCACGGCGAGCATCTTCCCGGCCGCCGAGTCGCCGCCGGCGAGCAGGGTGTCGAGCACGTTGCCCCGCTCGGAGGTGAAGGTCTCGTTGTCGCTGAGCACCGACACCACGTCGGCGTAACCGGTCACCACCCAGAACCCGGGCCCGCTCGGCCCCTCCGGCTGCCAGTGCACCGGCGCCTCGGTGCGCAGCCTGCGCCACAGCGGCCCCAGGTCGTGGCCGGCGTGCAGCAGCGGATCGGCGAGATCCACCGCGTCGAGCGTTCCCGGATCGAGCACGGGGCGGGTCGTCATGGTCGTAGTCCTCGGACTCGGTGGTGCGATAGGGAAGATCGGGTGCGAAGGGGGTGCTGCGCAGGGGGGCGGCCGGTCAGCCGACGGGTTCGGTCGGGCCCGGGAAGAACGCCGTGGTCGCCCCGGCGGTCTCCGCGCCGTCCACGGTGAATTGCTGGCCCGAGACGAACGACGCCTGCGGCGAGGCCAGGAAGTGGAACACGTCGGCGATCTCCTCGGGCGAGGCGTGCCGGCGGGCCGGAATGCGCTCGTTGACCTCGTCGAGCATGGCGTCGGTGTACTCGGCCCGCTGCATCGGCGTGAGCACCGCGCCGGGCGCCACGCACGCGGTGCGGATCAGCGGGGCCAGCTCCACGGCGAACGTCTGGCACAGCGACGTCACGCCGGCCTTGCTGGCGTTGTAGTCGGCGTACAGCGGGTAGCCGCGGGAGCCGTTGACCGAGGCGGTGGCCAGCAGCACGCCCGCGCCGGCGCGCAGCATGTGCGGGACGGAGTGCCGCCACAGGGCGAGGACGCCCATCAGGTTGACGTCGAGGGTGCGCCGGGCCTCGGCCTCGGTGATCTCCAGGATGCCGTGGCGGACGCTGATGCCGGCGTTGGCGACGACGACGTCCAGGCGGCCCCGCTCGGCGGCCACCCGGTCGACGGCGTCGCGCACGCCGTCCCAGTCGGAGACGTCCAGCTTCACCCAGTGGACCTCGCCGCCGCCCTCGCGCGACCCCGTCGCCGTGTCCGGCGCCGGGGGCTGCACGTCGAGGTTGACGACGTAGTCGCCGGCGCGGGCGAAGCGCTCGGCGGTGGCGTGCCCGATTCCGCTGGACGCGCCGGACACGATGACGGTGCGCATGAGGTGCTGCCTGCCTTTCAGCTGCGGGTGACGACGGCGGTGCTCGGTACGGCCGGTCAGACGATGACGCGCGGGCTGCCGAGGGCGTACCCGCTGAAGTTGCGCCGCAGGTTGCGGCTGACGGTGAGCTTCTTCAGCCAGCGGTCGCTGCCGTCGTAGCGGGCGGTGAAGGGCCGGCGGCCGTGCACCGCGCGGTAGTTGTCGACGATCAGCATCGAACCCGGGCCGACCGCGATGTCCTGCTGCACGCGCTGGAGCTCGGCCATGAGCCGGTCGAGCGCCGCCTCCGCCTCGGTGTCGCCGGGCAGCGCGTCCATGAACGGCCGGTCGATCCGCAGGTACGGGCTGGTCCGGTCGCCGGACAGGACGGCGGTGGGCACCGGGTTCGCGGCCATCTCGCGCAACCGGGGCAGCGCCGGGTGGTCGGGGTGGTAGGTCTCCAGCTGGCGGATGTGCTCGGTGTCGGGGCGGATGTGGAAGCGCTCCTCGGCGAGCACCGCCCGGTCGTGGTCGTCGAGCCGGGTGTCGCGCACGGACGCCACGATCGTCGGCACCGCGTCGGGGTTGCGCAGCCCGAACAGCAGCAGGTAGTCGCAGCGGTTGGGGTGGAAGCCGTCCTCGGTGTGGAACTCCAGCAGCGCGTCGCTGCCGTAGCCGCTCTGCCGGTCCTCGTCGCCCCGGATCGGCAGGATGTTCTGGATGATCCGCCCCTCCTGGAGCGTCACCCAGCCGAACGGGTCGCCGAGCGCCATGCCGCACAGTGCCAGCCACAGCTCCTGCGGGCGGGCGCTGTCGCCGTGGATCGCCTCCCGCCAGTGGCCCGGCGTCGGGCCCAGCTCGGCGTCGTCCACCGGGAAGCCGTGCACCAGGCAGGCGGCGTTGCGCTCGCTCCTGCGGTACGTCAGCAGGAAGGTGCGCAGTCCGGCGGGCAGCAACTCCTCGGCGGCCAGAGCGCCGTCGTAGAACTCGGGCAGGCTCGGGGCGCCGTGGACCTCGCCCAGCTTCTCGGCGGCGGACCGCAGTTCGGCGACCTCGTCGGCGTCGAGGCGGTACTCGACGGGGGAGTCGAGGCAGGGCGCCGGGGAGTCGGCCGCGTCCCGGCGGGAGGCGTCGACAGTCGGAAGGGTGGTTGTCATGGTCGGTGTCCTCACCGGGTCGTGACCGCTCGGGTCGTCCGTCGTTCGGTCCTGTGCGGTCCGCGCCGCGCCTCGTCGGTGCGGCCGGACCGCGTGTCGTGCGCACTGGACCGGCCGAGCAGGGTCCCGGCCGGTGATGCGGTCCAGTGGTCGTGCGGTGGTGCGGTTGTGCGGTGTGGTGCTCGTGGTGCCGTGGTGGTGCGTCGCCGGGGTGGTACGGCGGGTGGTGCGGCGGAGCCGGCGGCTAGCGCCAGTCCTCCGCGAACCGGTCCAGCTCGGCGGCGTCCAGCTGGATCAGCGGCTCCTCCTCTTCCCCGGCCGGGTCCGCGCCGGGGGCGGGGGAGAGCTCCTTGACCGCCACCGCGAGCGCGGCCACGGTCTTGTGGGTGAACACGTCCCGCGGGGCGAGGTCGAGACCGGCCTCGCGAGCCAGGGTGACCAGCCGGATCGAGACGATCGAGTCGCCGCCCAGGTCGAAGAAGCTGTCGTCGATGCCGACCCGCTCCACGCCGAGCGCCTCGGCGAACAGGGCGCACAGCCGCTCCTCGCGCTCGGTGCGCGGGGCCCGGCTCTCACTGGCGGCGGAGTAGTCGGGCGCGGGCAGGGCGGCCGGGTCGAGCTTGCCGCTCGGCGTGAGCGGCAGCCGGTCCAGCACGACGACGGCGGCGGGCACCATGTGGTCGGGCAGCGCGTCGGCGACCCGCAGCCGCAGCGCCGCGGGCTCCGGGCGGGCGTTTGCGACGCCGGCCGCGTACGCCACGAGCTGCCGGTGCCCCGGCCGGTCCTCGCGCACGACGACCACGGCCTGTGCGACCGCCGGGTCCTCGGCGAGCACCGCCTCGATCTCGCCCGGCTCGATGCGGAAGCCGCGCACCTTGACCTGGTGGTCCGCCCGGCCCAGGTACTCCAGGGAGCCGTCGGCCGTGCGGCGGGCCAGGTCGCCGGTGCGGTACATGCGTGATCCGGGCGGCCCGAACGGGTCGGCGACGAACCGCTCGGCCGTCGCGCCGGGCCGGCGCAGATAGCCGCGCGCGAGCCCGTCCCCGGCCAGGTACAGCTCGCCCGGCGCCCCGGCCGGGACCGGCCGCAGCGCGTCGTCGAGCAGGTACACCCGGGCGCCGGCGACGGGTTCGCCGAGCGGCGGCCGGACCCGGCCCCGCAGCGGACGGCTCATCGTGGCCATGACGGTGGCCTCGGTCGGACCGTAGGCGTTGACCATGCGGCGGCCCGCCGACCAGCGCTCGACCAGGTCGGGCGGGCACGCCTCGGCGCCGACGACCAGGGTGACCCCGGGCGGCAGCCCGTCCTCGGGCATCACCGCGAGCGACGAGGGCGGCAGCAGCAGCGCGGTCACGCCGTGCCGGGCGACCGTGGCCGCGAGCGCCGGGCCGGGCAGCAGCTCGTCCGCGGGCGCGGTGACCGCGCAGGCGCCGGTGAGCAGGGCGGTGGCCAGCTCCCACACGGAGGCGTCGAAGCTGGGCGAGGCGAACAGCAGCACCCGCTCGTCCGGGCGCAGGGCGAGCCCGGCGCGCTGCTGGGCGGCCAGAGCGGCGATGCCCAGGTGCGGGACCAGCACGCCCTTGGGGCGGCCGGTGGAACCCGAGGTGTGGATCAGGTACGCGCCGTGGGCGGGCCGCAGCGGCGCCCTCCGGTCGGCGTCGGTCAGGTTCCCGCCGTCGTACGCGTCGGCGCTCTCCAGGTCGAGGCACATGGTCCGCCGGGCGCCCGCCTCCGCGAGCTGCCCGGTCGCCCCGGTCGTGGTGAGGACCAGGGTGGGGCGGGCGTCGCCGAGGATGTGCCGCAGCCGCTCCAGCGGATAGTTGAGGTCCAGCGGCAGATAGGCGGCGCCGGCCTTGAGCACCGCGAGGACCGCGAGGACCGACCGCGCCGACTTCGGCAGCGCCACCCCGACGACGTCCTCCGGGCCGACGCCCCGCTCGACCAGCGCCCGGGCCAGCCGGTTCGCCCCCTCGTTGAGTTCGGCGTACGTCAGCCTCAGCTCGCCGTCGAGCACGGCGAGCGCGTCGGGACGGGCCCGGACCCGCTCCTCGAACAGCGCCGGGAAGGTGCTCGGCTCCGGGGCGGCCGGCCCCTCGGCGGCGGAGCGCAGCAGTTCGTGCTCCGTGTCCGTCAGCAGGTCGAGCCGGCCCAGCGGCGCGGAGGGCGCGGCCAGGAAGCCCTCCAGGACCCGGCGGACCCGGGCGAGCAGGGCCGCGCCCGCCTCCTCGGTGAACAGGTCCGCGCGGTAGCTGAGTTCGAGGCTCAGCCGCTCGCCCGGCACCACGACCAGGTTCAGCGGGTAGTGCGAGGCGCCGGGGACGGGCTCGCCGTCCACCGACATCGTCAGGCCCGGTACCTGCTGCTGGATCGCCGAGCCGTCGAAGGGCGTGCTGGCGAAGTCCAGGACGGTGTCGAAGAGTTCGCCGAGGCCGAGGGAGCGCTGCACCTCGGTCAGGCCGATGTGCTGGTAGGGGCGCAGCCCGGCCTGCTGGTTCTGCACGTCGGTGAGCAGCGCGTCCAGCGGACGGGACGGGTCGAGCCGGACCCGGACCGGGACGGTGTTCATCAGCAGGCCGACGATGTCGCCGGAGCCGGTCAGCTCCGGCGGGCGGGCGGCGGTGGTCGCGCCGAACACCACGTCGTCGCGGCCCAGCAGTCCGCCCAGCACGACGGCCCAGGCGCCCTGGAGCAGGGTGTTGAGGGTCAGGCCCGCGGCGCGGGCGGCGGCGGCCAGTTCGGCGGTGCGCTGCGGGTCGAAGGCCTCGGTCACCAGGTGCGGCACGGTCGCGGTGGCGGCCTCCGCGTCGGGGGCGACCAGTGTCGGCTCCTCGAACCCGGCGAGCGCCTCGTTCCAGGCCCGCGCCGCCGCGTCCGCGTCCTGCCCGTCGAGCCAGTGCAGGAAGTCGGTGAACTGCGCGGGCGCCGCGTCGGGGGCGGCGCCGCCGCGGGCGTAGCAGGCGAACAGGTCGCGGAAGAACAGCGGCAGCGACCAGCCGTCGAGCAGGGCGTGATGGTGCGAGACGACGAGGAGGTGGTCGTCGTCGGCGATCCGGACCAGCGTGACCCGCAGCAGCGGCGGCTCGGCCAGGTCGAAGCGGCGCACCCGCTCGTCGGCCAGCAACTCGGCGATGCGGGCGTCGCGTTCGGCCTCGCCCAGCGCCGAGACGTCGACCTCCCGCCAGGGCACCCGTACGTCCTCGTGCACGACCTGGACCAGACGGCCCGAGCCGAGCAGGGCGAACGACACGCGCAGCGCCGTGTGGCGGGCCAGGACCGACTCGAACGCGGTGCGCAGCACGGCGGGGGAGAGGCGGCCGGCGAGCCGGACGGGGGCCTGCGCGGTGTAGACGTCGACGCCGTCGGCGGCGAGCATCGCGTGGAAGTGCATGCCCTGCTGGAGCGGCGTCAGCGGCAGCACCTCGGCGAACGGCCGTCCCAGCGCGTCCAGTTCGGCCCGCTCCGCCTCGGTGAGGTCGAGCAGCGGCCCGGTCGGCGCGGCCGCCTCGGCGGGCTGCTCCACGACGTCGCGGGCGGCCTGTGCGAGCCGGGCGATCGTCTTGTGGACGAAGACGTCGCGGGCGCCCACGGCGAGCCCGGCGCGGTGGGCGCGGGCCGCGAGCTGCATGGCGATGATCGAGTCGCCGCCGAGGTCGAAGAAGCTGTCGTCGACGCCGACCCGCTCCCGGCCGAGCACGTCGGCGAACACCTCGTGCAGCACCCGTTCGCGTTCGGTGGACGGCGCCCGGTAGACGCTCGTCGCCCGGAACCGCGGCTCCGGCAGGGCCTTGCGGTCGACCTTGCCGTTGGGCGTGAGGGGGAAGGCGTCCACGGCCATGACCAGCGCAGGGACCATGTACGCCGGCAGCCGCCCGGCGACGGACGCGCGCAGGTCCTCGGGCCGCACCTCGGCGCCCTCGGCGGCACGCACGTAGCCCACGACGCGCTGCACGCCCTTGGCGTCGGCGGAGACCGCCGCGACCGCCTCCGCCACCGACGGGTCCGCGGCGAGCGCGGCCTCGATCTCGCCCAGTTCGATGCGGTGTCCGCGGATCTTCACCTGGAAGTCGGAGCGGCCCCGGTACTCCACCACGCCGTCGGGCCGGCGGCAGCCCAGGTCGCCGGTGCGGTACATGCGCGCGCCCGGCTCCCCGAACACGTCGGCGACGAACCGCTCCGCGGTCGGCCCCGGACGGCCCAGATAGCCGCGCGCCACGCCGTCGCCGGCGATGTACAGCTCGCCCACGACCCCGTCCGGCACCGGCCGCAGGAACGCGTCGAGCAGGTACACGCGGGTGTTGTCGGCGGGGGTGCCGATCGCGGGGCCCGCCGTCGCGCCGCCGTGCCACAGCATGGCGTCGACCGTGCACTCGGCGGGGCCGTAGAGGTTGTAGACCGACAGGCCCGGCGTCTCGTGCAGCCGCTCCCACAGGTCGGCGGCGACCTCCTCGCCGCCCAGCGCGAGCACGCCGACGCGGTGCCGCCCGTCGGCGGGGCCGAACATGCCGGCCGCGAGCATCTGCCGGGCCACCGACGGCGTGGTGTCGACCACGTCGACGGCCGCGGCGGCGACCAGCGCGGCCAGCGCGAGGGCGTCCTTGCGGACGGTGTCGTCCACGAGGAGCAGCTCGTGCCCGCCGACCATCCACAGCAGCTGGCTCCACGAGGCGTCGAAGCCGAGGGAGTTGGTGAGGGCGGCGCGCAGCGCCCGCCCGCCCAGGCGCTCCCGCTCGGGCTCGAAGAAGTTCACCCGGTGGCTGTGGAACATGTTGACCAGGTTCCGGTGCTCCACCACGACGCCCTTGGGGCGGCCCGTCGACCCCGACGTGTAGATCACGTACGCCGGATGGGCCGGCCGCAGCGGGGCCGGGCGGTCGGCGTCGGTGAGGTCGCGGGCGTCGTCGGGCAGCTCCGCCCGGTCCAGGAGGAGCGTTCGGGCGGACAGGGCGGGCGCGGCCTGCGAGGCCGCCAGGACCAGGGCGGGCGCCGCCTCCGCGCAGATCGCGGCGATGCGCTCCGCCGGGTACTCGACGTCGATGGGCAGATAGCCGGCGCCCGACTTCAGCACCGCGAGGATCGCCACCACCGCGTCCGTCGTGCGCGGCAGGGCCACCCCGACCAGCGTGCCGGGGCCCGCGCCCTCGGCGACCAGCAGCCGGGCGAGCCGGTTGGCCTCGGCGTTGAGCCGGGCGAAGGTCAGCCCGGTCCTGCCGTCGCTCACGGCGACCGCGTCCGGGGTGGCCCGCACCTGCGCCTCGAACACCTCCGGCAGCGTCTGCGCGGGGCGTGCCACGGTACGGCCACCGGTGCGCCGTACGATCTCCTCCCGCTCGGCGGGGAAGCGCACCGGCAGCCGGCCCGCGGGCAGTTCGGGACGCTCGGCGATGTCGCGCAGCAGCCCGCACAGCAGCCGCAGCACCTCCGCCGCGGCGTCGGTGTCGTACACGTCCGCGCGGTGGTTGAGCTCCAGCCGCAGCCGCTCGTCGGGGTGGACGGCGAGGCTCAGCGGGTAGTGGGTGCCCTCGAAGGCGTCCGTGTCGCCGTCGGCGATGTCGCGCAGGATGCCCGCGGACAGGCCGGGCACCTCCGCGCCCCGGACGGCGCTCTCGACGGGGACGTTCTCGAACGCGACGGTGGTGTCGAAGAGTTCGGTGACGCCGGCCGCGCGGTGGATGTCGGCCAGGCCCAGGTACTCGTGGCGGGTGAGCGCCGACTGCTCCGCCTGGACGCGCGCCAGCAGGTCCGCGACCGGCTCGGCGGGGTCGATCCGCACCCGGGCGGGCACGGTGTTCATCATCAGTCCCACCATGCGCTCGCTGCCCGGCAACTGCGGCGGACGCCCGGCGACCGTGTTGCCGAACACCACGTCCTGACGGCCCGTCAGCAGGGTCAGGAGCAGCGCCCAGGCGCCCTGGACCACTGTGTTGAGGGTGAGTTCGCGCGACCTGGCCGCGCGGGTCAGCCGCTCGGTGTCGGCCTCGGACAGCTCGGCGACCGCCCGCTGCTGCCCCCGGTCCGCGGCGTCCGCCGCCGCGCCCTGGGCCACCAGCGTCGGCCCGTCGAGGCCCGTCAGCGCGGAGCGCCAGGCCCGCTCGGCCTCGTCCCGGTCCTGGGCGGCCAGCCAGCCCAGGTAGTCCCCGAACGGGACCGCGGGCTCCAGCCCGTCCGCCGTGCCGCCGTCCCGGTAGATGCGGAACAGGTCGGCCAGGACCAGCGGCAGCGACCAGCCGTCCAGCAGGATGTGGTGGTTGGTGAGCACCAGGACGTGCCGCTCGGGCGCGAGCCGGACCAGGGTGAAACGCAGCAGCGGCGGCTTCGTCATGTCGAAGCGCCGCGCCCGGTCGCCCGCGAGCAGGCCCGCCAGGCGCGGCCCCTGCTCCTCGGCGTCGAAGCCGGAGAAGTCGACCTCCTCCCAGGCGGGTTCGACGGACCGGGCGATCGCCTGCACCGCCTCGCCGGAACGCCGGCGCAGGAACCCGGCCCGCAGGCTCGGGTGGCGGGCGGGCAGCGCGGCGCAGGAGCGGCGCAGCACCTCCACGTCGAGCGCCCCGGTCAGCTCCAGCGGCGTCTGCACGGTGTAGAAGTCGACGCTCCGCCCGGCGGAATCCGCCGCGTTCGCGGTGCCCGCCGCGGTCGCCGCGTCCTTTCCGCCGCCCTCGTCGAAGAGGGCGTGGAAGAGGATGCCCTGCTGCAACGGCGTGAGCGGCAGCACCGCTTCCAGGGATGTCTGTCTCACAGTGTTGTCCCCCACTGGGCTTCGAGCTCGTCGAGTTCGTCCGCGTCGAGCCGCACCAGGCTCTCGGCGCTCGGCAGCGCGGCCTGCGGGTCGGTGTCCCGGGCCGCCTCGGCGAGCCGTGCGATGGTTTTGTGACCGAAGACGTCCTTGGCGGTGAGCAGCAGACCGGCGCCGTGCGCGCGGGCCGCCAGCCGGGTCGCGGTGATGGAGTCGCCGCCGAGGTCGAAGAAGCTGTCGTCGACGCCGATCCGCGGCAGGCCCAGCACCTCGGTGAACACCTCGTGCAGGATCCGCTCGCGCTCGGTGGACGGCGCCCGGTAGGCGGTCGCGGTCTCGAACCGCGGCTCCGGCAGCGCCTTGACGTCCACCTTGCCGCCCGGCGTGCGCGGGAAGGCCTCCAGCACGGTCACCGCCGCCGGGACCAGGTAGCCGGGCAGCCGCTCCTCGGCGAAGGCGCGCAGCGCGACCGGGTCGGGGGCCGTCGCGGCGTCCGGGGCGGGGACGACGTAGGCCACCAGCAGCCTCGTCCCGGGCCGCACCTCGCGGGCGACGACCACCGCCCCGCCCACGCCCGGCGCGCCGGTCAGCACGCCCTCGACCTCGCCGGGCTCGATGCGGAAGCCGCGCACCTTGACCTGGTCGTCGGCGCGGCCCAGGTAGACCAGTTCGCCGCCGGCGCTCCACCGGGCCAGGTCGCCGGTGCGGTACATGCGGGCGCCGGGCGCGCCGAACGGGTCGGCGACGAAGCGCTGCGCGGTGGTGCCGGGACGGCCCAGGTAGCCACGGGCCAGGCCGTCGCCGCTGAGGTACACCTCGCCGGGCACGCCGGGCGGCACCGGGCGCAGGGCCGCGTCCAGCAGCCGCACCCGGGTGCCCGGCACGGCGCGGCCCATCGGAGGAACGATCCGTCCGGACAGCGGGCCCGTCTGGGTGGCGATCACCGTCGACTCGGTGGGCCCGTACGCGTTGACCATGTGCCGGCCCGGCGACCAGCGCGCGACCAGCTCCGGCGAGCACGCCTCCGCGCCGACGACCAGATTGACGCCCTCGGGCAGGGCGTCGGCCGGCATCGCCGCCAGCGCGGAGGGCGCCAGCAGCAGGCAGGTGACGCCGAGTTCGGCGACCAGGTCGGCCAGCGGCCGTCCCGGCGCCAGCCGTTCGGCCGGGGCGGTCACCGCGGCGGCGCCGGTGAGCAGCGCCGTGCACAGCTCCCACACCGAGGCGTCGAAGCTGGGCGAGGCGAACTGGAGCACGCGCGTGCCCGGCGCCAGGTCCAGCTGCGCGCGCTGGTGCGCGACCAGGGCGGCGAGACCGGTGTGCGGGACGACGACGCCCTTGGGGCGGCCGGTCGAGCCCGAGGTGTAGATGACGTACGCCGGGTGCCCGGTGCGCAGCGGCGCGGGGCGCTCGGCGTCCTCGACGTCCGTCTCCGGGAAGCCGTCCAGCGCCTCCAGGTCCAGGTGCAGACGGGGCACGCCGGGCGCGAGGCTCGGGTCGTCCGCCTCGCTCGTGGTGAGCATCAGCAGCGGCCGGGTGTCGTCGAGCATGGCGGTCAGCCGGGCCCGCGGATAGCCGAGGTCCACCGGCAGATAGGCCGCGCCCGACTTCAGGACGGCCACCACGGCGGCCAGGGCGTCGGCGCCGCGCGGCAGCGCCACGGCCACCAGCCGCTCGGGCCCCGCACCGCGCGCCAGCAGCGCCCGCGCCAGCCGGTTCGCGCGCGCGTCCAGGCCCGCGTAGTCCAGGGCGCCGGCGGGGGAGAGCACCGCCAGGGCGTCCGGGGCGCGCCGGACCTGCTCCGCGAACAGCTCCGGGAAGGTGCGCGGCACCACCCCGCCCGCGCCCGTGCCGGCCGCGAGCACCCGCTCCCGCTCCTCGGGCCCCGCCACCTCGAGCCGGCCGAGCGGCAGGTCGCCCGGCGCGGCGAGGAACCGGGCGAGGAACGCGGTGAACCTGCGCCGGTGCGCGGCGAGTTCCTCGGGCGTGTAGCGGTCCGGATTGGCCTCGAAGTCGACGCGCGCGCCGGTGCCGTCGGGCTCCGGGTGGCAGGTGATGTTGAGGTCGGTCACCGGGCCGCCGGACAGCGTGGTCAGGGTGGCCTCGCGTCCGGTGAACGCCGTCTCCGAACCGGCGGGCATGATGTTGACCAGCACGCCGTACAGCTGCTCGCCCGAGCCCAGCAGGCGCAGGTCGCGGCGGAGTTCGTCGTACGGGTAGCGCTGGCGGGTGAGCAGCTCGCCGAGCCGGCGCCCCACCTGGCGGACCAGGTCGAGGCGGCCCTCGGCGGGGCGCACGGCCAGCCGCAGCGGCAGCTGGTTGGACAGCATGCCGGGCGTGTTCCGGGAGCGCGCGCCGAGGCGGGCGGTGACCGGGACGCCGATCGTGAGGTCCTCGGCGCCGGTCATGCCGTGCAGGTACGCGGCGACGGCCGCCAGCAGCGCCACCGTCCACGGCGCACGCGCCGCACGGCCCGCCGCGTGCAGCGCGGTCAGCTCACCGGCCGACAGCCGCGCCTGCTCGCGCAGCGCCGAGGGGGCCGCGCCGGTGGGAATGCCGGGGGCGAGGCTCACCGTCTCGGGCCGGTCCTCCAGGACGCCGTTCCAGTAGTCCCGGTCCGCGGTGTAGTCCGCCGACGCCCGGTACTCCGCCTCCTCGGCGAGCAGGTCCCGCAGCGCGCCGAGCGGCTCGCCCGCGGCCTCGGCGCCCGCGGCCAGCGCCTCGTAGTGGGCGGCGATGCGGCGCGAGTGCAGCACCGAGCCGAACGCGTCGGACAGGATGTGGTGGCTGCGCTGGTACCACAGGTGATGGTCGGGGCCCACGCGCATCAGGAAGTGCGCGGACAGGGTGTCCCGCGTCAGGTCCAGCGGGGTGCTCCGGTCGCGGTCCACCAGCTCCCGCGCCACCGCGAACGGGTCGTCCTCGCCCGTCAGGTCCAGCTCCTCGAACGAGGAGCGGCCCGGCGGCAGCGGCCGCTGGAACACGCCCTCCGGTCCCTCGGCGAACTCGACGTCGAAGGTGCCGCTCTCCGCCTCCGACCGGCGGATCGCACGGCTGAGCAGCTCCCCGTCCAGCGGTCCCCGGACCTCCATGACGGCCACCGTGTTGAAGGCCGGGTTCTTCGGGTCGAGGCTCTGGGCGTGGAACACCCCGCGCTGGGCGGCGGTCAGCGGAAGCGGGCCGGTGTCGGGAAGCAGACCGGCGTCGGCGTCGCGTGATGTCATCAGGTTCGTAACCGCTCTCGTGGACTTCCGGGGGACTTCCGAGGCCTTCCGTGCATGCGTGACCGTCCGCGTCGTCAGGGGCGGATCGGGAGCTGGAACCCCGCTCGATGCTGCACGGCCGCCGCGGCGGTCACCAGGCAACCGACCGGCAATCGATGTTGCTGGTGGAACTGCCGCCCCCCGTGGCCGAGTTACCGGTGTCCCTGCCTGGCGCCGCCCGTCCGCCCCGCCAAGGCTGGCAGGCACCGGGCGCGGCGCCCGCCCGTGCGCGGGCCCCGCCGCGACCGCGGACCTTTCCTGACGCCCGACACACCGGAGGACGAGGACGTTGGCAATCCCGGACCGGGGCCTGCTCGACTGGCTGGACGAGGCGTCCGCCGAGCGGGGCCTGTACTACGCGAAGCGCGGCGACGGCTGGGACTTCTGGTCCTACCGGGACCTGCGGGACCTGGTGCTGAGGACCGCCGCCGCACTGCGCGCGAACGGCGTCGAGAGCGGTGACGTGGTAGCGCTGGTGCAGCGCTCGGGCCCCGGCTTCGTCGCCACGTTCTTCGGCGCGCTCGCCGCCGGCGCGACCCCGTGCACCATCGCGCCGCCGTTCGCCTTCCAGAAGGCCGACGACTACGAGAAGCACGCCACCCACCTCTTCGGCACCGTGCGGCCCAGGATCACGGTCTGCGACGACGAGTCGCTGGAGCGGATCCGCAAGATCTCCGCCGCCGCCGACGTCCCCGAGCCGGTCGTCTTCGACGAACTCGTCGAAGGGGCGCAGCCGTTGGAGCGCCCCCACCCGCTGCCCGAGACGGCGCTGGTGCAGTTCACCTCCGGGTCCAGCGGCTTCTCGCGCGGCGTGCGCATCTCCGCCGAGGCCCTGCGCACCAACCTCACCGGCATGCGCCGCTGGCTCGGCTGCGCCCCCGAGTACCCGGCGATCAGCTGGCTGCCCGTCCACCACGACATGGGCCTGGTCGGCTTCCTGCTCAACGTCGTCGTCACCGGCTTCGACGGGCACATGCTCCAGCCCGACGACTTCATCCGCTCGCCGCTGCGCTACCTCAAGCACATCAGCGAGCAGCGCATCGTCATGACGGCCATGCCCAACTTCGGCCTGTCGTACATCCTGCGCCGCGTGCGGCCCGCCGACCTGGAGGGCCTGGACTTCTCCTCGCTGCGGTGCGTCATCATCGGCGCGGAGCGGATCGACCCGCAGGTGCTGCTCGACTTCCACGCCCTGCTCGGCCCGCACGGCCTCGACCGCGGCGCGCTGCTGCCCGCCTACGGCAGCGCCGAGGCGACCCTCGCCGTCACCGGCCTCGCCCCCGGCGCGGGCTGGACGACCGGGGAGCCCTACGACGGCGACGCCGCCGCGCTCGCCGGGACGGCGGTGGTCGGCTGCGGCGGGCCGCTGGAGGACCGCAGGGTCGCCATCGTCTCCGAGGACGGCGAGGAACTGCCGGACGGCCAGGTCGGGGAGATCGTCGTCAGCGGCGTCTCCATCGCCTCCGGCTACGTCGGCGACGCCGGCACCGCCTCCGGCACCAGCCTCGGCGACCGGCTCGAGACCGGCGACGCGGGCTTCGTGCGCGACGGCCAGCTGTTCGTGATCGGACGGCTCGGCGACGGGCTGAAGGTCAACGGCAAGATGGTGTTCGCCGAGAGCCTGGAGACCCTGCTGCACCAGCGGGGCATTCCCGAACGCCGGGTCGCCGTGCTGCTCGGCGTCCGCGACGGCGCGCCGACCGGCGTGGCCGTCTTCGCGGGCGTCCAGGAGGGCTGGCACGCCATCGCCCACGAGGTGCTGTCGGAGTGGCTGGGCGACGCCGAACTGCTCGCCCTGGAGGTGCCGCGCGGCGGCATCGCCGTCACCACCAGCGGCAAGCCCCGCCGCCGGGTCATCTGGAAGGCCGTCTGCGCGGGCTGGTTCGCCGACGCGACCCGGCCCCTGACGCCCGAGGGATGACCACCGGGCCCGCCCCGGCCGGGGCGGGCCCGGCCCGGGACCGCCCCGCGATGCGCACACACCACTGCCCCGGCGCGCCGTTTCGCGCCGGGGCAGTGGTGGGCCGGGGGCGGGCCGGCCGGTCAGCGGACCGCGGCCATCGTCTCCGTGCGGACCAGGTTCTCCGCGATCAACAGCTCGCGCACCTTCTCCGTCAGCATCCCCAGCTGCCGCAGAACGTGGATGACCTGCTGGAACAGCAGCTGCCGGTACGTCGACATCATCGGGTTCGTCCGGGCGAACACCACGCCCTTGTCGACGTCGAGGTCCATCCGCTCCCACAGCTCGCGCAGCATGAACCGGCGCGACATCAGCCGGATCGCCTCCAGCAGGAAGTCCTCCCGGTCGCGCAGCTCCGCCGACGTCACCTCCTGGTACATGCCGGTGAGCATGGTGACCCCGAAGGCGATGTGCCGGGCCTCGTCGGCCGCCACCATCCGGGTGATCTGCCGGATCAGCGGGTCGCCGAAGCCGCTGCTGGCCAGCCGCAGTCCGGTGATCGCGAGGCCCTCCATCACGACCTGCATGCCGAGGTAGACGATGTCCCAGCGGGACTCCGACAGCACGTCGTGCAGCAGCGTCCCCAGGCCCGGGTTGACCGGGTAGACGACGCCGAGCTTCTCGTCCATGTAACGGGCGAACGCCTCGACGTGCCGCGCCTCGTCGGCGACCTGGGAGGCGGCGTACGTCTTGGCGTCCATGTCGGGCACGGTCTCGACCAGGCGCGCCGTGGTCACCAGCGCGCCCTGCTCGCCGTGCAGGAACTGGCTGCACATCCACGCCTGGTACTCCCAGCGGAACTGGGTGAGCAGTTCGGGCGGGACCGGGCTGCCCTCGCCGACGACGAACGACGCCAGCTTCGCGCCGTTCTCCTCCGTCAGCTCGGCGCCGAACTGCACGTCGTGGTCCCAGTCGATGTCGGTCGTGGCGTTCCACTGGGCGGCCTTGTTCTTCTCGTACAGGCTCCACACACGGCTGTCGCGCTTGCCGTAGTCCCAGTTCAGGCAGGCCCGGGTGAGGCTCTCCACCTGCATGAGGTCCGCCTTGGCGGATTCCAGGGTGAAGAACGTCGGGTCGGCTGCCTCGTCAGGAAGGGCGGTCATCGGGTTTGCGATCCCCTCGGCACAGGAGCAGGAGTGTCCCGCCGATCGTCAGCAGGAGTGTCCCGCCGATCGTCGCCGCGCCGCGTCCCCGGCTCCAGGCAGGCGCTGGGCAACTGGGCGGCAGACCTGTTGCCGGTCGGCGTGCCTGGTACGGGAGTTCGGGGGTCCGCACGATGATCCCCGCGGGTCACCGCCCCGACAAGAGTGCCGGCCGACGAAAGGAGCGGGATGCGAACTCATACCGCCGCACGACCTTCCCACCCCGCGCACACCCCCGCGCGGGGCGTGGACAGTCCGTGGATCGTCGGCCGGGTCATCGCGCCCGGAGCCCGTCTCAAGCTGATCTGCCTGCCCCAGGCCGGCGGCAGCGCCGCCTCGTACGCCCCGTGGCGGCTGCTCGCCCCGGCCGGCGTCGAACTCGCCACCGTCGAACTGCCCGGGCGCGGCGTCCGCAGCGCCGAGCCGCTGCCGGACACCCTCGAAGCGCTGGCCGACGCCGTCCTCGACGGCATCTGCGGCGAACTCGACGGCCCCTACGGCCTGTTCGGGCACAGCTTCGGCGCGCTGCTCGGCTACGAGATCGCCCTGCGCGTGCGCCGCCGCGGCCTGACCCCGCCCGTCGCCCTGCTCGTCTCCGCCTCCCGCGCCCCGCACGCCCCCGTCCTCAAGCGCGTCTCGCACCTGGACGACCAGGGCCTGCTCGACTGGCTCGACGGCTTCGGCGGCTTCCCGCCCAGTCTGCGCCGGTACCCGGCGTACCTGAGCTACGCCCTGCGCACGGTCCGCCGCGACCTGGCGCTGGCCGAGGCGTACACCGCCCCGGAGCCGACCCCGCCCGGCTGCCCGCTGCACGTCCTCGGCGGCGCGGACGACCCGCTGGTGGGCCGGGAGCGGCTGGAGGACTGGCGCGCCTGCGCCGCCGACGGCTTCTCGCTGCGACTGCTGCCCGGCGGCCACGACTACCTCTTCAGCGGGGCGCAGCACACGCTCGACGCGATCACGCAGGCGCTGGAGCACGCCGAACCGGGCCCTTCGCCCAGGGAGTTGTGAGGATTGAAGACCCAACACGAGACCCAGTCGCCGATCGAGGCGGTCCTGCCCCTCACCCCGCTCCAGGAGGGCATGCTCTTCCACGCCCTGTACGACCCCGAGGCCGCGGACGTCTACACCATCCAGGCCCCCTTCGAACTGCGCGGCGACGTCTCGCCGACGGCGCTGCGGGCGGCCTGCGCCGGCACGCTGGCCCGGCACGGGGTGCTGCGCGCCGGCTTCCGCGAGCGCGCCAACGGACAGCCGGTGCAGCTGATCCGGCGCACCGTGGACACCCTGTGGACCGAGCTGGACCTCTCCGCCGAGGACGAGTCCGTGCGCCGCAAGAAGCTGCTGGTCTTCCTGGAGGAGGAGCGCCGGCGCCGCTTCGACATGGCGGACCCGCCGCTGATGCGGTTCGCCCTGGTGCGCCTCGCCGACGACCAGTACGCCTTCGTGCTGACGTACCATCACATCCTGCTGGACGGCTGGTCGTTGCCGCTCGTGCTGGAGGACCTGTTCACCCTCTACCACCGCGAGCGCGGCGGCCGGGGCGGCGCCCCGCGCGCCGGCACGCCCCTCACGGACTATCTGCGCTGGCTCTCCCGGCAGGACCGGCAGGCCGCCGAGGCGGCCTGGCGCACCGCGCTGGACGGGCTGACGGAGCCGACCCTCGTCGCGCCCGGCGCCGCCGAGGCCGACCCCGAGGCGATGCCCGCGCTCACCCACGTCACCCTGTCCGAGGACACCAGCACGGCGCTGGCCCGGGCCGCCCGCGCGCACGGTCTCACCCTCAACTCCGTGGTCCAGGGCGTCTGGGCGCTGCTGCTGTCCGTCCTCACCGGACGGGACGACGTGGTGTTCGGGCAGACCGTGCACGGCCGTCCGGCCGAACTGCCCGGCGCGGACTCGGTGGTGGGCCTGCTGATGAACGGCGTGACGGTCCGGGTGCGGATCGACCCCGCCGAGACGCTCGCCGCGCTGTTCGCCCGGGGCCAGGACGAGCAGCTCGCCCTGGCCCCGCACCAGCACCTCGGCCTGGCCGCGGTGCGCCGCCTCACCGGCCTCGACACCCTCTTCGACACCTCCGTCAACTTCGGCACCGCGCCCCAGGGCTTCGACGCCCTGCGCGACGGCGTGCCCGGACTGCGGATCACCCCTCTCACCGAACTGGCCGAGCCCGGCGCCGACACCGACGCCGAGGCCGACGGCGCGCCGGAGATCACCGGTGCGACCCACTACCCGCTCAGCGTCGTCGCCGTCGCCGGCCCCCGGATGCGGCTCAACGTCAGCTACCGCAGGGACCTGTTCGACACCGCCCGCCTGGAACTGATCCGCTCCCTGCTGCGCCTGCTCCTCGACACCTTCGCGCACGCTCCCCAGACCCCCGTCGCCCGGCTGAGCCTGCTGACCGCGCCGCAGCGCGACCAGGTGCTCGGGGAGTGGGGCCGCGGCGCCGGCGGACTGCCCGAACCGGCCACGCTCACCCGCCGTATCGAGGACCAGGTCCGCCGCACCCCCGACGCACCGGCCGTCGCCGACGCAGACCGCACCCTCACCTACCGCCGGCTGGACGACGCCGCCAACCGGCTGGCCTCACTCCTCGCCGAACGCGGCGTCGCCCCCGGCGACCTGGTGGCCGTCGCCCTCCCGCGCACCACCGACCTGCTGGTGGCGCTGCTCGCGGTGCTCAAGGCCGGCGCCGGATACGTGCCGGTCGACCTCGCCTACCCGGCCGACCGCATCGCCTACATGCTGGACGACGCCGCGCCCTCCGCCGTCGTCTGCGCCGACGCCGCCCACCCGGCGCTCGCCGCGCACCCGGTCGTGATCGGCCTGGACGACCCGGCCCTGCGGTCCGCGCTCACCGCCCGGCCCGCCGTCGCCCCGGACGTGCGGACCAGCCCCACCGACGTCATCTACGTCATCTACACCTCCGGATCCACCGGCCGCCCCAAGGGCGTCGTCGTGGAGCACCGCACCGTCGACGGCTACCTCGCCTTCTCCCGCTCCGCCTATCCGGGCCTGGCGCGGCAGGCGCTGGTGCACTCGCACCCGTCGTTCGACCTCACCGTCACCGGCCTGTTCGGACCGCTCACCCTGGGCGGACTGGTCCGGCTGGTCGACCTGACCGACTTCGACGCCCCGGCGGGCGCGGAGGACCACCCGCCGGCCTTCGTCAAGGCCACGCCGAGCCACCTGCCGGTGCTCGCCGCCTCCGACGACTGGTACTCGCCCACGGGCGAACTCGTCCTGGGCGGCGAGCAGCTGACCGGCGAGGCACTCGCGCCCTGGCGCTCCCGCCACCCGAACGTGACGGTCGTCAACGAGTACGGCCCCACCGAGACCACCGTCGGCTGCATGGAGTACCGCATCGAGCCCGGCGACCCGCTGCCGACCGGCGCCGTCCCGATCGGCGGCCCCGTCCCGGCCGCCCGCCTCTACATCCTGGACGCCTGCCTGCGCCCCGTGCCGCCCGGCGTCCCCGGCGAGCTGTACATCGGCGGCGACGTCCTCGCCCGCGGCTACGCCGGCCGCCCCGGCCTGACCGCCTGCCGCTTCGTCGCCGATCCCTTCGGCGCGCCCGGCGCCCGGATGTACCGCACCGGCGACATCGTCTGGTGGCGGCCCGACGGCGTCATGATGTACGGCGGACGCACCGACGACCAGGTCAAGATCCGCGGCTACCGCATCGAACTCGGCGAGGTCGAGGCCATGATCGGCGTCGACCCCGCGGTCGCGCAGGTCGCCGCCGCCGTCCGCGCGGACCGGCGCGGCGCCCCGCGCCTGGTCGCCTACGTGGTCGCCGTGCCCGGCAGGGAGGCCGACCTGGCGACCTTGGGCGAGCGCGTCGCCGAGCGGCTGCCCGCCCACATGGTCCCCTCGGCGTTCGTCACGCTGCCCGCGCTCCCGGTCACCCCCAACGGCAAGGTCGACCGCGCGGCGCTGCCCGCCCCGGAGGAGTCCGCCCCCGACCGGCAGGCCCCGCCCGAGGAGGCCCCCCGGGACCTGGCCACCACCCTCGCCGCGCTGTTCGGACAGGTGCTGGGCCTGGAGCCCGTCGGCGTGGAGGACGACTTCTTCGCGCTCGGCGGTGACTCGATCACGGTGATCCAGCTGGTGGCGCGGGCCCGCGAGGCGGGGGTGCGGCTGACGCCCAAGCAGGTCTTCGCGCACCGCACGCCTTCCGCCCTCGCGGCAACGCAGGCGCCGGCCGACCGGACGGCGCCGGAACCCGCCCCGGCCACCGGCCCCACCGCCTCCGCGCCCGCCGCTGCCGCTGCCTCCGCGCCCGCCGCCCCCTCCGCTGCGTCCGACCCCGCCCCGGAGCCCGCGCGGAACGACGCCGCCGACACGCTGGCCGGTCTGTTCGGGCAGGTGCTGGGCCTGGACGCGGTCGCGGTCGAGGACGACTTCTTCGGGCTCGGCGGCGACTCCATCACCGTCATCCAGCTCGTGGCACGGGCGCGCGAGGCCGGCGTACGGCTGACGCCCAAACAGGTCTTCGCCCAGCGCACGCCCGCCGCGCTCGCGGCCCTGCTCGGCGCGGCGCCGAAGAAGCCCGCGCCCGCCGAGCCCGTCCGCCGCGACCGGCCGGAGTCCCGGCCGGCCACCCGTCCCGAGTCCGTCCCGACGGCAGAGCCGCAGCCCCACCGGGCCCCCGCCACCGCCGCCCATGGGACCGGGCCCGCCACCGCCCCGTCGCCCGAGCCCACCGCCGTCACCCCGGTCATGCACCGCCTGCGCGAACACGGCGGCGCCTACGACGCGTTCCATCAGTCGACCCTGCTCAGCGTCCCGCCCGGCCTCGGCGCCGGCGACCGGCTGGTCACCGCCGTGCACGCGGTCCTGGAGCGGCACGAGGCGCTGCGCGGCCGGCTGCGGGAGGACGGCTACCTCGCCCTGGCCCCCGCCGACCCGGCCGGGGCGCGGGAAGCGGTCCGGCGGATCGAGGTCCCCGGCACGCAGGCCACCGGCGAGGCCCTGCGCGCCCTGATCGCCGCCCGCGCCGCCGAGGACGCCGACGCCCTCGCCCCGCGCGCCGGCGCGATGCTGCGGGTCACCTGGTTCGACGCGGGCGAAGGACGCCAGGGGCGGCTGCTCGTCACCGTCCACCACCTGGCCGTCGACGCGGTGTCCTGGCACATCCTGCTCACCGACCTCTACACCGCCTGGCACGAGGCCGCGTCCGGCGGCGCCGTGCGGCTGGAGCCCGTACCCGTGCCGCTGCGGGAGTGGACGGCACGGCTGCGCTCCGCCGCGCAGTCGCCCGAGGTGCTCGCCGAACTGCCGTACTGGAAGCGGACGGTGAGCCCCGGCGGCGTCACCCTGACCGACGCCCGGCTGTCCCCGTCGCTGGACATCCACGCCACCGCCGGCGCCCTGCGCCTCACCCTCCCCGAGGACCTCACCGAGCCGTTGCTGTCCAAGGCGCCCGCCGCGTTCGGCGCCCGCACCAACGACGTCCTGCTGGCCGGCCTCGCCCTCGCCGTCACCGCCTGGCGCGGCGCCGGGACGGACGCGGGCGGCGCGGTCCTGGTCGACGTGGAGGGACACGGCCGCGAGTCGCTCGCCGACGACGCCGACCTGTCCGGCACGGTCGGCTGGCTCACCTCCCTGTACCCGGTACGGCTCGACGCGGGCGCCCCCGACTGGACGCCCGGCGACGACCCCGCGTCCGACGCCCGCCTCGGGGAGGCCGTACGCCGGGTCGCCGCCCAGCTCGGCCGGGTCCCGCGGCGCGGCATCGGCTACGGACTGCTGCGCCACCTCAACCCCGGCACGGCGGCCGAACTGGCCGGCGGCGCACGCCCCCAGGTGTGCTTCAACTACCTGGGCCGGCAGGACCGTTCCGAGCAGGCGGAGGCCGACTGGGGCGTCGCGCCCGAGGCGGACGCGCTGCCGCTCGGCGCGGACCCGCGGATGCCGCTCACCCATGTCGTCGAGGTCAACGCGGCAGTCGAGGATGGACCTGCCGGAGCCGGCGGCGCGGCCGGGCCCCGGCTCGTCGCCCAGTGGCTGTGGGCCCGGCGGCTGCTGTCCGACGCGGAGGCCGGCCGGCTGGCCGAGCTGTGGTTCGCGGCGCTGCGCGCGCTGGTGGCCTACGGCACCGCCCGGCCCGAGCGCGCCGAGCGCGAGGAGGCCGAGGAGCGGGCCCGGCTCGCCGCCCGGATCGGCACGCCGGTCGAGCGGCTGCTGCCGATGACCCCGACGCAGGAGGGGCTGCTCTTCCACGCCCGCTACGACAGCGGCGACCTCGACGTCCACAACGTGCAGATCGCCCTGGAGACCAGCGGCCCGCTCGACACCGACCGGTTCCGGGCCGCCTGCGACGCCCTGCTGGAGCGCCACCCGATGCTGCGCGCGGCGTTCCTCCAGCGCCGGTCGGGCGAGCCCGTGCAGGCCGTCCCCGAGCGGGTCGCCATGCCGTGGCAGACCCACGACCTCACCGCGCTCGACCCGGCCGGACGCGACGCGCGGCGGACGGAGCTGCTGGAGGCCGACCGGCGCCGCCGCTTCGACCCCGCCCGGCCGCCGCTGATGCGCTGCACCGTGCTGGCGCTCGCCGAGGACCGGCACGAGGTGGTGCTGAGCATGCACCACATGCTCGTCGACGGCTGGACCACCTCCCTGGTGCTGCGGGACCTGCTCGCCCTGTTCGACCAGGACGGCGACGACCGCGGACTGCCCGTCCCCGGCCACTACCCCGACTACCTCCAGTGGCTCGCCGCCCAGGACCGGGACGAGGCGCGGGCCGCCTGGACCGAGGCGCTGGCCGGACTGGAGGAGCCCACGCTGGTGTGCCCCGGCCGGGACACCGCGCGGGTGCGCGCCCTGCCCGAGACGACCACGGTCGAGCTGTCCGAGGCCGCCACCGCGGCCCTGCTCGACGCGGCGCGCGCCCACGGCGTCACCCTCAACACCCTGGTCCGGGTGGCGTGGGCACTGTGCCTGCACCGGCGCACCGGGCAGCGGGACATCACCTTCGGCGCCGTCGTCTCCAGCCGCGAGGCCGATCTGCCGGACGTGGACGAGATGGTCGGCCTGTTCATCAACACCGTGCCGGTCCGGGTGCGCCTGGACCCCGCGGAGACGGTGGCAGGCCTGCTGCGCCGGCTCCAGGGCGAACAGGCCGAGCTGCTGCCGTACCACCACCTCGCCCTGGCCGACCTCCAGCGCGCGGTGGGCAGGGGCCCGCTGTTCGACACCTGCGTCGTCTTCGAGAACTACCCCACGGCGCAGACCCTGCCGAGCCCCGACGACGGGCTGCGCCTGGTGGGTTTCACGGGGCACGACCCCTACCACTATCCGCTGAAGCTGATGGCCGCACCCGGCGACCGGCTCCGGCTGGTCGTCGGCCACCGCCCCGACCTGCTCGACGCCGACGCCGGCCGGCGGACCGCCGCCGACCTGCTCGAACTGCTCACCACGCTGCCGACGGCGCTCGGCGAGCCGACCGGGCGGCTGCTCACCGGCCCGCCCGCGCCCGGCGCCGCCGCCGGACCCGTCGAACAGCGGCTGTGCGAGCTGATCGCGGAGGTCCTGGAGCGGACCTACGTCGACGCCGACGACGACGTCTTCGCCCTCGGCTGCGACTCGCTGACCGCGCTGCGCCTCGCCGGCCGGATCGAGGCCGACCTCGGCCGCAGCCTCGACGTGGGCACCGTCTTCCGGTGCCGCACGGCCCGCGCCCTCGCCGGCGAACTCACCTGACCCCCGTGGATCGGCGCGCCACCGCCGACGAACTCCTGGAAAGAGAGCTGGGAAACGACATGACCAACCCGTTCGACAACGAGGACGGCACCTTCCACGTGCTCGTCAACGCCGAGCGCCAGTACTGCCTGTGGCCCGCCTTCGCCCTGGTCCCGCCCGGCTGGGACGTCGTCGTGGCCGACAGCGACCGGCAGACCTGCCTCGACCACATCGAGCAGAACTGGACCGACATGCGCCCGGCGAGCCTCGTCGCCGCCACGGACGCCGCGTAACCGCACACCCCGCCGCCGGTACCCCCGTACCCCCACCCCCCACGAACCGCCTCACCCCGCACCCCCGCACCTCCACAAGGACAGGTGGCCGCAGACATGAACACCGACTCCGTCGTCGTCAACTCCTGGAACGAATGGGACCCGCTGGAGGAGATGGTCGTCGGCTCCGCCGACAACGCCAACTTCGAGCCGGTCGAACCCGGCAGCCGGCCCGCCGTCCGCAACGCCCCCGGCGAGCCCTTCCCGACCGGCCCCAAGTCCCAGGACGCCATCGACCTCGCCAACGCGGAACTCGCGGGTCTCGCCGCCCTGCTGGAGTCCCAGGGCGTCACCGTGCGCCGCCCCCAGCCGCACGACTTCTCCCGCCCGGTCGTCACCCCCGACTTCGAGGTGCCCAACCAGTACTGCGCGGTCTGCCCGCGCGACGTGATGATCACCATGGGCAACGAGATCATCGAGGCGACCATGTCGCGCCGCGCCCGCTACTTCGAGTACCAGCCCTACCGCAAGCTGGTCTACGAGTACTGGAACGCCGACCCGCGCGTGCTGTGGACCACCGCGCCCAAGCCGTCCATGGCCGACGACATGTACCGCGAGGAGTTCTGGGACTGGCCGCTGGAGAAGCGCCACGCCGAGATGCACTCCTTCGAGTTCTGCATCAACCAGGACGAGGTCGTCTTCGACGCCGCCGACATGAGCCGGCTCGGCCGCGACATCCTCGTCCAGGAGTCGATGACCACCAACCGGGCCGGCATCCGCTGGCTCAAGCAGCACCTGGAGCCGCGCGGCTTCCGCGTCCACACGGTCCACTTCCCGCTGGACTTCTTCCCCTCGCACATCGACTGCACCTTCGTCCCGCTGCGCCCCGGCCTCATCCTCACCAACCCCGAGCGGCCGCTGCGCGAGGGCGAGGAGAAGATGTTCTACGCCAACGACTGGGAGCTGGTCGAGGCCCCCCAGCCGGTGCTCACCAACGACGAGATGCCGAAGTACTGCCAGTCCTCCAAGTGGCTGTCGATGAACGTGCTCAGCATCTCCCCGACCAAGGTGATCGTGGAGGAGCAGGAGAAGCCGCTGCAGGAACTGCTCGCCAAGTACGACTTCGAGGTCTTCACCGTCCCGTTCCGGCACGTCTTCGAGTACGGCGGCTCCCTGCACTGCGCCACCTGGGACGTGCGCCGCACCGGCACCCGCGAGGACTACTTCCCGAACCTCGACTACCGGCCGCTGGTCTGACCCCGTAGCCGGTCCCCCCGACCGGGTGTGCCGGGCCCCCGCATTCCCCCGTGCCCGGCCCGGCACACCCCTCATGGCCTGTTCGCGCCCCGGCGCGTAACGTGGCGCACCATGAAGATCCTCATCAGCGCCGACATGGAGGGCGCCACCGGTGTCACCTGGCCGGCCGACGTCCTGCCCGGGACACCGCAGTGGGAGCGGTGCCGCTCCATGTTCACCTCCGACGTCAACGCGGCGGCCCTGGGCTTCTTCGACGGCGGCGCCGACGAGGTCGTCGTCAACGAGGCGCACTGGACCATGCGCAACCTGCTGCTGGAGCGGCTGGACGAGCGCGTGGAGATGCTCACCGGACGGCACAAGTCGCTGTCGATGGTCGAGGGCGTGCAGCACGGCGACGTCGACGGCATCGCCTTCGTCGGCTACCACGCCGGCGCCGGCGCCGAGGGCGTCCTCGCCCACACCTACCTCGCCAACTCCATCACCGGCGTCTGGCTGGACGACGTACGGGCCAGCGAGGGCCTGCTGAACGCGCACGTCGTCGCCGAGTACGGGGTGCCCGTGGTCCTGGTCACCGGGGACGACGTGGCCTGCGAGGACGCGCTCGGCTATGCCCCCGAGGCGCGGAAGGTCGCCGTCAAGGACCACGTCTCGCGGTACGCCGCCGTGTGCCGTACGCCGGCCCGGACCGCCGCCGACATCCGGGCGGCCGCCAAGGAGGCCGCCGCCCTGGCCGTGCGGCACGAGCCCGTGCAGGCCGGCCCGCACACCGTCGCCGTCGAGTTCGACGCCGAGCACCTCGCCATGGCGGCCACCGTCGTGCCGGGCGTCGCACGCGTCGGCGAGCGCAAGGTGGCGTACACCAGTGCCACCATGTTCGAGGGGATCCGCACCTTCAAGGCGGTCACCACCGTCGTCTCGGCCGCCGTGGAGGAGCAGTATGGCTGACCAGCGCGCACTGGACGAGGTCGTCGAGTTCACCTCCGACCTCATCCGCATCGACACCACCAACCGGGGCGGCGGCGACTGCCGGGAGCGGCCCGCCGCCGAGTACGCGGCGGCACGGCTGGCCGAGGCGGGCCTGGAGCCGGTGCTGCTGGAGCGCACCGAGGGCCGCACCAACGTCGTCGCCCGCATCGAGGGGACCGACCCGTCCGCGGACGCCCTCCTCGTGCACGGGCACCTCGACGTGGTGCCCGCCCGGGCGGCCGACTGGAGCGTGCACCCCTTCTCCGGGGAGATCCGCGACGGCGTCGTCTGGGGCCGGGGCGCCGTCGACATGAAGAACATGGACGCGATGATCCTCGCGGTCGTCCGCGCCTGGGCCCGCGAGGGCGTCCGGCCCCGGCGGGACGTGGTGATCGCGTTCACCGCCGACGAGGAGGACAGCGCCGTCGACGGCTCCGGCTTCCTCGCCGACCGGCACCCCGGCCTGTTCGAGGGCTGCACCGAGGGCGTCAGCGAGTCCGGCGCGTTCACCTTCCACGACGGCTCCGGCCGCCACATCTACCCCATCGCCGCCGGCGAGCGCGGCACGGGCTGGATGAAGCTGACCGCGCGGGGCCGCGCCGGGCACGGCTCCAAGGTCAACCGGGACAACGCGGTGACCCGCCTGTCGGCCGCGATCACCCGCATCGGCGAGTACGAGTGGCCGCTGCGGCTCACGCCGACCGTGCGCGCCGCGCTCACCGAGCTGGCCGCGCTGTACGGCATCGACACCGACCTGCGGGACGTCGACCGGCTGCTGGAGAAGCTCGGCCCGGCCGCCCAGCTGGTCGAGGCGACCGTCCGCAACAGCGCCAACCCGACCATGCTGAACGCCGGCTACAAGGTCAACGTCATCCCCGGCGAGGCCGTCGCCCATGTCGACGGACGCTTCCTCGCCGGCGCCGAGGAGGAGTTCCGGGCCACCATGGACCGGCTCACCGGGCCGGACGTCGACTGGGAGTTCCACCACCGCGAGGTCGCCCTGGAGGCGCCCGTGGACGCGCCGACGTTCGCGCGGATGCGGGCGGCCGTCGAGGAGTTCGCGCCCGAGGGGCACGTCGTGCCGTACTGCATGTCGGGCGGCACCGACGCCAAGCAGTTCTCCCGGCTCGGCATCACCGGCTACGGCTTCGCGCCGCTGAAGCTCCCCGAGGGCTTCGACTACCAGGCGCTCTTCCACGGGGTCGACGAACGCGTCCCCGTGGAGGCGCTGCACTTCGGCGTCCGTGTCCTCGACCGCTTCCTGCGAAGCGCCTGACCGATGGGGGAGACCATGCAGACCCTGGCGTACGGCTCGTGGCCCTCGCCCGTCGACGCGGCCCTCGCCGCCGCGCACGACGGACACCCCGAGTACGTCGGCTTCGTCGGCGACGAGGTCTGGTGGACCGAGCCGCGCCCTGCCGAGGGCGGCCGGCGCACCCTCGTGCGCCGGCACGCCGACGGCACCGAGGAGTCGGTGCTGCCCGCGCCGTGGAACGTGCGCAGCCGGGTCATCGAATACGGCGGCCTGCCCTGGGCCGGCGCCGAGGCGGACGGCCGGCCGCTTCTGGTGTTCGCCCACTTCACCGACCAGCGCCTGTACCGCTGGGAGCCGGGAAGCGAGCCGCGTCCGCTCACCCCGCTGTTGTCCGTCGGCGGCGGACTGCGCTGGGCGGACCCGCGGTTGGTGTTGGAGCGCGGCGAAGTGTGGTGCGTGCTGGAGGAGTTCACCGGCGACGGCCCGAGCGACGTGCGCCGCGTGCCCGTCGCGGTGCCGCTGGACGGCTCCGCCGCCGACGACCGCGCCGCCGTGCGCGAACTCGCTCCCGCCCGGCACCGGTTCGTCACCGGACCGCGCCTGTCCCCGGACGGGCGGCGCGCGGCGTGGCTCGCCTGGGACCATCCGCGGATGCCCTGGGACGGCACGGAGCTGATCGTCGCCGACGTCACGCCGGACGGCGTCCTGGAGTCGCCCCGCACGCTCGCCGGCGGCCCCGAGGAGTCCATCGCCCAGGCCGACTTCGCCCCCGACGGCGCCCTGCTGTACGCGAGCGACCGCACCGGCTGGTGGAACCTCTACCGCGACGGCGTGCCCCTGTGCCCTCGCGAGGAGGAGTTCGGCGGACCGCTGTGGAAGGTGGGCCAGCGCTGGTTCGCCCCGCTGGACAGCGGCCTCGTCGCCGTCGTGCACGGACGCGGCGCCACCGCCCTCGGCGTCCTCGACCCCGAGACCGGCGAGGTCGTCGACGCGGCCGGCCCCTGGACCGAGTTCGCGCCCACCCTCGCCGCCCACGGAGAGCGCGTCGTCGCCGTCGGCGCCGGCCCGCGCAGCGCCTACGAGGTCGTGGAACTGGACACGCGGACCGGCCACGCCCGCGTCATCGGCGCCGAGCACCACGACGCCGTCGATCCGGCGTACTACCCCCAGCCGCAGATCCGCACCTTCACCGGACCCGACGGCCGCGACATCCACGCCCACGTGTACCCGCCCCACCACCCCGGCTGCGCAGCGCCCGCCTCCGAGCTGCCGCCGTACGTCGTCTGGGCGCACGGCGGTCCGACCGGCCGCTCGCCGCTGGTGCTGGACCTGTCCATCGCCTACTTCACCTCCCGCGGCATCGGCGTCGCCGAGGTCAACTACGGCGGCTCCACCGGCTACGGCCGGGAGTACCGCGACCGGCTGCGCGAGCAGTGGGGCGTGGTCGACGTCGAGGACTGCGCGGCCGTCGCCCGCGCCCTCGCCGACGAGGGCGGCGCCGACCCGGACCGGCTCGCCGTGCGGGGAGGCAGCGCGGGCGGCTGGACCGCGGCGGCCTCCCTCGCCACGACCGACGTCTACGCCTGCGGCACGATCATCTACCCGATCCTCGACCTCACCGGCTGGGCGACCGGCGAGACCCACGACTTCGAGTCGCAGTACCTGGAGAGCCTGGTCGGCCCGCTCGCCCAGGTGCCCGAACGGTACGCCGAGCGCTCGCCGGCCGAGCACGCCGACCGGATCACCGCGCCGTTCCTGCTGCTCCAGGGACTGGACGACGTGATCTGCCCGCCCACGCAGTGCGAACGGTTCCTCGCCAAGATGGCGGGGCGCGGGGTGCCGCACGCCTACCTCGCCTTCGAGGGCGAGGGCCACGGCTTCCGGCGGGCCGACACGATGATCCGCACACTGGAGGCCGAACTCTCCCTGTACGCGCAGGTGTTCGGGTTCAACCCGCCGGGTGTGCCGAGACTGGAGCTGACCACGTGAGGGAACTCGTCCGCCCCGCCCGGCTGGCCCCCGGCGCCCGCGTCGCCGTGGTCGCGCCCAGCGGCCCGGTGCCGGAGGAGCGCCTGCAGGCCGGGCTCGACGTGCTGCGCGGCTGGGACCTCGACCCCGTCGTCGCGCCGCATGTCCTCGACCGGCACCCCGAGTTCGACTACCTGGCCGGCGCGGACGCCGACCGGGCCGCCGATCTCCAGGCCGCCTGGTGCGACCCGGCCGTGGACGCCGTGCTGTGCGCCCGCGGCGGCTACGGCGTCCAGCGCATGGCCGACCTCCTGGACTGGGAGGCCATGCGCGCGGCCGGACCGAAGGTGTTCGTCGGCTTCAGCGACATCACCGCCCTGCACGAGGCGTTCGCCACCCGGCTCGGCCTGGTCACCCTGCACGGGCCGATGGCGGCGGGCGTCGACTTCCTCAAGAACGCCCGCGCCCAGGACCATCTCAGGGCCACGCTGTTCGCCCCGGAGACGGTCCGCACCATCGCCTCCGACGGCCGGGCCCTCGTCCCCGGCCGGGCGCGCGGCGTCCTGCTCGGCGGCTGTCTGAGCCTGCTGGCCGCCGAACTCGGCACCCCGCACGCCCGCTCCTCCGCGGCCGGCGGCCTGCTCTGCCTGGAGGACGTGGGGGAGGAGACGTACCGCCTGGACCGGTATCTCACCCAGCTCCTGCGCGCGGGATGGCTCGACGGCGTGCGCGGGATCCTGCTCGGGTCCTGGGAGGGCTGCGATCCCCACGACCGGGTCCGGGCCATGTTCGCCGACCGGCTCGGCGGCCTCGGCGTGCCCGTCGCCGAGGAGTTCGGCTTCGGACACGGCGAGGGGGCGCTGACCATGCCCTTCGGGGTGAGCGCCGAACTGGACGCCGGGGCCGGGACGTTGGTCCTCGACGAGCCCGCCCTGGCTTGAGCGTCGTAAGGTGGCGGGGTGCCGCACATCGCATCCCGCTACCTCGCCGAGGGCCCCCGCGTGGGCATACGCGCCTTCACCTTCGACGACGGCCCCGAGTTCCTGGCCCGCGTCCGGGAGAGCAAGGACCTGCACCACCCGTGGCTGTTCCCGCCGGACACCCCCTCGGCCTACTCCCGCTACGCCGGCCGGCTGATCGACGACCCGACGAAGGCCGGCTTCCTCGTGTGCGAGAAGGGCGGGAAGGGCGAGAACGGTGAGAAGGACGGGAAGGGAGCGCGGGGCGAGGCGGGGGAGCGGGGCGGCGGGAGTGAGCGGGAGCCGCACGCCATCGCCGGGTTCATCAACATCAACAACATCGTCGCCGGGGCGTTCCAGAGCGGTGCTCTCGGTTACGGGGCGTTCGCGCACGCGGCCGGGCGGGGGCTGATGCGCGAGGGACTCGACCTGGTCATCGACTACGCGTTCGGTCCGCTGCGGCTGCACCGCCTGGAGATCAACGTCCAGCCCGGCAACACGGCGTCCATCGCCCTGGCCCGCGCCTGCGGCTTCCGCCTGGAGGGGTTCTCCCCGAAGATGCTGTTCATCGACGGCGCCTGGCGCGACCACGAACGGTGGGCGCTCACCACCGAGATGCGGGCGTCCGGCTGATCCCCGGTGTTCCGGGCGTGCGGCCGGGTACCCGCACCGGATGAAACGCCTCGAACATCTGGAGCACATCGACAAGGGCCTGGCCGACGAGCTGGCCCAGGTGGCGCGGGAGACGGTCCGCGACGAACTGCGCCGGCAGACGCGCAAGCAGCGCCGCAGGGCGTCCCTGTACGCGGCGTCCGGCGCGCTCGCCCTCTACGCGGGCGCGGCGGTGGCGCTGGCCGTGGGCCTCGCCCTCGCCCTTGCCCTGCCGGGCTGGGCGGCGGCCCTGATCACGGCGGCGATCCTGGCGGCGGCCGCGTACGCGCTCCGCAACGCCGCCCGGCCGACGACGCCCGCCGCGCCGGACACCCGTTCCTACCCGCCGATGCCGCCCTTCCCTCCGGACACCCCCCGTTCCTGAACACGCCGGGGGACCGCGACGCCCCCGGGGGCGCGGGAACTGCGCGAGAAACCCCCGCCGGCCCGCAGCTGCAAGTCGCGACGGATCCCCGGCGTCCGCAGCTTTCGCAGGCGCGGGGAACTGCGCAAACACCCCCACTGCGCCGCACCCCACCCCCGAACCAGCCCCGGCAGGGGAAACGTTTGCCACCCCCGGCAGGGGAAACGCGGAACACCTCGTACGAGACGACCGCCGGAGGCGAACCGTGAGTCGACCCCGCATCGTGATCGTCGGAGCCGGCTTCGCCGGATACCGCACGGCCCGCGAGCTGTCGCGGATGTCCCGGGGCAAGGCCGACATCACCCTGCTCAACCCGACCGACTACTTCCTGTACCTGCCCCTGCTTCCCCAGGTCGCCGCCGGAATCCTGGAGCCGCGCCGCGTCACCGTGTCCCTCTCCGGCACCCTCCCGCACGTACGCCTCGTCCTCGGCGAGGCCGACTCGATCGACCTCGACGCCCGCACCGTGCACTACACCGGCCCCGAGGGCGACCCGGGCACGCTGGAGTACGACCGCCTCGTCCTCGCCGCGGGCAGCGTCAACAAGCTGCTGCCCATCCCCGGCGTAGCCGAGCACGCGCACGGCTTCCGCGGCCTGCCCGAGGCGCTCTACCTGCGCGACCACGTCACCCGGCAGGTGGAGCTGGCGGCGGCGGCAGAGGACCGCGAGAAGTGCGCGGCCCGCTGCACGTTCGTCGTCGTCGGCGCCGGCTACACCGGCACCGAGGTGGCAGCGCACGGCCAGCTGTTCACCGACTCCCAGGTCCGCAGGCACCCCCTGCGCGAGGGCATGCGCCCGCGCTGGATGCTGCTGGACGTCGCCCCCCGCGTCCTGCCCGAGATGGACGAACGTCTGTCGGAGACCGCCGACCGGGTGCTGCGCGAGCGCGGCGTCGACGTGCGCATGGGCACCTCCGTGAAGGAGGCCACGCACGACGGCGTGCTGCTGACCGACGGCGAGTTCGTGGAGACCCGCACCCTCGTGTGGTGCGTGGGCGTACGGCCCGACCCGCTCGCACAGTCCCTCGGCCTGCCCCTGGAACGCGGACGCCTGCTGGTCGACCCGCACCTGCAAGTGCCGGGCCGCCCGGAGGTGTTCGCCTGCGGCGACGCCGCGGCCGTGCCCGACCTGGAGCAGCCCGGCCAGTACACGCCCATGACCGCCCAGCACGCCTGGCGGCAGGGCAGGCTCTGCGCGCGGAACGTCGCCGCCTCCCTCGGCGTCGGCGAGCGCAAGGCCTACCGCCACCGTGACATGGGGTTCGTCGTGGACCTCGGCGGCGTGAAGGCCGCGGCCAACCCGCTCGGGGTGCCGCTGGCCGGACCGGTCGCCGGCGCCGTGACGCGCGGCTACCACCTCGCCGCCATGCCCGGCAACCGGGTCCGGGTCGCCGCCGACTGGCTGCTGGACGCCGTACTGCCGCGCCAGGCCGTGCAGTTGGGCCTCGTACGGTCCTGGTCGGTGCCGCTGGACACCTCGTCGCCGGAACTGGCACGCGTGCCGAACGGCGCCTCTGCGGGAAGGCCCCCCGCCGAACCCGCACCCGGCCGGCCCGGCGGGGACCATCCAACCCCCGGACCCGTCAAGCGCACGGACCCGCCCGCCGACCGGCCCGACACCCCCGCCGAAGGAGACCGATGAACACCCGGGAACTCGCCGAACTGGGACAGCAGTTGCGCGTGGACAGCGTCCGGGCCTCCGCCGCCGCCGGCTCGGGGCACCCGACGTCCTCGATGTCCGCCGCCGATCTGATGGCCGTCCTCCTCGCCCACCACCTGCGCTACGACTTCGAACGCCCCGCCCACCCGGCCAACGACCGCTTCGTCCTGTCCAAGGGCCACGCCTCCCCGCTGCTGTACTCCGCGTACAAGGCGGCCGGCGTCATCGACGACGAGGAACTGCTCACCTTCCGCAAGCTGGGCAGCCGCCTCGAAGGACACCCCACCCCGCAGCGGCTGCCGTGGGTCGAGACGGCCACCGGGTCGCTCGGCCAGGGACTGCCCGTCGGCGTCGGCATCGCGCTCGCCGGGAAACGGCTGGAGCGCGCCGACTACCGGGTGTGGGTGCTGTGCGGCGACAGCGAACTCGCCGAGGGCTCCGTGTGGGAGGCCGCCGAGCACGCCGCGTACGAGCACCTCGACAACCTCACCGCGATCGTCGACGTCAACCGGCTCGGGCAGCGCGGCCCCACCCGGCACGGCCACGACCTCGACGCCTACGCCCGCCGCTTCCAGGCCTTCGGCTGGCACACCGTCGAGGTCGACGGCCACGACGTCGACGCCGTCGACCGCGCCTACGGCGAGGCGATCTCCACCAAGGGCCAGCCCACCGCCATCCTCGCCCGCACCCTCAAGGGCAAGGGCGTCGAGGCCGTCCAGGACCGCGAGGGCCTGCACGGCAAGCCGCTGCCCGAGGCCGAGGACGCCGTCGCCGAACTCGGCGGCCCCCGCGACCTGCGCGTCCAGGTGCACGAACCGCCCGAGACCAGGGCCCTGCACTCCGTGCCCACCGGCGACATCCGGCTGCCCCGCTGGGACAAGGGCGCCGAGAAGGGAGTCGCCACCCGCGACGCCTACGGCAAGGCGCTCGCCGCCCTCGGCGCCGGGCGCGGCGACGTCGTCGCCCTCGACGGCGAGGTGAGCGACTCCACCCGCGCCGAGTTCTTCGCCAAGGAACACCCCGAGCGCTACTTCGAGTGCTACATCGCCGAGCAGCAACTGGTCGCCGCGGCCGTGGGCCTGGCGACGCGCGGCTGGGTGCCGTACGCCTCCACCTTCGCCGCCTTCCTCACCCGGGCGTACGACTTCGTGCGCATGGCGTCCATCAGCGGTGTCGGCGTCAACCTGGTCGGCTCGCACGCGGGCGTCGCCATCGGCCAGGACGGGCCCTCCCAGATGGGCCTGGAGGACCTGGCCATGTTCCGCGCCGTGCACGGCTCGACCGTGCTGTACCCGTGCGACGCCAACCAGACCGCCAAGCTCGTCGCCGCCATGGCCGGCCTCGACGGCATCCGCTATCTGCGCACCTCGCGCGGCGCGGCCCCGGTGATCTACGGGCCCGACGAGGACTTCCCGGTGGGCGGCAGCAAGGTCCTGCGCTCCTCCGACGAGGACCGGGTGACGCTGGTCGCCGCGGGCGTCACCGTGCCCGAGGCGCTGACCGCCGCAGACGCGCTGGACCGCGAGGGCATCCGGGCCAGGGTCGTCGACCTGTACTCGGTCAAGCCCGTCGACCGGCTCACGCTGCGCCGGGCCGCCGAGGACACCGGCTGCCTGATCACCGTCGAGGACCACCGGGAGGAGGGCGGCCTCGGCGACGCCGTCCTCGACGCCTTCCTCGACGGCCGCCCCACGCCCCGCCTGGTGCGGCTCGCGGTCCGCACGATGCCGGGCTCGGCCTCGCCCGAGGAGCAGCTGCACGCGGCCGGCATCGACGCCGAGTCCGTCGCCGCCGCCGTACGACTCCTGGTGGAGCAGGGCGTCGTGCGCTGAGCGTGTGAGAACGCGGATGCGGATGCGGAGCGTTCGCGGAGGTTTGGCGAACGCTCTTGCGGCCACCCGATGCGTGAGGTGGCCATGTCGAACACGAACAGCACATCCGAATCCGAGACCGCACAGGAGCCGCAGGCTTCGCAGAGTTCACAGTCCTCACAGCACCAGGACGGTGCCCGGGACCGGCCCGGCCCCATGGAAGTGCTGCGCCAGGCGCGGGCACAACTGGAGGAGCTGACCGGGATGACCGCCGAGTCCGTGTCGTCCTTCGAACAGACCGAGGACGGCTGGGCACTCGACGTCGAGGTGCTCGAACTGGCCCGGGTGCCCGACACGATGAGCCTGATGGCCAGTTACCGGGTCGAACTCGACCCGCAGGGGCAGCTCACGGGCTACCGGCGCGTCAAGCGCTACGAACGCGGCCGGGCCGACCGCAGCGGCGGCCGCTAGAACCGCGGCGCGCATCGGCGCGCAACGGCCCGCGATCCGACGCACCGTCGCATCGGTGCATCCCCTATCACCACATACCGACACATCCCATCACCGATCACACCATCGGGACCCAACCGAGGAGGCAGAGCCGGAATGACCGTTGTACCGGCACAGCAGACCGGAGGCGGAGGCGGCAGCAGCGGCCTCTACGACGTGCTTGAGCTTGTACTGGACAGGGGGCTCGTCATCGACGCATTCGTGCGCGTGTCCCTGGTCGGGATCGAGATCCTGAAGATCGACGTACGCGTCGTCGTCGCCAGCGTCGACACCTATCTGCGCTTCGCGGAGGCCTGCAACCGCCTCGACCTCGAGGCCGGTCCGCGCAAGAGCCCCGGACTGCCCGACGTCGTCGGCCAGATCACCGAGAGCGGCGCGCGCGGCAAGTCCAAGGGCGCCCTGTCCGGCGCCGCGCAGACCATCTCGGACGCCTTCAAGCAGGCCCGTGACGAGGGCCAGGAGGAGGAGCGCCCGCGGGCCCGCAAGACCGCGGCCGCGCGCCGGAAGGAGGAGCAGGAGTGAGCACCTACGTCTACGGCATCACCGCCGGTTCGCACCCCGCGCTCCCCGACGGCATGGGCGGCGTCGGCGACCCGCCCCGGCCGGTGCGCATCCTGCGCGAGGGCGACCTCGCGGCGATCGTCAGCGACGCCCCCGAAGGCCTGCGCCCCAAGCGCAAGGACCTGCTCGCCCATCAGACCGTGCTCGCCGAGGCCGGATCGGCCGGCTGCGTGCTGCCCATGCGGTTCGGCAGCGTCGCCCCCGACGACGCCGCGGTCACCGGGGTCCTCGCCGAGCGGGCCGAGCACTACCAGGAGCGGCTGCGCGAGCTGGAGGGCCGCGTCGAGTACAACATCAAGGCCAACCACGTCGAAGAGGCCGTCCTGCACCACGTCATGGCCGAGAACGCCGAGATCCGGGCGCTCGCCGAGGCCAACCGGCAGGCGGGCGGCGGCAGTTACGAGGACAAGATCCGGCTCGGCGAGCTGGTCGCCTCCGCCGTCAAGGTGAAGGAGGCCGACGACGGCCTCGCGCTGCGCCGCACCCTGGAGCCGGCCGCCGCGGCCGTCGGCGTGGGCCCCGAGTCCACCGGCTGGCTGGCCAACGTGTCCTTCCTGGTCGACCGGAAGACCGCCGAGGAGTTCCTGGCGGCCGTCGAACGGGCCCGTCAGGACCTGCCGCACCTGGAGATCCGGGTGAACGGCCCGCTGCCGCCGTACAGCTTCGTCGAGCCTGGCCCGGGCGAGCCGGCGGGCGCCGCGACGGCCGGCGCGGACACCGGCGCCGGCTGAGCCCATGGGACTGATCTCGGAGGTGCTGCTGCTGCCGTTCGCACCGGTGCGCGGCAGCGCCTGGGTCATCGGGCAGGTGCTCCAGGAGGCCGAGCGGATCTACTACGACCCGGCCACCATCCGGGCCGAACTGGCCCGCCTGGAGAAGCGGCTGGAGGCCGGGGAGATCACCGAGGAGGAGTTCGACCGGCAGGAGGACGACCTCCTGGACCGGCTGGAAACGGCGGCGCGCGACGACAGCGCGGGAACGGGCAAGTGGACGACACCATGAACCGAGTGGGACTGGGCCTCGCCATAGGGGCCGGATACGTCCTCGGACGGACGAGGAAACTGAAACTGGCGGTCGCCGTCGGCGGCCTCGTGGCCGGCAAGCGGTTGAACCTGACTCCGCGGGCGGTGACCGGGCTCGTCGCCGAACAGCTGCGGAACAACCCGCAGTTCAAGGAGATCGGCGACCAGCTGCGCCAGGACCTGCGCGGCATGGGCAAGGCGGCGTCCGGCGCGATGGTCGAACGGCAGCTCGACGGACTCGCCGACCGGCTGCACGGCCGTACCGCCCAGGTGCGCGAGCAGCTGACCGGCGGCCCGGCGCGGCGGGACCGGGACGACGATGCCGACGACGGCCCGGAGGACGCCTACGACGCCGGGGACGGCGTCGACGACGAGAGCGGCGAGGAGGACGAGCCGCGCCCCCGGCGGTCGGCGGGCAGGGCCGCGAAGAAGGCCCCCGCCCAGCGCGCGGCCAAGACGGCGAAGGCGGCCAAGAAGGCGCCCGCGAAGAAGACGGCCGCGGCCAGGGGCAGCAGGGCCCGGCTGCCGAAGGGAGGCGACGACGCATGACGGAGACCCTGGGACGGACGGCCTCCGCGGCAGGCGGAGCCGCCAAGAACCCCCTCACCGGCGTGGCCCGCAGCGAGGCCGCGGACCGGGTCAAGGCGGAGTTGCAGGAGTACCTCGCCGCCCAGGCCCAGCGCATGCTGACGGGCGTCGGCCGCAAGCTCGGCGAGACCACGGTCAGGCTCAACGACATCGCCGACGGCAAGAGCCCCGGCTTCGCCAGGCTCGCGCGGGACGGCGGGCGCAAGATCGCCGAGGGCAAGGGCCCGCTGCGCTCCGCCGTGGAGCTGGGCGCCTCCCGCGCCAAGGACAACGTGGTCGGCGCCCTGAAGAACCTCGGCGGCGGCAAGGGCGGCCGCAAGAAGGGGTCGGGCCGCAAACCGACCGTGATCATGGAGCAGATCGACGTCGGCGTGCCGCTGCGCACCGCCTACGACCAGTGGACGCAGTACCAGGACTTCAGCACCTTCGCCAAGGGCGTCAAGAGCGCGAACCGCGCCGACGACACGACGTCCGACTGGCAGGCGAAGGTCTTCTGGTCCAACCGCAGCTGGAAGGCGAAGACCACCGAGCAGGTGCCGGACGACCGGATCGCCTGGTCCTCCGAGGGCGCCAAGGGCACCACGCGCGGCGTCGTCTCCTTCCACCCGCTCGCCGAGAACCTCACCCGGGTGCTGCTGGTCGTCGAGTACTACCCGCAGGGCCTCTTCGAGAAGACCGGCAACCTCTGGCGCGCCCAGGGCCGCCGGGCGCGGCTGGACCTGAAGAACTTCGCCCGCTTCATCACCCTCAAGGGGGAGGCGGAGGACGGCTGGCGCGGCGAGATCCGCGACGGCGAGGTCGTCCGTTCCCACGAGGACGCGCTCGCGGACGAGGACGCGGATGCGGACGCGGACGACCGGTACGAGGATGAGGAGCAGGACCGGACGGACGAGGCGGACGACGCGGAGGCCGCGTACGACGACGAGGCCGATGCCGAGCCGGACGCCGAGGCCGAGGCCCCGGAGGAAGCCGAAGCCGACGCCGAGTACGAGGACGACGAGTACGTGGACGAGGAGGGCGCCGACGACACGGAGGACGAGGACGCCGAGGCGGGGAGCCGTCGATGACGACCGCGAGCCGGCTGCCCGACCCCTACGGTCACGGCAGCGGCGCGAACCTCGCAGACATCCTGGAGCGCGTCCTCGACAAGGGCGTGGTGATCGCCGGTGACATCCGGATCAACCTGCTCGACATCGAACTGCTCACCATCAAGCTGCGGCTGATCGTCGCCTCCGTCGACAAGGCGAAGGAGATGGGCATCGACTGGTGGGAGGACGACCCCGCGTTGTCCTCCAAGGCCCGCCGCTCCGAGCTGGCCCGGGAGAACGCCGAGCTGCGGGAGCGGCTGGCCCGCCTGGAGGCCCTGGAGTCGCCGGACCGCAGCGGCCACGACCGTGAGGTCCATGAGGTCCTGGACGTGCGTGAGGAGGACAGGCCATGACGACCGGACTGCGCTACGTCTACGCCGTGTGCCGCCCCTTCGAGCAGCCGCTGCAGTGCCAGCTCACCGGCGTCGCGGGGGAACCGCCCCGGCTGTTGCACCACGGCGGCCTGGTCGCCGTCGTCAGCGTGGTCCCGCAGCGGGACTTCGCGGAGGAGCCGCTGCGGGCCCATCTGGAGGACCTGGACTGGCTCACCGCGACCGCCCGCGCCCACCAGGGCGTGATCGACGCGCTCACCACCGTCACCACACCGCTGCCGATGCGCCTGGCCACCGTCTTCCGGGACGACAGCGGCGTCAGGACGATGCTGGAGGCCCGCGAGCGGGACTTCCAGCGCACCCTGGACCGGCTGGAGGGCCGGGTGGAGTGGGGCGTCAAGGTGTACGTCGAGTCCGCGCCGGCCGAGCAGCCGGCGTCCGGGCGGGACGAGGACCCGGCGCAGGCGAAGCCCGCCTCGGGGCGCGACTACCTGCGTCTGCGCAGCCGCCGGCTCCGGGAGAGCGAGGACGGCCTCCAGCAGGCGGAGCGGTTCGCCGAGCGCCTGCACCGGACGCTCGCCGAGCACGCCGAGGACGTCCGGCTGCACCCGCCGCAGAACCCTGCGCTCTCCGGCGTTGCGGGCCGCAACGTGCTCAACGCCGCGTATCTGGTGCCGCGCGCCCGCTCGGAGGAGTTCGTGGAGATCGTGGACCGGACGAAGGACGAGTCGCCCGCCGGCGTGCCCGGCCTGCGCGTCGAGCTGACCGGCCCCTGGGCGGCCTACTCGTTCGCCGGGGAGAAGCCGTGACCGTCGTCGAACGCCGTGAGATCGCCCTCGTGGACCTGCTCGACCGGCTGCTCGCCGGCGGTGTCGTCATCGCCGGCGACATCACCCTGCGCATCGCCGACGTCGACCTGGTCCGCATCGACCTCAACGCCCTGATCAGCTCCGTCAACGAGAACGTGCCGTCGCCGTGGGGTGATCCGACGTGACCGCCCGCCGAGGCCGCGTGGAGTTCGAGCCCGACACCGTCGAGCGGGACCTGATCAAGCTGGTGCTGACCGTCGTGGAACTGCTGCGCCAGCTCATGGAACGGCAGGCGCTGCGCCGCTTCGACCAGGGCGACCTCAGCGAGGAGCAGGAGGAGCGGATCGGGCTGACGCTGATGCTGCTGGAGGACCGGATGGCCGAGCTGCGCGACCGCTACGGCCTGCGCCCCGAGGACCTCAACCTGGACCTCGGACCGCTCGGCCCTCTGCTGCCCCGGGAGTGACCGGGGCGGCAGGGTGCCCGGGAACGACCGGTCCGCAGCCGCGGATCGGGAGCGGAATCGGCAGTCAGCGGCCGTCGTCCTCGCGGCACAGGATCTCGCCGTGCAGGACCGCGAACCAGCCGTCGTCGCACTCGCCCCACGCCCGCCACGCCGCCGCGATCTCCCGCAGCCGTGCCGCATCGGCCCGGCCGCCCTCGGTGGCGCGGCGGGCGTAGGCGGACTCCACCGTGCGGTCCGCCCACAGCCCGCTCCACCACGCCCGCTCGTCCGGCGTCGAGAAGGTCCAGGTGCTGGACGTGGCCGTGACGTCGGTCAGCCCGGCCTCCAGCGCCCACGCCTTCAGCCGCCGCCCCGCGTCCGGCTCGCCGCCGTTGGCGCGGGCGACCTCGCGGTACAGGTCCAGCCAGTCGTCCAGGCCCGGCGAGGCGGGGTACCAGGTCATCGCCGCGTAGTCCGCGTCGCGCACGGCGATGTGGCCGCCGGGCCGGGTGACCCGCCTCATCTCGCGCAGTGCCTGCACCGGATCGCCGACGTGCTGGAGCACCTGGTGGGCGTGGACGACGTCGAAGGAGTCGTCCGGGAAGTCGAGGGCGTGCACGTCCGCCACCGCGAAGTCCGCGTTGACCAGTCCCCGCCCGGCCGCCTCGGCCCGCGCCCGCTCCAGGATCTCCGGCGCCCGGTCGACGCCGGTGACCCGGCCCTCCGGCACCAGGGCCGCCAGGTCGGCGGTGATGGTGCCGGGCCCGCAGCCGACGTCCAGGACCTTCATGGCGGGTTTCAGCACGCCCAGGAGATGGGCCGCGGAGTTGGCGGCGGTGCGCCAGGTGTGCGAACGCAGCACGGATTCGTGGTGTCCGTGCGTGTAGACGGCGGTCTCCCGAGCCTTCGGCATGGCCGTACCCCTTCTCGTCGTGACGACTGATCGTCACGGTACGCGCGTGCCGAATGCTGAGACATATGCTTTCACTATGCGGACTGACGGTTCGTCGGCCAAACGTGCGCGTGAGGCAGCGGCCGGTACACCACCAGCGCCTCCGGAAGCTTCTCCAGCGTCACCTCGCCCGCCACCTCGGTGACTTCTCCGTCGTGGGCGAGCAGCGTGCCCGGCTCCACGCCGGACAGCCGCAGCCGTGCGACCTGGACCGCGGCGTGGGCGGGGGAGCGGGTGAGCGGGCCGGCGAGGGCGGCGGCCAGCAGCCGCAGCGCCGGGCGACGGCCGCCGTGCACCACGCGCACGTCGAGCTGACCGTCGGCCAGGTCGAGGCGGCGCGCGGGGGCGAGCCCCATCCGGCGGTAGGTGCCGTTGCCGGCGAACAGCAGCCACAACGGCCGGGTGCGTCCGCCGACCTCGACCTCCAGCGGATGCCGGTCCGCGCTCAGCACCCGCAGCGCCGCCAGCACGCCCGCGGGCCAGCTGCCGATCCGTTCCGCCCAGCGCTCCCGCTCGCGCACCAGCTCCGGATAGACGCCGAGGCTGCAGGTGTTGACGAAGACGCCCTGCTTGTCGCCGCAGACGAACCGGCCCATGTCCACCCGCACGGCCTCGCCCCGCTCGACCGCGCGCACGAAGGACCGGACGTCCTCCACGCCGAGGTCGTAGGCGAAGTGGTTGAGCGTGCCGCCCGGCAGCACCGCGAGCGGCAGCCCGTGCCGCAGGGCGGTCCCGGCGGCGGCGTTCACCGTGCCGTCGCCGCCGCAGACGCCGAGCACCCGCGCCCGCGCCGCCGCCTTCTCCAGGGCGTCGCCCACCTCGTCCGCCCCGCACTCCACGATCTCCGCCCGCGGCAGGGCGTCCCGCACCGCGCGCACCCGGTCGGCGCTGCCCGCCGCCTTGTTGGCCACCATCACCAGCCCCTCGCCCTCGGGCAGCGCCGGGACGTCCGCCCGCGGCCGGGCCGGCGGCGCCACCTGGGCCCGGCCGGGCGCGAGACCCCGTACGACGTACGCGGCGCCCACGCCGAGGGCCGCGCCCGCGAGGACGTCGCTCGGGAAGTGCACGCCGGTGTAGACGCGGGACATCGCCACCGAGAACGCCACCGGCGCCACGGCGGCGCCCCAGGCGGGCGACTCCATGGCCACGCCGGCCGCGAAGGCCGCCGCCGAGGCGGAGTGGCCGGAGGGGAACGACGTGGTGATGGGCTGCCGCTTGAGCTGCCGCACGGCCGGCACGGGGTCCAGGACGGGGCGGGGGCGGCGCACACTGCGCTTGCCGACGGTGTTGATGGTGGCGGACGCCAGGGCCAGCGAGGCCAGGCCGCGCGCGGCGGCGCGTCGGCCCCGAGGGGTACGGCTCGCCGCCATCACGGCCGCGGCGGCGAACCACAGCACACCGTGGTTCGCGCTCCGGCTCAGCCGCGGCAGCACCGGCCCGGCGGCGGGCCAGTGCCGCTCGGCGGCGAACTCGAACAGACGGCTGTCCAGGGCGAGGAGCTTGTCCCGCAGAAGATGAGGACCGGGCTCGGGGAGGGTGAGGTCGACGTCGGGGCTCATGACAGTGCTGATACCCGGAGACGGCGGTTTGGTGTCCGCGCGGGCCGCCCCGGCCCTCGTCCGCACGGATAAGCGTTTGCCGGGCGACCGGCCCCGCCCGCAGAATGCCACCCCATGGGACATCTGGAAGCCGCGCACCTCGAGTACCACCTCCCCGACGGGAGGACGCTGCTCGGCGACGTCTCCTTCCGGGTGGGCGAGGGCGCCGTGGTCGCCCTCGTCGGGCCCAACGGCGCCGGCAAGACGACCCTGCTGCGGCTGATCTCCGGCGAGCTGAAACCGCACGGCGGCACGGTCTCCGTCAGCGGCGGCCTCGGCGTGATGCGGCAGTTCGTCGGGTCGGTGCGGGACGAGACGACGGTGCGGGACCTGCTGGTGTCCGTCGCCCCGCCGCGCATCCGGGAGGCCGCGCGGGCCGTCGACGCCGCCGAGCACGCCGTCATGACCGTGGACGACGAGGCCGCCCAGCTCCGGTACGCGCAGGCGCTGTCCGACTGGGCCGAGGTACGCGGCTACGAGGCGGAGACGCTGTGGGACATGTGCACCACGGCCGCGCTCGGGGTGCCGTACGAGAAGGCGCAGTGGCGGCAGGTGCGGACGCTGTCCGGCGGTGAGCAGAAGCGGCTCGTGCTGGAGGCGCTGCTGCGCGGCACCGACGAGGTGCTGCTGCTCGACGAGCCCGACAACTACCTCGACGTGCCCGGCAAGCGCTGGCTGGAGGAGCGGCTGAAGGAGACCCGCAAGACCGTCCTGTTCGTCTCCCACGACCGGGAACTCCTCGCCCGCGCCGCCGAGAAGATCGTCTCCGTGGAGCCCGGCCCGGCCGGGGCCGACGCCTGGGTGCACGGCGGCGGGTTCGCCACGTACCACGAGGCCCGGCGCGAGCGCTTCGCCCGCTTCGAGGAACTGCGCCGGCGCTGGGACGAGAAGCACGCCCAGCTGAAGAAGCTGGTGCTGAACCTGCGCCAGGCCGCCGCCGTGAGCCACGAGATGGCCTCCCGGTACGCCGCCGCCCAGACCCGGCTGCGCAAGTTCGAGGAGGCGGGCCCGCCGCCTGAGCCGCCGCGCGAGCAGGACATCCGCATGCGCCTGAAGGGCGGACGCACCGGGGTACGCGCGATCACCTGCGCCGGCCTCGAGCTGACCGGCCTCATGAAACCCTTCGACCTGGAGGTCTTCTACGGCGAACGCGTCGCCGTCCTCGGCTCCAACGGCTCCGGCAAGTCGCACTTCCTGCGCCTGCTGGCCGGCGAGGACGTCGCCCACACGGGGGAGTGGAAGCTGGGCGCGCGGGTCGTGCCCGGCCACTTCGCGCAGACCCACGCCCACCCGGAGCTGACCGGCCGCACGCTGCTCGACATCCTGTGGCGCGAGCACGCCCAGGACCGGGGCGCGGCCACGTCCCGGCTGCGCCGCTACGAGCTGACCGCCCAGGCCGAACAGACCTTCGATCGTCTCTCGGGCGGCCAGCAGGCCCGCTTCCAGATCCTCCTGCTGGAGCTGGAGGGCGCCACCGCCCTGCTGCTCGACGAGCCGACCGACAACCTCGACCTCGATTCCGCCGAGGCGCTCCAGGAAGGCCTGGAGGCCTTCGACGGCACCGTCCTCGCGGTCACCCACGACCGCTGGTTCGCCCGCTCCTTCGACCGCTACCTGGTCTTCGGCAGCGACGGCCGGGTCCGCGAGACGCCCGAGCCGGTGTGGGACGAGCGCCGGGTGGAACGGGCGCGCTGACGCCCGGCGGGGCGGGCCGGCCCCGGGTCAGGTGGGTGCCGTCAGGCCGTCAGGCCCAGCGCAGCAGCGCGCCCATCCCGCCCACCGGGACGTCCTGGTCCTGCCGGTGCTCCTCGCCCTCCAGGGCCGGGGCCAGGGAGATCGCCGGAGCGCCGGTGGCCACCGCGGAGCGGATCAGGGCGTCGTCCGCGCGGGCCGACCAGGAGTTCTGCTCGCCGAGGATCTTCAGTTCCGTACGGCGCACCGCCAGCTGGTCCGGATCCTCGCCGATCCACACCTCCCGGTGCGTGTCGGCGCCGTCCGGTCGGATCACCAGTTCGTCGATACGGTGCTCCCGCGCCGCCTCCACCAGCGCCGGCACGCCCTCCACGGCCGCCGCGCGCCCCTCGGCGTCCGGCGCCCGCGCGGCCAGGAACCGCTCCAGCTCCGTCTGCGCCAGCTGCCGCGCGTGGGCGGCCCGGGCCTCCTCCACATCGGCGTCCAGCAGCCTGCTGCCCGCACCGTGCCGGGCCTCGACCACCCGGTCGTGGAGCCGCTTGGGCAGCCGTTCGTGCACCGACCGCCGCTCGCGGTCCTCGCCGACCAGGATCAGCAGGTCGGCCCGCGTCTCCTCCTGGCAGACGGCGAGGGCGTCGGCGATCTCCGCCGCGTTGTGCTCCCAGGTGTTCTCCACCCGCAGCTGGAAGTGACGCTCCGACCAGTCGACGCTGCTCGTGCGGTGGATCGGCCACTGGCGTCCGGTCACCGACCCGGCCTGCTCCCTGGTGATCGCGGAGCGCAGCTCGAAGTCGGCGCCCTTGCGGTCGACGTAGGCCACGACACAGAGGGTGTCCTCGCCCTCCAGGTCCAGCAGCGGGGCGACGCGCGGCAGCGGCGCCCACTGGGCCCAGCTGCCGCCCTGCGGCGGGCGGGTCAGCGACGGATCGAGGACCACTTCACCCGCGCGGGCGAACAGGGCCCGGCCGTGCGGCTCGGACGAGTGGCGCAGCTCCTCCAGCGCGTCGCGGACGGCTTGGCAGGTGGCCTCGTCGGCGCCCTGCGCGCGCAGGTCCCGAGCCATCGCCTCCGCGGTCAGATGCCGCTCGTGTGCCATGTCCTCCGCGTGCCGGGAGAGGTCGACGTACACGGAGGCCCAGGGGCCGGGATGTTCGTACAGTGGATTCAGGAACGCGAGATCCATGGCTCCCTCCCGGATGCCGCTCGGGGGTAGTGCTTGCCGGGCGGGTACCCGTACCGCATGAATGAACACGACGAGCGGGGCACCACGATGACCGGAGTCGAACCCGACCGGCTGGACGACCAGCAGCTCATGAAGGAGCTGGAGACCATCCACCGCACGCGCCACGACACGCTGCTGCACGGCTCGAACGACGCGCTGCGCGCCCACAACGAGCGCATGGCGCAGCTGGAGGGCGAGTATCTGCGCCGCAACCCGGACCGCTTCGTCGCCCCGGGCCGCACCCGCGACGGGGCGCGAGAGCGGGAGCCGGACGGGACGCGCGAGCGGGAGACGCCGGTGGGGAAGTGGGGCTCCGGGGACGCGGGCGGCGGCCCGGGCGGAGGCCGCGCCCGGCGGTCGTAGACGGTCGCAGAGCCGCGGGAGGCCGGCCGGGTCGGTCCCGGCCGGCCTCCCGCGGCTGTCCGCCCGGCCGCTACGCCGACGCCGTCTCCTGGGCGAACACCTCCAGGAACGTCTCGCAGAACGCCTTCAGGTCGTCCGGCTTGCGGCTGGTGACCAGCTTGTTCGTGCCGTGGTCGCAGACCTTGACCTGCTCGTCCACCCAGGTCCCGCCCGCGTTGCGGATGTCCGTGCGCAGACTGGGCCAGGAGGTCAGCACCCGGCCCCGCACGACGTCCGCCTCGACGAGCGTCCACGGGGCGTGGCAGATCGCCGCGACCGGCCTGCCCCGGGTGAAGAAGTCCCGCACGAAGCCGACCGCCTGTTCGTCGGTGCGCAGGAAGTCGGGGTTGGCGACGCCGCCGGGGAGCACCAGGGCGTCGAAGGAGTCGGCGGACGTCTCGCCGACCACCTCGTCCACGGGGAACGTGTCCGCCTTGTCGAGGTGATGGAACGCCTGGACCTCGCCCGGCTGCGTCGACACGAGCACCGGCCGGTGACCGGCGTCGGCCGCCGCCTGCCACGGGTCGGTCAGCTCCACCTGCTCGACGCCCTCGGGTGCGGTCAGAAACGCGATGCGCATGGGGTCGTTCACCGTCCCTTCCTGCTGATGTCGGCGAGTGCGCTGTCCGGCTCCTGGGCCATCGCCAGGTCGCCGAGGGTGACGACGCCGACCGGGAGCCCGTCCTCGACCACCGGCAGCCGCCGTATGGCCTTCTCCCGCATCAGCGCCACCGCCGTCGAGACCGGGTCCTCCGGGCGGACCACCAGCGGCTCCGGGGTGCACACCTGCTGTGCGCTCACCGTCAGCGGATCCAGCCCCTCGGCCACCGCCCGCACGGTGATGTCACGGTCGGTGAGCATGCCGACGACGCGCTGGCCGTCGGCCACCACCACGTCGCCGATGTCCTGGGTGCGCATCAGCTGCGCGGCCTCCACCAGCGACGCGTCCGGGCGGACGGCGACCACGCCCGGGGTCATCACTTCCCTCACGAACTCGGCCATGGCCGCCTCCTCAGCGCTCCTCGCGGGTCAGGTCCCGCGCCAGCTCCTGGACATTGGCGTAGCGGGCCGAACGCGGCAGCCGCTTCAGCGGCTCGATCAGCGCGTCCGGCGCGTTCTTGCGGCGCAGTACGCCCATCAGCTCGCCCGGCCCGGCCGGAAACGCGCTGCGGCCGAGGATCCTGCCCAGCTCGAGCCGGACCTCCGGCAGGGAGCCCGGCATGGCCGGCCCGCCCGCGATGCGCGGGTCGTCGTCGGCGGCGGGCTCGGGGTCGTGCCACTCCTCGCTGCGGGTGGGATGGCCCGACCTGAGCAGCCCCTGCAGTTCGTGCTTCATCTCCTCGTCCCGGTGGACGCTCAGCCGGTCACTGCCTCGCTGCATGTTTCGCTCCAGATGTTCGGGGGTGCGCTCCGCGTACCCGAGCCCGGGGAGGCCGACACCGGGTTTGCGGGCCGGAAAGCCGGACACCCGACGCCGGAATCCCACCCCCACCCCCCACGCGGCGATCCGGGGAAGGACAGGCCACATGGCACTGCTGGCTGTGCTCATTCCGTTCCTGTTGCTCGGCGTGATGCTGGCGATGGGGCGTTACGAGGAAACGGTGCTTCCGGGCATCCACGGGACGGATGGGGGCGATCCGGAGATTCGATCGCTGGAGGGCTAGGCGTGGCCGGTGACCAGGGCGGACAGTCGGCTCCACCCCCCGCCCCACCGCTCGTGGAGGCATGGCCTCCCACCCGGCGGTGCTGATCGCCGGCGCGGTGATCAACTGCCTGGGCACGGTCGTGCTGCTGCCCTCGCTGGTCACGGCGGCGATGTCCCGCCTCGACTACGCCGACCGCGGGCGCGGCACCGGGCTGTGGACGGCGGCGTTCCTCCTCGGCGAGTTCGTCTGCCCCGTCGCGCTGATCGGCGTCGCCGCCGCCACCGGCAGCCTGGCCGGCGCGGTCGCCGTCCTGGGCGCGGCCTCGGCGGCGACGGCGGCCGGCCTGTGGCTCGCCCGCCGCCGGGCCGCCGCCCCCGCCGAGGTCAGTCCTGCGCGTCCGGGCCCTGCTCCGGCCGTTGGGTCAGAAACTCCTGCATCTTCGACTTGATGCCCTGCTTGAGCACCGAGCCCCGGTCCGCGTCACCGCGCAGCAGCGACGCGGCCGTGGCCTCCATCTGCTCCCAGGTGGCGTGCGGCGGGATCGGCGGCACCGCCGGATCGGTCAGGAACTCGATCACCGCCGGGCCGTCCGCCTCCAGTCCGGCCCGCCAGGCCGCCTCCACGTCCTGCGGCTTCTCCACCCGGATGCCGGTCAGGCCGAGGGAACGGGCGAACGCGGCGTACTGGACGTCCGGCAGCTCCTGCGACGGCAGGAACGACGGCGCCCCGCCCATGGCCCGCAGCTCCCACGTCACCTGGTTCAGGTCGCGGTTGTTCCACACGCCCACCACCAGACGCGGATCCTCCCAGGCGTCCCGGTACTTGGCCGCCGTGATCATCTCCGCGAGCCCGTTCATCTGCATCGCCCCGTCCCCGACCAGCGCCACCACCGGCCGGTCCGGATGGGCGAACTTCGCACCGATCGCGTACGGCACCGCGCAGCCCATCGTCGCCAGCGTCCCGGACAGCGAACCCCGCATCCCCGGCCGCATCGTCAGATGGCGCGCGTACCAGTTGGCGGTCGAACCGGAGTCGGAGGTGACGATCGCGTTCGCCGGCAGCAGCGGGTCCAGGGCGCGGGCCACGTACTCCGGGTTCACCGGGTCGGCCGACAGCTCCGCCCGGCGCTCCATCACCTGCCGCCAGTCCTTGACGTTGTCGCACACCGTCTCGAACCACTCGCGCCCGCGCCCCGACTCGATCATCGGGATCAGCCGCTGGAGCGTCTCGCGCGCGTCGCCGACCAGATTCACCTCGTACGGGTAGCGCATCCCCACCATGTGCGGGTCGAGGTCGATCTGCACGCCCCGCGCCTTGCCGAACTCCGGCAGGAACTGCGAGTACGGGAACGACGACCCGATCGTGAGCAGGGTGTCGCAGTCGCGCATCAGCTCGTACGAGGGACGGGTGCCCAGCAGCCCGATCGAGCCGGTGACGTACGGGAGTTCGTCGCTGAGCACGTCCTTGCCGAGCAGCGCCTTCGCCACGCCCGCGCCGAGCAGGTCGGCGATCGTCTCGACCTCGCGGCGCGCGCCGGCCGCGCCCTGGCCGACCAGGATCGCCACCTTGTCCCCGGTGTTGAGGACCTCCGCCGCCCGTCGCAGGGACTCCTCCGAGGGCACCGCCGTCCAGCCGCTGCGGTCCAGGCTGGAGGGGACCATCTTGAAGTCGTGCGTCGGCGGCGAGTAGTCCAGCTCCTGCACGTCGCCGGGGATGATCACCGCGGTCGGGCAGCGGCGGGCGTACGCCGTGCGGATCGCCCGGTCCAGGACGTTCGGCAGCTGCTCGGGAACCGTCACCGTCTCCAGGAAGTCGGAGGCGACGTCCTTGAACAGCGAGTGCAGGTCCACCTCCTGCTGGTACGAGCCGCCCATCGCCGTGCGGTGCGTCTGGCCGACGATCGCCAGCACCGGCACATGGTCCAGCTTGGCGTCGTACAGGCCGTTCAGCAGATGGATCGCGCCCGGACCCGACGTCGCCGCGCACACGCCGAGCCGGCCGCTGAACTTGGCGTAGCCGACCGCCTGGAGCGCGGACATCTCCTCGTGCCGGGACTGGATGAAGCGCGGCCGGTTCTCCGCGCGGCCCCATGCCGCGAGCAGACCGTTGATGCCGTCGCCGGGGTAGCCGAAGACATGTTCCACCCCCCAGTCGCGCAGCCGCTGCAGGACATGGTCGGAGACCTGGGTGCTCATGGACGTCCTCCCTCTCGGCGCCCGGTGGCGCGACCCTACGAGTCACCCCGCCCGCCGCCCGAAAACCTGCCGTGGAAAAGGCGTGGTTTGGCGCCCGGGGGGTTGGGCAGGCGCACCCCCGTGCTTCGGACCGGAGGCACGTCCGTGGGAAGACCCCCGCCGCGGGGGCCGCCCGCGCACGGCCGCCGGTCGCGCCCGCGCTCCCACGGTGACCGCCCGACCCAGAGCACCCAGCAGGGAGTTGCTGCGCATCATGCGTACCCCAGCGACCGCGAAGCACCACCCTCACGACGACGCCCCCGACACCGCGGACGCCTTCCGCGAACTCGCCGCCCTGCCTCCCGGCCCCCGCCGCGACGCCCTGCGCGCGGAGATCGTCGAGGCCTGGCTGCCCATGGCCGAACGGATCGCCGGACGGTTCCGCAGCCGCGGCGAGTCCTACGAGGACCTGCGCCAGGTCGCCGCCCTCGGCCTGGTCAAGGCCGTCGACCGCTACGACCCCGCCCTCGGCAACGCCTTCGAGAGCTACGCCGTCCCCACCGTCACCGGCGAGATCAAGCGCCACTTCCGCGACCACATGTGGACCCTGCACGTGCCCCGGCGCGTGCAGGAGCTGCGCAACCGGGTGCGGGCGGCCTGCCAGGAACTGGCCGCGACCACCTCCGGGCAGCGTCCGGGCGTGGCCGAGATCGCCGGGCACACCGGCCTGAGCGAGGAGGACGTGAAGGCCGGCCTGGAGGCGCTGGAGTCCTTCAGCGCCCTGTCCCTCGACGCGGAGCTGTCCGGCGCCGAGGGCGGCTCCTCGCTCGGCGACGTGCTCGGCTCCCCGGACCCCGCCCTGGACACGGTGGTGGACCGGGAGGCCGTGCGGCCCCGGCTCGCCGCGCTCTCCGAGCGCGAGCGGACCATTCTGTACCTGCGCTTCTTCGGGGACATGACGCAGAGCCGGATCGCCGAGCAGCTGGGGATCTCGCAGATGCACGTGTCCCGGCTGATCAACCGCTGCTGCGTCCGGCTGCGGGAGCAGGTGCTGCGCGACGCGACGTAACGCCGGTCTGGCGTCACCCGCACGGGGTCCCGGTTGCCGCCAATGGGTGCGGGCCGCGCGCGGGAGGCGCGGGGGAGGGCTGTGATGGCCGTGGGGGCACGGACGGCGTGCTCCCGCCGTCGTCACCGTCGTCCCCGTGCCCCGAGGAGCCCGCCCATGCGTCGCAGCGTCCGTGTCCTGTTCGTCGCCGCCCTGGCGGGTGGCTGCCTGGCCGGCGGTTCCCTGGCCGGCGCCGTCCCCGCGGCGCCTGCGCAACCGGCGGAGCGGGCCCGCCCCGCCGCGGTCTTCGCGGACGCAGGGCCGCCGGACGGGCCGTGTCCCAAGCCGGGGGAGCGGGACCACGGAGATCCCCTCGCGCCGGAGGGGGCGGGGGAGCACGAGGACCCCTTCGCGCCCGGGAAGCCCCATGAAGCCCAAGAGCCCGTCGAGCCCGTCGAGCCCGAGGATCCCTTCGAGCCCGACGCGCCGAAGAAGCACGACCCCCCGAAGAAGCACGACGAGCCCGGCGCCCCCCCAAAGCACGACGCCGGAAAGCACGAGCCCGGAGAACACCCCGCCCCGCACGACCCCTGCACCCCCGCCCCGGTCCCTCCCCCCGCCCACACCCGCACCCCCGCCCCCGTCCGGCACGGCGTCCGCGCCGGCACGGGCGGCGCCTTCGGCGGGTCGGCGACCGCCCTGGTGGCCGGCGGTGTGCTGATCGCCGGCGCCCTCGGCGGGGCGGCGTACCGGCTGCGCCGCACGCGTCCGCCCATGAACGGCTGACACCGGGGCAGTCTGGGTACGCAGAGGCACGACAGGCAACCAGCGGCGCCAGCAGCACGCGGCTCGAGCGGCACACCGGAGGTACCCATGCGGCGGACGGAGCCGGCCGGTCACGGACCCGTCCGCTACGGGCCGCCCCTCCCCGAGGACGGGCTCCCGGTCCTGCCCGAACTCTCCGAGGTCCTCGCCGCCGCGGCGACCCGGCCCGGCGGCGAGCCCGTCGGCGGCGGCGCCGCCCTGCTCACCGCGGCCTGCGGCTACTGGGACCGGCGCGGACTCCCGGTCCGCCCCGACCGCGTCGTCGCCGCCTCCGGCGCCCCCGCCCTGCTGCTCGCGCTCACCGCCGCGCTCGGCGGCGACGTCCTGGCGCCCCGGCCCTGCGCCGCCTGGTGGGCGCCGTACGCCCGGTTGCTCGGCAGACCCGTCTTCCACGTCCCGACGCCCGCCGAGTGCGGGGGCGTGCCCGATCCGTACGCCCTGCTGGAGACGGTGCGCCGGGTGCGCGCCGAGGGCGGTGACCCGCGGCTGCTGGTGCTGTCCGTCGCCGACGACCCGACCGCCACCGTCGCGCCCCCCGAGGTGCTGCACGAGGCCGTCGAGGCCGCCGCGGGTGAGGGCCTGCACCTGGTCAGCGACGAGACCTGGCGCGACACCCTGCACGCCCCGCGCGACACCGTGCTCGTCAGCCCCGCCGAGATGCTGCCCGACCGGGTCACCGTCGTCACCGACCTGGCCGGCGCGCTGCTGCCCGCCGGCTGGCCCGCCGCCGTCGCCCGCTTCGCGGTCGGCGAGGACGCCGAGGGGCTGCGCGCCCGTGTGCTGGACGTGCTCACCGCGCTCGACGCCCGCGTCGCCGCCCCGGTCGCCGCCGCTGCCGCGCACGCCCTGGACGAGCCCGAACCGGTGCGCCGCCGCGTCACCGCCACCGTCGCCCTGCACGCCCGCCTCGCCCGCGCCGTGCACGACACCGTGGTGGCCGCCGGCGCCCTGGCCGTGCCCCCGAGGGCGGGCCGCCACCTGTACGCCGACCTCGCCCCGTTCCGGTCCGCGCTCGCCGAGCGGGGCGTGGGGGACGCACAGGAACTGGAGGACTTCCTGGCCGGCCGGCTGGACATGCCCGCGCCCGGCGGCCACCGGTTCGGCGACGACCTGGGCGCGCTGCGCGTCCGCCTGTGCACGGGCCCGCTGCTCGGCACGGGCGACGCCGGGCGCGCCACGGGTCTCGACGCGGAGCGCGCGACGGGTCCCGACGCGGAGCGCGCCGCCTGCCTCGACGCGCCCGATCCGCTGGAACTGCCGCGAGTGCGCGGCGCGTTGAGCAGACTCGGGTCGGTCCTCGACCATCTCAGCGACGACGCTCAGCGATGGGAGCCTCCTCGATGACGCAGCAGTCCGAGTCGACCGCGAGCACGTCCCCCCGGGACGCCGACGACCCCGCGGACCCGTCCCGGTCCCCGCTCGCGCCCCCCTTCCCGCCCCTCGCCGAACCGCGCCCGCTGGGGGAGCGCAGGGTGTGGCCGCGCACGTTCCACGACCGGCTCACCGCCCCCCTGCCCGGCCTGAAGGCCACCGCCCGCTTCGCCCGCGAGGGCGCGATACGGCCGGGCCGCGAGGGCCTCGCCGGGGTGCGGGACCTGCCCTTCGAGCCCCGCCCGCTGCCCCGCGTGGACGCCCGCGCCGTCGCCGTCACCTGGGCGGGACACGCCAGTTGGGTGCTGCGTGTCGGCGGCCTCACCGTCCTCACCGACCCGGTCTGGTCCCGCCGCATCCTCGGCACGCCCGCGCGGATCACGCCCGTCGGCGTGCCCTGGCACGAACTGCCGCCCGTCGACGCGGTGGTGATCAGCCACAACCACTACGACCACCTGGACGCCCCCACCCTGCGCAGACTGCCGCGCGACACCCCGGTGTTCGTGCCGGCCGGCCTCGGCGGCTGGTTCCACCGCCGCCGCTTCACCCGCGTCACCGAGCTGGACTGGTGGGAGGCCGCCGAACTGAACGGCGTCCGCTTCGACTTCGTCCCCGCCCACCACTGGTCCAAGCGCACCCTGACCGACACCTGCCGCTCCCTGTGGGGAGGCTGGGTGCTCACCGACCCGCACGGCCGGCGCGTGTACTTCGCGGGCGACACCGGCTACGGCCACTGGTTCACGCGGATCGGCCGCCGCTACCCCGGCATCGACCTGGCCCTCATGCCCATCGGCGCCTACGACCCGCGCTGGTGGCTCAGCGACGTCCACTGCGACCCGGAGGAGGCGGTGCGGGCGGTGCGCGACCTGGGCGCCCGTCGGATGGCGCCCATGCACTGGGTGACGTTCGTCCTGTCCGCCGAGCCCGTGCTGGAGCCGCTCCGCCGGGTGCGGGCCGCGTGGCGGAAGGCGGGCCTGGACCGCGACGACCTGTGGGACCTGCCGGTGGGCGGCTCGCGCGTACTGGAGTGACCGCCGGCGCGCCGGGCCGGTGCACACCCGCGCCGCCCGGCCTGTCGCGCGCTGCCGGCCCATGATCGCCCGGCCTGTCGCGCACTCCGGCCCACGCCCGCGCCCCCGGCCCGCGCCCCCGGCCCACGCCCGCGCGCCCGGCCTGCGCCCTCGACCCACGCCCGCGCGCCCGGCCTGCGCCCTCGACCCACGCCCGCGCCCCCGGCCCACGCCTCCGCCGCCCGCCCTACGCCCGCGCCGCCCTCCGCAGCCGCCGCCACACCGCCGGGGCCGCGCTGATCAGCAGGGTGAGCGCGACCGCGGCGACCACGCCCTCCCACGGCTCGGGGAACAGCGAGCCGCCGAGGATGCCGATCAGCTGGTAGGTCACCGCCCACGCCAGACAGGCGGGCAGATTGCCGCGGGCGAAGCGGCGCAGCGGCCACTTCGCCAGCAGGCAGGCCAGCATCACCGGCAGCCGCCCCGCCGGCACCAGCCGGGACAGCACCAGCACCGCCACTCCGTGGTCGGCCAGCTTCTCCTGGGCCTGCGCCAGCCGGTCCTCCGGCGCCCGCGCCCGGATCGCCTCCAGCCAGCGCGAGCCGTTCCTCGACCGCATCCCGCGCCGCCCCAGCCAGTACAGCGTGCCGTCCCCGAGGAACGCCGCCAGCGACGCCGTCACGAACACCAGCGCCAGCGAGAACGGGGCGGTCTGGTGGAAGGCGACCACGGCCGCCGAGCTGACGAGGGCGCCGGTCGGCACCACCGGCACCAGCGCGCCGGCCAGCACCAGCAGGAACAGCGTCGGATAGCCGAACGCCTGCTGCGTCGTCTCCGGGTTCGTCGCGGCGGCCGCGAGCCAGGTCACCGGGCGACCTCCAGGCGTACGCCCTCGCCGTGGGCGAGCCGGTGCACCGCCACCTTCGGCGCGCGCACCGCGGCGAGCCGGGCGAACTCCTCGCCGGGCGTGTGGAACTCGTGGGGGCGCACGGCGTCCATCCCGATCGGCCAGTACGTGCCGTAGTGCACCGGCACCGCGGCGGCCGGCGCCAGCCGCGCCAGCGCCTCGGCCGCCAGCCCGGGATCGAGGTGGCCCTCGCCGAGGTACGGCCCCCAGCCGCCGACCGGCAGCAGCGCCACGTCGACGGGCCCCACCTCGTCCGTCATCGTGTCGAACAGGCCCGTGTCCCCGGCGAAGTAGGTGCGCGCCCCGCCCTCGACGACATACCCGAGCGCGGGGGCGCGGCGCGGGCCGAACGGCAGCCGCCGGCCGTCGTGCAGCGCGGGCACCACCCGGACGTCCAGCGCCCCGATCCGCATCGCGTCCCCGGGGGCCACCTCGGTCACGTCCAGATGCGCGAGCCGGCGCAGCGCCGGCACCGCACGGCGTGCGCCCCGGGGCACGAGCAGGCGCGTGCCCGGCGCGAGCGGCGCGAGCGACGGCACATGCAGATGATCGGCGTGCAGATGCGAGATCAGCACGGCGTCCGCGCGCCGGGCGTCCGGCGGGGGCAACGCGCCCCGGCGGCGGCGCAGATGCGCGAGCCGGCGTGCGAACAGGGGATCGGTGAGCAGGCGTACGTCCGAGTCGGCGACGGTGCAGGTGGCGTGCCCCCACCAGGTGATCTCCACCGGCACTTCTTTGCCTCCTTCGCGCGACTCCCCGAAGCGTACGGGCAGGAGTAGGGTCTGCGGCGAAACCGTGAGGTGAGGGGGACGCCATGGGAGAAGGCGCCGGTCCGGTCCGCGTCACGGCCATCGCCAGCCTGACGCCGCTCGAGGAGCTCGACGCCGACCCCTTCCTGGTGGATTCGCGCAGCCAGCACGCCATGTGCGCCCGCTGGGCCGCCGAGCGCGGCTACGTCGTCACCCGCGAGCTGCTGGTGCGCGGCCTGCGGCCCGACCACGGCATGTTGTGGGAAGGGGTGCGGGCGGGCTCCGACGTGTTCGTCGCGCCCAGCCGCCGGGTGCTGGAACGCGCGCTCTCGTCGGTCGAGGAGTTCGCCGCGGAGTGCGCCCGCCGCGGGGTGCGGGTGGAGACGGTCGGGTGCGCGGAGCCGTCGTACGACGCGCAGATGAAGGCCCGGGTGCACCGCCGGCTGTCCATGCCGACCGCCGGCTACGACGGCCGGTAGCGGGGCCCGGCCGGCACGGTGTGACACGCTGGGTGCGGGCCCGGGCAGCCGGCGGGCCGGGACGTGAGGTGGGCAGGGCGTGCTGGGTGGGCGTGGACGGCGGATCGTCAGCCAGGTCGGGCGGAGCGTCGCGGTGTGGGCGGCGGGCACCGTCACCATGCTGGTGCTCGCCGGCGTCCTGCCGGATTTCCAACTGCGCTCGGCGGACGGCGACAGTGCCACGGACATCGCCGTCACGGCCGCGTTCGGGGCCGGCGCGTTCGGGCTGCTGTCCGCACTCGTGTGGCCGCTGCTGGTCCGCCTGCTGCTGCTGGTGCCCGCGCTGGTCCTCGGACTGCTGGTGTTCTTCCTCAACGGCGCGCTGCTGCTGCTCGCCCTCGATCTCAACCCGGCCGAACGCGGCGCGGCCGAGCCGGAGACGGCGGTCCTGGTCGCCGCCGCCATGTCCGCCGTCGCCTCGGCCACCGGCGGGGCGCTCGCCGTGCGCGACGACGACGCCTACCGGCGCCGGCTCTACCGCCTCGCCGACCGCCGCCGCAGACCCCTGCCGCCCGGCCCGGTCACCCACGGGATCGTGTTCCTCCAGCTCGACGGCGTCGGCCACGACGTGCTGACGTCCGCCGTGGCCAAGGGCCTGATGCCCACCGTCGCCCGCATGCTCGGCCGCGGGACGCCGGGGGACCCCGCCGCCCCCGGCGGCCCCACCCACCGGCTCACCCCCTGGCGCACCGACTGGTCCAGCCAGACCGGCGCCAGCCAGCTCGGCATCCTGCACGGCAGCACCTTCGACGTCCCCGCGTTCCGCTGGTACGAGAAGGACCGCCAGGAGGTGATGGTCAGCAACCGCCCGACCAGCGCCGCCCTGCTGCAGCGCCGCGCCGTGGAACGCACCGGCGACCCCGGACTGCTCGCCGTGGACGGCGCCAGCCGCGGCAACCTCTTCGGCGGCGGCGCCGACGAACAGGCCCTGGTGCTGTCCATCGCCACCCGGCGGCGCGGCACGGAGAACCGGTCCCGCGCGGGCTACTTCGCCTACTTCTCCGACCCCGCCAACGCCGTGCGCACCGCCCTGTCCTTCGTCGCCGAGGCCGGACGGGAGATAGCCCAGTCCACCGCGGCCCGGCTGCGCGGCGACCGCCCGCGCGTCTCCCGCGGCGGGCTGTATCCCTTCGTCCGCGCCTTCGCCACCGTCGTCGAACGGGACGTCGTGGTCGCCGCCGTGGTGGGCGACCTGCTCGCCGGGCGCACCGCCGTCTACGCCGACCTGGTGGCCTACGACGAGGTGGCGCACCACTCCGGGCCGGCGAGCCGCGACGCCGAGAAGGTGCTCGCCCGGCTCGACCGCTCGCTGGCGCTGATCGAGAAGGTCGCCGAGCACGCCCCGCGCCCCTACCGGATCGTCCTGCTGTCCGACCACGGCCAGAGCCCCGGCGAGACGTTCCGCGCCCGCTACGGGCTCACCCTCGCCGACCTGGTGCGGGCCGGCTGCGGGCTGCCCGTGCCGCGCCGGGCGGGGCGCACCCGCAGCGGCGCGGAGGCCCGGGCGGCGGTCCGCGCGGCGCTGCGCCGGCCCGTGGAGGAGGACGCCGGGCAGGACCGCCCGGCGCGCGGCTCCGAGCCGATCGTGCTGGCCTCCGGCAACCTCGGGCTGATCTCGTTCCCGGACGTGCACCACCGCATGACCAAGGAGGAGATCGACGCCCGTCACCCGGCGCTGCTGCCGACCCTCGCCAACCATCCCGGCATCGGTTTCCTGCTGGTCGCCGACGAGCGGCACGGCGGCGTCGTGCTCGGCGCGTACGGAGCCGAGGCGCCGGTGGACGAGCTGGACGACGAACACCCCGGCCCCCTCGCCGGGTTCGGCCCCGGCGCGGCCGAGGCGGTGCGCCGTACGCACTCCTTCCCGCACGCCGCCGACATCATGGTCAACTCCTTCCACGACCCGGCCGACGGCGAAGTCCTCGCCTTCGAGGAGCAGATCGGCTCGCACGGCGGCCTCGGCGGCGCCCAGTCCAAGCCGTTCCTGATGTCGCCGCTCGCCCTGTCCGCGCCCGCCGCGGAGGGGACGGAGCCGGTCGGCGCCGAACAGGTGCACCGGGTGCTGCGGCGCTGGCTGCGCGAGTGCGCGGGACACCGGGCGCCGCTGCCCGCCCGGCCGGACCGGGAGACGGCGGCCTGACCGACGCCGGCCATCCGCCGTTGGCCGCCCGGCGCGCCGTAATGTGATCGGATAGGGCCCAAGACCCCGGTCCCACGGGGGCCGTCCGCAGCATGCGAAAGGAACAACCGTGGCAACCACCCGCTCCGCGCACACCGTCTGGGAAGGCGACCTGCTCCAGGGCAACGGCGTCGTCACCTTCGACTCCTCCGGCGCCATCGGCGAGCAGCCGGTGACCTGGGCCTCCCGCGCCCAGGAGGCCAACGGCAGGACCAGCCCGGAGGAGCTGATCGCCGCCGCCCACTCCAGCTGCTACTCCATGGCCTTCTCCAACGGCCTCGCCAAGGCGGGCACCCCGCCCACCAAGCTGGTCACCTCCGCCGACGTGACCTTCCAGCCGGGCGAGGGCATCACCGGCATCCACCTCACCGTCGAGGCCACCATCCCCGGCATCGACAACGAGGCGTTCCAGGCGGCCGCCGAGGACGCCAAGGTGAACTGCCCGGTCAGCCAGGCCCTCAAGGCCGTGCCGATCACGCTCGACGCCAAGCTCGTCTGACGCTCGTGACACCCGCTGCGGGCCGTCCCTCCGGGCGGCCCGCGACACCCCCGGAGCCGACCGCCATGCCGCGACGCCCCGCCGTCTCCGCCCACCGCGGCGGGACGGAACGTTTCCCCGCCGCCTCCCGGGAGGCGTACGAGGACGCGCCCCACTCGGGCGCGCGGTACGCCGAGTTCGACGTCCGACGCACCGCCGACGGCGTCTTCGTCGTGCACCACGACGCCCGGGCGGGCCACACCGGACCCCTAATTTCGGCGATCACCCACGCCGAGCTGAACGCCCGCGCCGGCCGCCCGGTGCCGGTGGTGGACGAGGTCCTGGAGCTGATCGCCGGCCGCATGCTCGGCCACCTGGATCTGAAGGAGACCGGCTACGAACGCGAGCTGACCGCGCGGGCCGTCGCGCTGCTCGGCGCGGACGGATTCGTCGCCACCACCCTCGAGGACCGTTCCGTCGCCGAGATCAAGCGGGCCTTCCCCGGCGTGCGCACCCTGCTGTCGCTGGGCAGGGACCGCAAGGAGATCCCGGCCGGGCGGGTCGCCGCGGTCCGCGCGAGCGAGCTGTTCCCGCTGCGCCGGGTGCGCGCCTGCGGCGCGGACGGCGTCGCCGTGCACCACCGCCTGGCCCGCGCCCACGTGCTGCGCGAGACGGCCCGGCACCGCCTGTTCGCCATGGTGTGGACGGTCAACGACGACGCCGGACTGCGCACCTTCCTCGGCGACCCCCGGGTGGACGTCGTGGTCACCGACCGCCCCCGGCGCGCGACCGCCCTCGCGGGCCCCGCCTGCGCGCCGACGCCCCGCCGCGACTGACGCCGGGGCGGGGCCGTCCTCCCGTGCGGATCGTGCGGATCAGCCCTTGACGGCGACCCCGCAGTACACCGGCACCTCGCCCTCCGCCGCTGCCGCCACGTCCTCCTCCTGCGGCCGCCACTCGGTCACCGGCACGATCCCCGGCTCCAGCAGCTCCAGACCGTCGAAGAAGCGGGTGAACTCCTCGCGGGTGCGCGGGAAGAACGGCGTGCCGCTGCGCTCGAACAGCCGCGCCGCCTGCGCCACGCCCTCCGGGGCGATGTCCGGCGTCACCTGCGACAGCACCAGCAGGCTGCCCGACGGCAGCGCGTCGACGTACGTCCTGAGCAGGTCGTACACATTGCCCTGTCCGGCCGCCTCGCCCAGGTAGTGGGTGAGCGCGACCAGCGACAGCGACACCGGCCGGGTCAGGTCCAGCGTCTCGGCGGCCAGCCGCAGGATGGTGTCCGGGTCCCGCACGTCGGCGTGCACGTAGTCCGTACTGCCCTCCGGCGAGCCGTGCAGCAGCGCCTCCGCGTGCCGCAGCACGATCGGGTCGTTGTCCGCGTACACGACCCGCGCCTGCGGAGCGACCTCCTGGGCGACCTGGTGCAGGTTGGGCCGGGTCGGGATGCCCGTGCCGATGTCCAGGAACTGCCGGATCCCCGACTGCGCCGCCGCCCGGGTCGCCCGGTGCATGAACCGGCGGTTCGCGCGGGCGCCGCGCACGGCGGTGCTGTCCGCGGCGAGGATCTTGCGCGCCAGTTCCTCGTCGACGGGATAGTTGTCCTTGCCGCCCAGCCACCAGTCGTACACCCGCGCCGGATGCGGCCGGCTGGTGTCGATGCGGACGGCGGACTCGGCGTCGGAAGCGGTCATGCGGATTGCTCTCCTCGGATGGACGGACAGGAGTCGGGGCGTCCGGAAACGGGCCGGCCTCAGAAGTCCCCGCGGAACTCCTGCAGGATCTTCTTCGTGCGCTGCGCCGACGCGGCCTGCGCCGTCATGTGGTCGAGCACCTCCAGATGCGCGGAGACCTCGGTACGCGAGTCGAGGTACAGCGCGCCGGTGAGGTACTCGGTGAACACCATGTCCGGCAACTCCGGCTCGGCGAACCGGAACAGCGCGAACGGCGCGTACGTGCCCGGGTGCGGGCCGTTGGCGAACTCCGCGACCTGCAGCGTGACATGGTCCAGCTCGGCCGCCTCCAGCAGCCGGTCCAACTGGCCGCGCATCACCTCGGGCCGGGTGCTCACCGGCCGCCGCAGCACCGTCTCGTCCATGATCACCCACAGGTGGGGCGGGTCCGGCCGGTGCAGCAGCTTCTGCCGGGCCAGCCGCAGCGACACATGCCGCTCGATCGTCTCCGCGCCCTCCTGCCCGATCGTCCCGGCCTCCAGCACGGCACGCGCGTACTCCTCGGTCTGCAGCAGACCGGGCACGAAGTGCGGCTCGTAGGAGCGGATCATCCGCGCCGCGCCCTCCAGGCTGACGAACAGGCTGAACCAGTCCGGCAGCACATCGTGGAACCGCTGCCACCAGCCCGGCTGGTTGGCCTCCTCGGCGAGCGACACGAACGCGGCCACCTCGTCCTCCGGGACGCCGTACGCGGGCAGCAGGATCTGCAGATACGGGATTCTCAGGGTGACCTCGGCCGTCTCCATGCGCCGCACGGTCGCCGGCGCCACCCGCAGCACGCGGGCCGCCTCCTCGCGCCTGAGCCCCGCCGCCTCGCGCAGCTCCTGGAGCCGTTTGCCGAGCACCACCTGCCCGACCGTCGGCGCGGGCCGCCGTTCACTCACGCGCCACGCCTCCCCTACGCGCCGGAAGTCCGTCTGCAGTGTGTCATGTTCACCCACCCGTCTCACAGACCAGCCCCGTCACGCCCCGCCTGTGGCACGCTGAACAGGCACCGGTTCCACCCGTACGACCCCCCACACCCCCATGTCATGTACCGAGGGAGCGCGCCATGGCCGTCGAACCGCTGTCGCCGCAGGAGATCGAGGACCGGCTCGCCGAACTGCCCGGCTGGACCGCCGACGGGAACCGGCTCGCCCGCACCTACCGGCTCACCTCGCACGTCGCGGCGGCGGCCCTCGTGATGCACGTCGCCGCCGTGCAGGACGAGCTGAACCACCACTCCGACCTCACGCTCGGCTACGACACGGTCGCCCTGACCGTCAGCACCCACAGCGCCGGCGGCAGGCTCACCGCGCTCGACTTCGAACTGGCCCGCCGGGTCGAGTCCCTGGCCCCGGCGCACGGCGCCGGCTGAGGCCCGCCGTGCTGGACTACAGCGCGGAGGCCGAGCGGTACGACGGCCTGCGCGGCGGCGAGCCCAGGGCGCAGGCCGCCGCCGAAGCCGTCCTCGGCCTCATACCCGGCGACGCGCGCAGCCTGCTCGACGTGGCCTGCGGCACCGGCATCGTCACCCGGCGCCTCGCCCGCCCCGGGCTGCGCGTCCTCGGCGCCGATCTCACCGAGGCCATGGCCCGGCGCGCCGCCGCCCGCCTCCCCGGCGCCGTCGTTCTCGCCGACAGCCGCCGACTCCCCTTCCCGGACGGCCGGTTCGACGCGGTGAGCAGCGTCTGGCTGCTCCATCTGCTGTCCGGCCCGGCGGACGTCCGCGCGGTCGTCGGCGAGTGCGCCCGCGTGCTGCGTCCCGGCGGGGTGTACGTCACCACCGTCGACAAGGCCGCGGCCCACAACGTCGGCAGCGACATCGACGCCGTCCTCGCCGACCGGCCCCGTCTGCCCGCCGTGGACGAGGCGGCCGCCGTCGCGTCGTACGCCGCCGCACACGGGCTGCTGCCCGCCGGGCGGACCCGCTTCCGGGGCGCCGGCCAGGGACGCAGCCCCCGGCGCACCATCGCCGACCTGCACCGCGGCTGGTTCATGACGCTGCCGCCCGGCGACCCGCGCGCCGACCGTTTCGCCGCCCGCCTCGCGGCCCTCCCCGACCAGGACCGGCCGCGCCCCGATCCCTGGTTCACCGTCCTGGCGTTCCGCAGGAACGAACGGTGAAGGTCTTCGCGGCGCACGGCAGCCCGACGGCGGCCGGCGACCACTGAGGGAAGGGAGGCTCCCCGCACGGGACCGGCACGCGGATCACCACGCTGCTGCACGACACGACGTGCCGCACGGGCGTCGCCCGGCAGAACACCGGCTGCAACCGCCGCCGCACCGGAGCTTCTTCATCGGCGCGGGCATGCCGACGGCCCCCCGGCCGACGGTCCACACACCGTGGCCGGCGGGCCGCCGGCGCAGGAGGAGAGGGCGCGTGCCGCATCCGGCACGCGCCCTCGGCCCTGGTTCAGCTCACCGTGCAGCTCTGGCCGCCGACCTTGAACGCGGCCGGTTTCGTGTTCGTGCCCGGCGCAGTGCCGGTGAAGCCGAAGCCCACCGACGAACCCGGCGCCACGTTGGCGTTCCAGCCGACGTTCTTCACCGTGACCGCCGTGCCCGACTGGGTGAACTCGGCGTTCCACATCTGGCCGACCTTCTGCCCGTCGGCGAAGGTGAAGCCCAGCGTCCAGCCGGACCACGCGCTCGTGCCCGTGTTGGTGACCTGGACGTCCGCCTGGAAGCCGCCGGACCACTGGTTGGTGACCTTGTACGTCACCGCGCAGGCGCCGGCCGGCGGATCCGGGTCCGGCTCGGGATCCGGAACGGTGCCGGAGTCCGACGAGTCGCCGTAGATGATCCCCCGCCCGTTGGTGGCGATGTACACCCGGCCGTACACCCGCGGGTCGCCCGTGATCGCCGCGCCCGTCCAGCCCCACTGGTGGGCGTCGTCGTTGATCCGGGTCCAGGTCGCGCCCTTGTCGGTGGAGCGGAAGATGCCGCGCACCCCGCCGATCTTCGCGCTGGTGTACAGCGTCTGGTACGAGGAGCCGGCCGCCGCCTTGCCGAAGCCGATGGTGTCGGCCTGCTCGACGTTGGACAGCTTGGTGAACGTCCTGCCGCCGTCCGTCGAGTGCCACAGCCCGTACGCCCCGTCCGGCGCGCCGCCCGCGAGCCACACGTCGCCCTTGACGCCGGGCAGCGCCTTGAAGCGGACGCTGTCGCCGGAGGGCAGGCCGGTCGCCGCGGACGCGGTGAAGGTCGCGCCGCCGTCCGTGCTGACGTAGAACCTGCCGGACTTGAAGCCGTAGAAGGTCATCGGGTCGACCCGGTCCGACTCCACGATCGCGCCCGCCGGGATGCCCGACGACGCGGTCCACGAGGTGCCGAATCCGGTCGCGTAGTGCACGCCCGCGCCCTGCGGGCTCCACACGAACCGGCTGCCGTTCGCCGCCGCCGCGACGGTGCCGCCGCCGGTCACGCCGGAGGGGTCGGTGCCGGCGAACCAGTTGGCGCCGTTGTCCGTGGAGAACGCGACGTGCGGGCCGGAGTCGACGTTGCCGGCGCGGACCACCGTGCCGGGGTTGGACTCGGCGTAGTCGAGGCTGGTCGTGGACGTGAAGTTCGGCTGGGTGAACATCATCGACGGGACCTTGGTCAGGTCCGTGTGGCGGAAGCCGCCGATGTCGCCGAGGGCGCTGAGCAGCGGGGCGCCGGACGGGGGAGCGGCGAGGTCGTTGACCGCGGTCTCCTCCAGGCCCTGCACCATCGGCTTGATGGTGAACTTGGCCCCGGTGTCCCAGTTCTTCAGGTTCTCGGTGCCGTAGATCGTCGCGCCGGTGCCGTACATCATGCGGTTGGAGTCGAACGGGTCGATCTCCAGCGCCTCGGTCATCCAGCCGAGCTTCGGCGTCTGCTCGGGCGGCGACGGGTTGGCGCCCCAGGTCAGCCAGGGGGAGGACGAGACGTCCATGGTGTAGCGGTTCTCGCGGTTCGGGTACGACGTGTAGTCCCACGCCTTGGTCCAGGTCCCGCCGCTGTTCGTGGAGCGGAAGATCTGGGTGTCCGGCCACCAGGAGCTGTACGCGGTCGCCATCACCGTGCCCGGGTTCTGCCGGTCGACGGTCAGGCCGCTGTAGCCGAAGTAAGTGTCGGCGTCGGCGACCGGGCTGATGTCGGTCCAGGCGCCGGTGGCGGTGGCGTACCGGTACAGCTTGCCCTTGCCGCCGTCGTACGGGCCGCCCGTGTCGCTGTAGGCCAGGTACAGGTAGCCGTTCTTCGCGTCGAGGACGCCCTTGTGCGCGAGGTACCCGGTGGGCTGCCCGGCGAGCCGGGACCAGGTGGCGCCCGCGTCCGTCGAGCGGTAGACGGCGTTCTCCTTGTCGGCGACGCCGACGTAGACGGTCCTGGTGGCGTTGCCGGCGCTGCCGGTGGACTCGTCGAAGGTGACCCAGACGATGCCCTGGTTGTCGCTGGCGTATCCGGAGGTGTCGCTCGGGTCCTGGGCGTAGTTGCCGACGTTCGGGAAGTTCGCCACCTGCGACCAGGTGGCGCCCGAGTCCGTCGACCGCCACAGGCCCTTGCCGCTGGGCGCGCCGAGGTAGAGCACGCTGTTGCGGTTCGGGTCGACGGCGAGGCGTTCGCCCATGCCGCGGCCGGGCATGTTGCCGCCCAGCTTGAACGGCAGGTCGGCCTTTCGCCAGCTGGCGCCCCGGTCGGTGGAGCGCAGCACGGCTCCGTTGCCCGGGTCCCAGCTGTTGGTGTAGGTGCCGACCGCCGCGTAGACGCGGTTCGGGTCGACGGAGTCGGAGGCGATGCTGACCACGCCGGTGTGGCCCCAGTCGTCCCAGCCGACGTGGTCCAGCAGCGGCTTCCAGGTCTTGGTCGACTCCTGCCAGCGGTAGGCGCCGCCGATGTCGGTGCGGGCGTAGGCGAGGTCCGGCTCGCTGCGGTTGAAGACGATGCCGGGGACGAAGCCGCCGCCGTCGATGCGGGCGTTCTTCCAGGTGTAGGTGTCGGCCGCGATCGACACCTCGGCCCTGTCGGCGTCGGCCTCGGCCGCCATCGCCGGCGGCGCGCCGGCGATCAGACCGGCCGCGAGCGCGAGCACGGTCGTGAGAATGCGCTTTCTTCGCACGGTGTGGGGATCCCTTCTTGGGGGAGAAGGACAGGAAAGGTGCGGTGCATGTGCCTGAGGCATGCCATCGGCATGCCGGGACGGACGACCGGGCGGCCCCCTGTGCGCTTGGGGGACCGCCCGGCGCCCGACGCGGAGCTTTCAGCGGGGACTTATTCGAGGAGCTCCGCGTAGGAACCCAGGGCGGTGGCTATGTCCGCCTGGGCCCAGAACCGGTGGTACGTGAAGGTGGGCGCGGCGCCGCCCGCCAGGTAGCTCTCGATCTTCGACCAGGACGGGTCGTTCTTGTAGAACGACCGGATGGACAGGAAGGTCGAGGAGTTGTTGATCGTGTCGCCGTTCGGCATGGTGCCGGTCCAGCCGCTGGGGACGTAGACCGGGTCGTCGAAGCGGTTGTAGTCGGCGCGGGTCTCCGGGACGGCGATGCCGAGCGCGTCCTGGTTGTGCTCCCACATGCCGTCCAGCAGCGCCTTCGCGGTGCTGGCTGCCTCCGTGTCGCCGGAGCGGTCCGCGTAGTACGTCAGGGTCTTGGCGTACGCGGCGGCCACGCCGACGTCGTTGGTGTAGTCGACGACGGTGACGTGCAGGTTGTTGTTGGCGCCCGGGCTCGCGGCGTTCCAGGTGTCCGGCTGGCCCGACCACCGCAGGGTCGACGGGATCCGGAAGGAGCCGTCGGGGTTGACGGTGGTGTGCTTCAGCGCCCAGTCGACCCACTTGTCGAGGACCGACTTGGCCAGCGCGTTGCCGGTCTGCTGGTACACCTCGGCGACGCGCTCCATGGACCACGCCTGGAAGCCGAACCACTGGTTGGACGGCGGGTCGTGGTACACGGGCTTCTCGTCGTAGTACATGCCGTAGAACGTCGACGTCCCGGCCGGCGGGGTCGCGTAGCGGCCCGCCCAGCTGTTGGTCGCGCCACCCGCGATCGCGCCCTCGGACGACTGCAGCCAGCGGTAGAACTCCAGCTGACGGTCGTACGACTTCGCCCAGTCGGCCGCGCCGGTCGGCGACTTCGGCTTCAGCGGGGCGTAGTTGGCGAGCGCGTAGGCCGCCAGCGGGTTCTGGTAGCCGCCGTGGGCGTGGCTGGAGCCGATGCGCCAGGCCCAGCCGGCCGAGCTGTCGGTCGCGCCGCCCCAGGCGTAGTACCAGGAGAGCAGGTAGTGCGAGGAGTCCTTGCCGGTGCCCGCCGGGCAGGCGGCCGGACCCACGCAGTTGCCGATCTTCTTGAAGTACTTGTCGAACATCGCGTAGCGCAGGTAGTCGCCCATCTTGGCCGCCTTGGCGACCGTTCCGGCGACCTCGGAGCCCTTGCCCTGCTCCTTGGCCCACTTGTCCGCCCAGTACGCGGCCTGCACGGCGCGTGCGTCGGCGTCGGGGGCGTTGGTGAACTTCCACTGCTTGGCGTAGGACGCGTCGCCGGTGAACAGGTCCAGGAACCCGTTCTTGCCGCCGTACTTGAAGGCGTCGCAGGTGGGCTGCGGCACCGTCTCGAACACCGACTCCTGCGGACCGCGCTGGAAGGTGTTGATGTACGAGGGACCGGTGTCCGTCGGGCCCGCCTCGCACTTGCCGGGCGAGTTGCCGAAGCCGTAGACGTTGTCCACGTCCTGCAGCCAGTGCATGCCGTAGACGTCGTCCGTGCCGTACGCGCTCTTCAGCTCGGCCGCGATCGGGTCGGGGCCGACCGAGACGCCGGTGTCGAGCTTCGACGGGTACTGGTTGGGCGTGTCGTACTCCGGCGCGTAGGTGGCCGGCTTGGACGCGTTGTAGAACGAGTTGGTCGACTGGTCGGCGTGCGTCGGGATCATGTACTTCTCCATGATCTCCCACGCGTTGTTGAACTTCGTCCAGTCACCGGTGATCCGGCCGTAGGTGGCCTGGAGCCACAGCAGGTAGCTGTACGCCTCGGAGGTCGTCTCGTGACCGTGGTCGGGCGCCTCCACGAGCAGCGTCTCGACCGAGTGGTACGGGATGCCCTCCGGGGAGAAGTAGCCGTTCGCCGGGTTGGTGATCTTCCCGTACAGCTCCAGGAAGCGGGCGTCGTACTCCTTCGCCCCGGCGATCTGCGTGGCGGTGACCGTCGCCTTGGCGTGTCCTGTTGCGGTCGACTCGAAGGTCGCCGCGCCGCTGCCGGAGGAGTCGGCGGTGATCGTCACCTTCTGCGCCGTGTTCCAGTTCTGCGGCGTGAAGGTGAGCGAGGCGCCGCCGGTGACGGACAGGCCGGTGTTGCCGCCGGTGCGGGTGGTGGTGACGGTGACGTTCGAGGACGGCTGCGTGGACAGCTTGACCTCGTACGTGCCCGATTCGCCCTGGCGGATGGGCAGTTGGGCCGGGGTCGCGACCACGGACGGGCCCGACGCGACCGTGATGCCGACCGGGGCCGACGACGCCGACGCGCCGAGGCTGTCGTACGCCTTGGCCACCAGGGAATGACTGCCCACGGTCAAGCCAGAGGCGGAGAACGTGTAGGGCGAGGTGGTGTCGGTGCCGAGCAGGGTCGTGTCGTCGTAGAACTCGACCTTGGTGACGGTCGCGCTGTCGGCCGCCGCGGCGGTCGCCGCGAGCGGGACCGCGTCGCCCTGGGTGTAGACGGCGCCCGGCGCGGGGCTGGTCAGCACCGCGATGGGCGGCTGGTGGGCGCCCCGGCAGGGGGTGCCGTTGATCGAGAAGGTGGTCGGCGCGGTGTTCGTCCCGCTGTAGCTGAACTGCGCACCGGTCGTCACGGCCGCGCCGGCGGCGATCCGGCCGTTGTACGAGGCGTTCTTCACGGTGATCGCCGAACCGGACTGGGACCAGCTGCCGTTCCAGCCGTTGCTCAGGCGCTGGTTGCCCGAGTACGAGTAGGTCAGCGTCCAGCCGTCGATGACGTCCGTACCGCGGTTGGTGATCGTCAGGTCGGCGGTGAAGCCGGAACCCCAGTCATTGGCTTTGTAGTCGACGCTGCACGCGACGGCGGCGGCATGCGCCGGCGAGGGGTTCGCGGCGAGCATGGACAACGGCACCGCGAATGCCGCCACGACGGCGGTCCATAACCGCCGCGCGCTGCGGCGTCTGGTTCTGGGGGGCATCGCTGCTCCCTCCTTGCGGCTCGGGGAGATGTCAAGGCTTGACCAGTGGGAGCGCTCCCATAGTGCGGATCGGGGTGTGGGGGGTCAAGACGCTTGAAGAGTCGAAAAGATTCGACGGGGATCGATTTGAAAAAGTCAAGCAACTCCCTGTCCTTCACAGGAACTTGGCGTTACCTTCGCTTCACCAGTGGGAGCGGTTCCATCAGTCGACGCGTCCGTCACGGCACGTCCGGTCTGCAAGGAGTCGCTCATGCGACACCCCCGTGTTCAGCACCAAGGCACCCGGGGACTCCCTTCCTCGCACCGGTCGCAGCGGACGGACCGACCGCTTCCGGAGCGAGAAGAGGACCCCACACTCATGAGCCCCACCCGCACGAGGACGGCGCTGCTCGCCGCCCTGGCACTCATGGCCGCCGGCACCGGCACCGCGATCGCCGCGGCGCCGGGTGACGTCGGCGCCGCCGCCGTGCCCTGCACCGTGGACTACAAGATCCAGAACCAGTGGAACACCGGCTTCACCGCACAGGTGACGCTGACCAACAACGGCGCCGCCAAGACCGGTTGGTCGCTGAAGTGGTCGTACGCCGGCAGCGAGAAGGTCACCAGCGCGTGGAACGCGAAGGTGTCCCAGAGCGGCAGCGCCGTCACCGCCACCAACGAGAGCTACAACGGCGCGCTCGCCACCGGCGGTTCGACCAGCTTCGGCTTCCAGGGCACGTTCAGCGGCACCAACGCCGTCCCGGCGACCTTCACCCTGGACGGGGTGACCTGCAACGTCGACGACGGCGGCGGCACCGGCACGCCCGACCCCGACCCGACCACGCCCGGCCCCACCGACCCGCCGCCGAACCCCGGCACCAAGGTCGACAACCCGTACGCCGGCGCCAAGGTGTACGTCAACCCGAACTGGTCGGCGAAGGCCGCGGCCGAACCGGGCGGCAGCCGCGTGGCGAACCAGCCCACCTACGTGTGGATGGACCGCATCGCCGCCATCGCGGGTTCCAGCGAGTCCATGGGCCTGCGTGCGCACCTCGACGAGGCGCTGAAGCAGAAGGGCAGCGGCGAACTGGTCTTCCAGGTCGTCATCTACGACCTGCCCGGCCGCGACTGCGCCGCGCTCGCCTCCAACGGCGAGCTGGGCCCGACGGAGATCGACAAGTACAAGACGCAGTACATCGACCCGATCGCGGCGATCCTGTCCGACCCGAAGTACGCGGGTCTGCGCATCGCCACCGTCATCGAGCCCGACTCGCTGCCCAACCTGGTCACCAACGCCGGCGGCACCAACACCACCACCGACGCCTGCGTGACCATGAAGAACAACGGCAACTACGAGAAGGGCGTCAGCTACGCCCTGGACAAGCTCGGGGCCATCCCGAACGTCTACAACTACATCGACGCCGCGCACCACGGCTGGCTCGGCTGGGACACCAACCTGGACCCGTCCGTCCAGCTGTTCAAGAAGGTGGCCACCACCAACGGCGCCAGCCTGAGCGACGTCCACGGCTTCGTCACCAACACGGCCAACTACAGCGCCACGGTGGAGCCCTACTTCAAGATCACCGACTCGGTCAACGGCCAGACGGTGCGTCAGTCCAAGTGGCTCGACTGGAACAACTACACGGACGAGCAGACCTTCGCGCAGGCGCTGCGCAACAAGCTCGTCGCGGCCGGCTTCCCGTCCGGCCTCGGCATGATGATCGACACCTCCCGCAACGGCTGGGGCGGCACGGCCCGGCCCGCCGGCCCGGGTCCGATGACCTCCGTCGACGCCTACGTCAACGGCAGCCGCATCGACCGGCGCATCCACGCCGGCAACTGGTGCAACCAGAGCGGTGCCGGCATCGGTGAACGTCCCAAGGCCGCTCCCGCCGCCGGGATCGACGCCTACGTCTGGGTCAAGCCGCCGGGGGAGTCCGACGGTGCGAGCGAGGAGATCCCGAACAACGAGGGCAAGCGCTTCGACCGCATGTGCGACCCGACGTACGGCGGCAACGCCCGCAACGGCAACAACCCGACCGGTGCGCTGGCGAACGCGCCGATCGCCGGTCAGTGGTTCTCGGCCCAGTTCCAGGAACTGGTGCGCAACGCGTACCCGCCCCTGTCCTGACCCGGTGAACTGAGCGGCACCGCCGGGGTCCGGCCGCGCGGCCCGGATCCCGGCGGGTTTGCCGTAACGGCAAGGCAGCTTGCTCTCCCGCGGTGTGCCGTCGCACGCTGGCGGCACACCGCAGGAGAGGCTGACCCCATGGCGCACGACCACATCCACCAGCAGGAACACGACCAGCGGCACGCACAGGACCAGGACCATGCCCCCGGGCACCGGCACCACCACGACCACTCCCACCTCGACTGGGTCGAGATGGCCCCGTGGCTGGAGCAGGAGGCGGAGCTGTACACCCCCCTGTACGAGCGGGCGCTGGCCTGGCTGGGCAAGAAGCAGACCGAGCCGGGCCTGATCGTCGACGCGGGCAGCGGCCCCGGAGTCATCTCCTGCCTGCTGGCCGAGGCATTCCCCGGCGCCCGGGTCGTCGCGGCCGACTCCGCCGAGCCCCTGCTGGAACGGGCCCGCGACCGCGCCCGCCGCCTCGGTGTGGACGACCGCTTCACCACCCTGTCCGGCGAACTCCCGGCCGTCCTGGACGACCTGGACTACCCGGCCGACCTGATCTGGGCCGCCAACAGCCTCCACCACCTCGGCGACCAGCGCGCCGCCCTGACCGCGTTCGCCGAGCGCCTCGCCCCCGGCGGCACCCTGGCGCTGGTGGAGGGCGGACTGCCGGTACGGTTCCTGCCCCGGGACATCGGCATCGGCCGCCCCGGCCTCCAGGCCCGCATCGACGCGGTGACGGCCGACTGGTTCGCCGAGACGCGCGCGTCCCTGCCCGGCAGCGTCGACGAGCCCGAGGACTGGCAGGCCCTCCTGGCCGCGGCCGGCCTGCGCCCCACCGGCACCCGCAGCTTCCTGCTCGACCTGCCCGCCCCGACCACCGACCGCGCCCGCGCCACCCTGGTGGCGACCCTCACCCGCACCCGCGAGGCCTGTGCCGACCGCCTCGACGCCACCGACCTCGCCACCCTCGACCGCCTGCTCGACCCCGACGACAAGGCGAGCCTGCACCACCGCAGGGACGTCTTCTATCTGACGGCGAAGACGGTCCACACGGCGGCACGCCTCCCCTAGTGCTCCGCCGAGCCCGCCGCCTCACCCGTCGCCCGGCGCTCCGCGGCCGGCCGCACCGCCAGGCCCTTCGTCGAGGTGAGCCCGTCGACCGGGTGGGCGCGGAACGCCGCCGTCCAGACGGTGGGCGGGCACGAGCGGCCGTTCGGGTGCTCCTCCCGCAGCCGCGCCCGCGTACGGTCGGCGACGACGACCTCGCCGTCCTTCCCGGACGTCACGGTCAGCTCCACCGGCACCGTGCCCGGACCGGCGTCGTCCGGCAGCCGCACCGACACCCCCGCCAGGTGCTCGTCCGGGCCGCCCGACACCCGCTCCTCGCAGGCGTCCTCGACGCACAGCCGCACCGTCACGGCGTCCCGCCCGCCGAAGTCGCCGGGCCGCCACACCGCGGACACCTGGGAGTCCACGTCCATCAGGGTGCAGGGACGGTCCTCGGCGAGGAACGAGCAGCCGGTCAGGGCCCCGGCCGTGACCAGCGCGAGAAAGGTGCGCCGCATGATCGCGGACTGTACCGGAGGGGACGGTCGGGGGCAGTGCCCGGGGCGGGCGTGGAGCGTGAGGCGGGCGCCCCCGACGTGCCAGGTCCGGCACGGTGCGAAGTACGCGGCGAGCAGCCGGCGCTTGGTCCGCTCCCCGGCCGTGCCGTCCAGGGGCTGTCCCTCCGGGTCGCCGAGCGTGAGGATGCGCCGCGCCGCCAGCATCCGGGCGGGGAGTTCCGGCGCCCCGACCTCCGTGCCGTACAGCGTGTGCGAGTCGGACGGGGCGCGGTCCAGGGCGAGGTCACGCAGGCCCCGGAAGGGAGCGGGGTCCGGGTACGACCACACCCTGCGGCGGCTCGGCGTGTAGAGCACGCCGTCGGCGTCGGGCGCGGCCTCGGCCACGGCACGGGCGACGGCGGTGACGTCGTCGGTGCGGGAGGCCGGCGTCCGCTGGTGGACCATGGAGGGCAGGAGGGCCAGCAGGGCGGCCCCGGCAGCGAGCACCGCGCAGGCCCGGACCCGGACGCCCGCCGAGATCAGCCGGTCCAGGGCGGCGCCGATCAGCAGGGCCGTGCCGGCGTGGCCGTAGAGCACGTACCGGTCCACGTACAGCGGCTTCACCAGGGATACCAGGATCAGCAGCAGCGCAGGCAGTACGAGCAGTGCCAGCCCGAGCACCGGCAGCCGTACCGGCCCCGTGCCCGGACCGGCCGCCCACGCGCACAGCACGCCCAGCGCCGCGACGCCGGCGAAGGCCGCGACCGCCCCGAACCGCAGGCCGCCGATCCACGCCACCTGGTCCGACTGGCGTGAACTCAGCACGGCGAGCGGCGTCAGCGCCGCGCACACCGGCCAGGACGCCCTCAGCCAGGCGCGGCGCGTCCGGGCCGGCACCGCCACGGCGTGCGCGGCGAGCGCCAGCACCGCGAACTCGTGCAGCAGACAGGCCGCCAGCACCACCGCCGCGTACGCCGCCCAGGCCCCGCGCGTGCCCTCGCGCACCGCCCGCAGCAGCAGATGCGTGGCCCACACCACGAGCGCGCACACCATCGCGTACGACCGCGCCTCCTGCGCGTACCACTGCACCGGCGGCAGCAGGGCGAACGCGATCCCGGACAGCAGCCCCGCGCGTGGCCCCGCCAGACGCCGGCCCAGCAGCGCCACCAGTCCACAGGCCACCGCGACGGCCAGCACCGAGGGCAGCCGCAGCACCAGCAGCGGGTCGGCGTCGTTGAAGACCCGTAACAGGCCGTGCACGACGAGGTAGTAGAGGCCGTGCACGGCGTCGTTGTGGCCCAGCGTCGCCCACATGTCGGGCAGCCCGCGTCGCGCCATGTCGTAGGTGACCGCCTCGTCCCGCCACCACGCCCCGCCGCGCCGCACGCCCCACAGCCCGAGGGCGAGGGAGAGCGCGGCCGGGACGAGGACGACGGGTCCGCGGCTCGGGAGGGGTTCCCCGCCTGCCGGGGCGGCGGGCAGGGGTCTGGTGTGCTGGTCGACGGCGATGACGGGCTCCGGCGGTCGCAGGGGAGGGGAATCGGCGCCCGAGAGGGCATGCCGTCGATTCCAGACGCCCGGCGATTGATGGGCAGCCCCCGTCCGAAGGGTCAATCAATCGATCGGGGCGGCGGATTGTTAGCGTGAGGGCCGCCGGTCGAACGGGGGGGAGACGGGGATGGGGCGACGGGAGAAACCGCTGGACCCGGCGGCGGGGGCCGTCCAGCGCTTCGCGTACGACCTGCGCAGGCTGCGCGACGAGGCGGGCACGCCCACCTACCGGGCGATGGCGGCCCGCGCCGGCTACTCGGGGCCTACGCTGTCCGCCGCCGCCGCGGGCGAACGGCTGCCGACGCTGCCCGTGCTCCTCGCGTACGTCACCGCGTGCGGCGGCGACTCGGAGGAGTGGACACGCCGCTGGCACGAGGCTGTGGCCGGCAACGCCGCTCCGCCCGGGCCCGCCGACGCCGAGAGCCCTTATCCAGGGCTGGCCCGGTTCGACGGCGGGGACCGGTACCTCTTCCACGGGCGCGCGGATCTCGTCGCCGAACTGCTCGAACTGACGGTCCGCAAAAGGGTGTCGGCGGTCGTCGGCGCTTCCGGCATCGGCAAGTCGTCGCTGCTGCGGGCCGGGCTGGTCCCAGCCCTGCGCGACATCGGGGACGGCGCGCGTCACCTGGCGGCGGTGCGGCTCCTCACGCCGACGGCGATCCTGGCCGGCACCCACGAGGACCTGTTCGCGCCGCACTCCGCGCCGGGGGACACGCTGCTGGTGGTCGACCAGTTCGAGGAGATTTTTGCGCACGGCCTCGACCGGGCCGAACGCGAGCTGTTCGTCGGCCGGTTGCTGTCCGCGGCCGATCCGGCGAGCCGGCTGCGGGTGGTGCTCGCCGTACGTGCCGACTTCTACGGCCGCTGCGCCGAGCACGGTCCGCTCGCCGAAGCGCTGCGCGACTCGACCCTGCTCGTCGGGCCGATGAGCCCGCAGCAGCTGAGGGAGGCGGTCGTCCGGCCGGCCGCCGCACGCCGACTGGTCGTGGAACGCGCCCTGACCGCCCGTATCGTCGCCGACGTCACGGGCGAACCAGGCGGCCTGCCCCTCATGGCGCACGCCCTGCGCGAGGTGTGGCGCCGCCGCACCGGCAGGACCCTCACCCTCGCCGCTTACGAGGCCCTGGGCGGCGTGCGGGGCGCCGTCGCGCACACTGCCGAGGCCGTCCACGCCGCCTGGACGCCCACCGAACGAACCGCCGCCCGTGCCCTGTTGTCACGGTTGGTCAACCCCGGCGACGGCACCGCCGACACCGGCCGGCCCGTCGACCGCGCCGAACTCGACGGCGACCCGGCGACCGGCCCTGTCCTCGAACGCCTGGTCCGCGCCCGCCTACTGACCGTCGACGGCGACACCGTCCAGCTCGCCCACGAGGCGCTGCTCACCGCCTGGCCCCGGCTCCGCGGCTGGGTCGACGAGGACCGTGAACGGCTGCGCGCCCACCGCCTGCTCACCCGGGCGGCCGGCGCCTGGGCCGAGGTCGAGCGGGACGAGGGGTCTCTGTACCGGGGCGTGCGGCTGACCGAGGCGCGCGAGGCGTTCCCGGACGGCTCGGCCGGTCGGCTGAGCGTGCTGGAACGGGAGTTCCTGGCGGCGAGCATCGAGGCGGACGAGCGGGAGCGCGCGGCCGCGAACCGGGCGGCTCGCCGGACGCGCGTCCTGACCGGGGCGCTCGCGGTGCTGCTGTGCTTGTGCGTGACAGCAGGTCTCGCCGCCTGGCGACAGAGCGAGGTCAACGCGCGGGGCCGCGACGAGGCGGAGGCCCGCCGCGCCGTCGCGCTCGCCGACGGCCTGCGCGCCGCCGAGCCGCGCACCGCGATGCGGCTCGCCCTCGCCGCCTGGGCCACCGCCGACCTCCCGGAGACCCGGCAGGCCCTGCGCACGGCCGCCACCCAGAGCGAGCAGGACGTCTTCGTCCAGCCCGAGGAGAACGGCCGGGCGGTCAACGCACCCGCCTGGCTGAGCCGCGACGGCCGGATCCTCACCACCGTGGTGCGGGACCGGGTCACGCAGTGGGACGTCACCGCCCACCGGCGGCTGCGGTCGGACCGGTTCGCCGGTCTGTCGGAGGGCGTCGTGGACGTCCGGGCGGACGGCCGGCTGATCGCCCACTGGAGTGCCGGCCGCCGCGACCTGCTGGTCAGCGACCTGGTGGCGGGCGGCACCCGGAGACTCCTGGCCGGCCCGGCGACCGACACCGACGGCGCGTTCGGACCGAGCGGGAGGACCTTCGTCGTACGTCGGCTGATGGACGGGCGGGCGACGGCCCAGGTCCGGGACGTGGGCGGGGGCCGGCCGCTGATCGAGGACGTTCCGGTCGCCGACGGCGGCGCGCTGCCCGCGCTGAGCGCCGACGACCGGTATCTGGCCTGGTGCTCCGATGGCGGCGAGCGGCTGAACGTCCTCGACGTCGCCACCCGTCGGCCGGTCGCCGGCCGCGTCCCGCACGCCACGCGGCGGGCGCTGTGCGCGGGGGAGTCGCTCACCTTCACCCCGGACCGGCGGGCCGTCGCCGCCGCTACCGCCGAGGGAGTCGTGACCTGGGACTTCAGGGCCGGCCGTGAACGCACCCGGATGCCGACGCCGACCGGCGCGCACCTGGTGGAGTTCGCCGGCCCCTACGCCCTCGTCCGCAGTCCCGGCTCGCTCGCCCTGTGGCGGGCGGCCGTGCCGCACCCCACCGACGACGGCCGCCCGCCCGTGCCGCTGCTGACGTTCCCGGCCAGCGGGCTCACCGTGGGGGACATCAGGCTGGACCTGCGCGCCGGCGTGCTGCGGTACCGCGAGAGCCGGCGCACCAGCATCGTGCGCACCCTGTCCCTGCACGGCCTGGCCCGCGCACCCTGGCGCGTGGTGGGGTGGGACCGGGACAACCGGCCGGCAGTCGACGAGCCGCCCCCGAGCGGGGGCGGGTTCGCCCTCGACCTGGACGGCCGCGTCGTCCTCACCGCCGAGGGCGTCCTGCGGGACCTGCGGGCCGGCACCACGCGGCAGGCGGTGACCGGCGAGGACCATCTCGCCGCCGGCGCCGTCACCCGCGACGGCCGGCTGCTCGCCGTCTCCGACGTCCACGGCCGGCTCACGCTGTGGGACGTCCGCGAGCGGCGGCGGATCGCCGTGCTGCGCGCGGTGGACCCCACCACCGACCGGACCGCCCTCGGCTTCTCCAGGAACGGCTCCCTGCTCGCGGCCGGCTCGTCCGACGGGACCGTACGGATCTGGGAGACGGCCGCGCCACGGGTCCCGGCGGCGGTGGTGCCGGTCGGGGACGTGCCCCTGAGGGGCGTCGGGTTCGTGGGGTCCGGCTGGGAACTGGCCGTCGACACGGCCCATACGTACCGCGAACTGGGGGCGATGTCGCCCGCCGCGGCCGTCGAGGCCCTGTGCGCGCGGGCGGGCGGCGGACCGGGCCCGGCCGAGTGGCGCCGGTATCTGCCGTCCGTGCCCCACCGGGACGTCTGCCGCTCCTGACGGCGCGTACGCGGCACGCGCGTGCCCCGGAACCCGTGTGGGGTTCCGGGGCACGCGCGCGGAGGGGTGTCGTGCGCCGGCTCAGGCCATGCTGAACACGGCCGGGTCCGGGCCGATGCGCCGGTCCTCGTTCAGGGCGCTGATCGCCGCCAGGTCCTCGTCGTCGAGGCTGAAGTCGAACACGTCGATGTTCTCCTTGATCCGCGACGGCGTCACGGACTTCGGGATCACGACGTTGCCCAGCTGCAGGTGCCAGCGCAGGACGATCTGGGCCGGGGTGCGGTCGTGCTTGCGGGCGATGGCCACGATCGCCGGGACCTCCAGCAGGCCCTTGCCCTGGCCGAGCGGCGACCAGGCCTCGGTGGCGATGCCGTGCTGGGCGTGGTAGTCGCGGGAGGCCTGCTGCTGGAGGTGCGGGTGCAGCTCGATCTGGTTGACCGCCGGCACGACCGACGTCTCGCCGATCAGCCGCTCCAGGTGCTCGGGCAGGAAGTTGGAGACGCCGATGGCCTTGATCCGGCCGTCGGCGTGCAGCTTCTCGAACGCCTTGTACGTGTCGACGTACAGGCCCTTCGACGGCAGCGGCCAGTGGATCAGGTACAGGTCGACGTACTCCAGGCCGAGCTTGGCGAGGGACTCGTCGAAGGCGCGCAGGGTGGAGTCGTAGCCCTGCTCGCTGTTCCACAGCTTGGTGGTGACGAAAAGCTCCTCGCGGGGGATGCCGGAGGCCGCGATCGCCTTGCCGGTGCCCTCTTCGTTGCCGTAGATCGCCGCTGTGTCGATGCTGCGGTACCCGGCCTCCAGCGCCACGCCGACCGCGCTCTCGGCCTCGTCGTCCGGCACCTGCCAGACGCCGTAACCCAGCTGGGGCATCTCGACGCCGTTGTTGAGGATGATCGGGGGGACCTTGCTGCTCACGAGCTCTTGATCCTTCGGTTGTCGTCAGATGGTACTCGGGTACTCCCATCGTCAACGATCACGGGGCTCCGCGCATTCCTGACCGGGAAAATCAGGTCACGTCGCGTACAGGGCGTCCACTTCCTTCGCGTACGCCCGCTCGATCGCCCGGCGCTTCAGCTTCAGCGACGGCGTCAGCAGCCCGTGCTCCTCGGTGAACGGCTGGGCGAGGATGCGGAAGGTGCGGATCGACTCCGCCTGGGAGACCAGCGTGTTCGCGGCGACCACCGCGCGCCGCACCTCGTTCTCCAGGTCCGGGTCGCGCACCAGGTCGGCGGGGGAGGGCCGGGACGCGCCGCGCATCTGCAGCCAGTGGTCGACGGCCTCCCGGTCGAGGGTGACCAGGGCGGCGATGTACGGGCGGTCGTTGCCCACGACGACGCACTGGGCGATCAGCGGATGGTCCCGGACGCGCTCCTCCAGCACGCCCGGCGCCACCGTCTTGCCGCTCGACGTGACGAGGATCTCCTTCTTGCGGCCGGTGATGGTCAGGAAGCCGTCCTCGTCCAGCGCACCGAGGTCGCCGGTGGCCAGCCAGCCGTCCCGGAGGGCCTCGTCGGTGGCCTTGGGGTTGTTGAGGTAGCCCTGGAAGACGGTGGGGCCGCGCAGCCAGACCTCGCCGTCGTCCGCGATGTGCACGCTCACCCCGGGCACGGGCTGCCCCACCGTGCCGTACCGGGTGCGGCCGGGCGGGTTTGCGGTCGCCGCCGCCGTGGACTCGGTCAGCCCGTACCCCTCGTAGATCGGCACGCCCGCGCCCGCGAAGAACAGCCCGAGCCGCCGGTCCATCCCCGAGCCGCCCGACATGGCGTTGCGCACCCGCCCGCCGAGCGCCTGGCGCACCTTGGCGTAGACGAGCTTGTCGAAGAACTGGTGCTGCATCCGCAGCCCCGCCGAAGGACCGGGCCCGAGGCCCCACTCCTTCGCCTCCACCGCCTCGGCGTAGCGCACCGCCACCTCGACCGCCTTCTCGAACGGCCCCGCCCTGCGCTCCCGCTCAGCCTTGCGGCGGGCCGCGTGGAACACCTTCTCGAAGACGTACGGCACGGCCAGGACGAACGTCGGCCGGAAGGCGGCCAGGTCGGGCAGGAGCGCGGCGGCGTCGAGCCGCGGCTGGTGGCCGAGGCGCACCCGCCCGCGGATCGCCGCGACCTCCACCATCCGGCCGAACACGTGAGCGAGCGGAAGGAACAGCAGGGTCGCCGCCTCGTCGCCCTTCTTCGAGTGGAACACCGGCTCCCAGCGGGCGACGACGTTGTCCGCCTCGGCCATGAAGTTGCCGTGCGAGAGCACACAGCCCTTGGGCCGGCCGGTCGTGCCCGAGGTGTAGACGACGGTCGCCACGGAGTCCGGCGTGACGGCACCGCGGTGCCGGTGGACCACCTCGTCGCCCAGATGGGCGCCGGCGTCGTACAGCTCGCGCACCGCGCCCGCGTCGAGCTGCCACAGCCGCTTCAGGCGCGGCAGCCGGTCGATGACGGTGGCGATCGTCATCGCGTGGTCCTCGTGCTCGACGACCGCGGCCGTCACCTCGGCGTCGTAGAGCATCCAGAAGCACTGCTCCGCCGAGGACGTCGGGTACAGCGGCACGACCTGCGCGCCGATCGTCCACAGGGCGAAGTCGAACAGGGTCCACTCGTAGCGGGTGCGGGACATGATCCCGACCCGGTCGCCGAAGCGGACGCCCTCCGCGAGCAGCCCTTTGGCCAGGGCCAGCACCTCGTCGCGGAACCCGGCGGACGTCACGTCCCGCCACAGCCCGGCCGCGTCCTTGCGGCCCAGGGCGACGCGGTCCGGGTCCTCCTCGGCGTACTGGAAGACGGCGTCGGCCAGACCGCCCGCCCGGGGCGCCGACGCCGACGGAGGGGTGGTGAACTCGCGCAAACCCGGCTCCCCTCTCCCTGCGACACTCGCCAATACAGGGCGTGAAAGCTACCCCAGGGGTCGGGTTCCTGACGACGGAGTAAGTTTCGCTTCCGCAATCTCCACGGAATCTGTACGAGTCCGGACGATCGCCTTCGTATGGTCTTCAGCCCGGGTCGGGTCGGATCCCTCGCCGTGTCCGGTTCCGGGTCGGTCCCGTGTCCGTGTCCGGTCCCGGGTCGGTCCGTGTCCCGTGTCCGGTCCCGGTCGGGCCAGTCCCCGGTCCGGAGCGGTCCGCCCCCGGTCGGAGCGGTCCGCGGCGGGGCGTCAGGGCCTCACCTCGTCCAGGGGCAGCCAGGCGACGGTGTGGGAGAGCGGGCCGCTGTTCCGCTCGCGCACGGCGGCCAGCTCCGCGTCGGTCAGCGCCCGGTCCCAGACGCGGACCTCGTCCAGGGCGCCGGCGAAGTGGGCCCGGCCGTCCACGCGCTGCCCGATGTGCACGCCGAACGGCGAGTTGCGGCTGACCGAGCCGGACACGTCCGGGGTGCTCAGCGGCCGGCCGTCGACGAACAGCGTCAGCCGGCCCCCGCCGCGGCGCAGCGCCGCGTGGTGCCACTTGCCGTCGTTGTACGCGCCGGCCGTGGCCACCTCGACCGTACGCACCGTCCGCGCGCCCTCCCGCGTGGTGATCCGGCCGCGCAGCCGTCCGCTGCCGGGCTCGCCGCGCAGCCACACCTGCGGCTGGCTGGTGCCGACCCCGCCCATCCACAGCATCGGCTGCTCCCCGGAGCGCGCGGTGTACCGGAACCACAGGGACGCGGTGAAGTCCTTGGTGCCGAGCGGGAGTTCGGGGCGGTAGGGCAGCCGTACGGCGTCGTCGGCGCCGTCGAGGGCGAGCGCGCCGCCGAAGACCCCGTCGATGCGCGCGGGACCGCCGAGGACGGTGGCACGACGGGCGAACACGGCGTGGTCGGCGGTGGTCGGGTCGGCGGCGCGGCGCGGGCCGAGCCAGTCCTCGGTGAAGCGGGCGAAGCGGATCTCGTCGCGGGCGTCGGCCGTGCCGCCCTCGTACATCAGCCCCACGGTGCCGCCGCCGATGTCCACCAGATCGGAGTAGCCCGACCAGTCCTCGGTGACCACCGCGCCCCGGTCCACGCTCTCCCAGGTGCCGCCGCCGTCGTAGGAGGAGCGGATCATCATGGTCCGGCGGCGGTCCGGGTCGGCCGGCGCGGACAGCAGCATCCGGTCGCCGAGGCGCAGGAGCGCGCCCTGCACCTGCGGGGTGTACAGGTCCGGGAGGGCCTTGAAGGGGGCCTCGAAGCTGTCGCCGCCGTCGCGGCTGACGGTCTGGGTGCGGTGGCCGAGGTCGGTGCCCTCCTGTTCCCGGCCGCTGACCAGGATGGCGCCGTCGGCGCGTTCGGCGAGGGTCACCTCGGAGGGCTTCTGCCGGAAGCTGCCGTCGTGGGCGAGGGGCCAGGTGTCGGTGGCGCCGATCCGCCAGGTGGCGCCGCCGTCGTCGCTGACGACGAGGGCGGCGTGGTTGCGGGTGACGCGGGCGCCGTCCCACGTCTCGGCGTTGACGCCGAAGACCAGCCGGCCGGCGCGGCCGCCGCGGGTGAGCTGGATGCCGTGCACGGGGCCGGTGGCGTACCAGGAGTTCCAGTGCGCGGGCCGGATCTGCGGGCTGAGGTCGCGCGGCGCGGACCACGTGCGGCCGTCGTCGTCGCTGTACTGGAGGTGGGGCCTGCGGTCGCAGGGGATGTCGCAGCTCTCGCTGTCCGTACGGCCCGTGTTGTACGTCTCGGCCAGCAGGATCCGCCCGGTCCTGCGGTCGACCAGGGGCGCCGGGTTGCCGTGGGTGTCGCCGTCGCCGTGGGTGACGACCTGGAGGGGGCCCCAGGTCCGGCCGCCGTCGGTGGAGCGCTTGACGACGATGTCGATGTCGGCCGCGTCACCGCAGTTGAGGACGCGGCCCTCGGCGAAGGCCAGCAGGGTGCCCTGGACGGTGCGGACGATCGCCGGGATGCGGAAGCAGGCGTATCCCGGGTCCTGGGACGCCTTGAAGACGACCTGCTGCTGGAACGCCGGTGCGGCCGTGAGGGCCCGGGCCTGTGCGGGGCCCGGCAGGGCGGCCGCGGCCGCCATGACGACGCCCGCGGTGAGGGTGGCTCTCAGACGTGCGCGAGGCATGGACGGCATAAGTGACCCTTCATTTGTCAGAACATATGGACATCCATTTCCAACGTATGCACGCCGGAAGGCGGTTGGCGGCAACGACACACCCCGGACGGCTGTGCGGAGTGACGGAGGGTCAGGATGCTGTCTGACGAAGCGTCAGCGAAAGAGCGTAAATCGGCTCATAGGGAAGTAGGCGAAGGCGCGCCCGGGTGCGCCCCGGTGCGTCCTCGGGTGACCCGGGGCGTGCGTTCGGAGGTGCGCCCCCCCGGGGCGCGTTCGAGTGAGCGTTCCAGGATGAGCCCGGGGGTGCGTTCGGAGGTGCGCCTGGGGCTGCGCCGACCGTCAGCCGTGCGTGGTGGCCGGGCGCAGGGCGATGCGCCCCTCGCCCGCGTAGACGTTCATGGAGCCGCCGCGCAGGAAGCCCACCAGGGTCAGCCCCGTCTCCACGGCCAGGTCTACGGCGAGCGACGAGGGCGCCGACACCGCCGCGAGCACCGGGACGCCGGCCATCACGGCCTTCTGCGCCAGCTCGAACGACGCACGCCCCGACACCAGCAGAATCGTGCGGGACAACGGCAGCGCGTCCTCGCGCAGGGCACGGCCCACCAGCTTGTCCACGGCGTTGTGCCGGCCGACGTCCTCGCGGACGTCCAGCAGCTCGCCGTCCTCCGTGAACAGGGCCGCCGCGTGCAGTCCGCCGGTGCGGTCGAAGACGCGCTGGGCCGACCTGAGCCGGTCGGGCAGGCTCGCGAGCAGTTCGGGGGAGACACGCAGCGGCGGCGTGTCGGCGATCGGCCAGCGGGCCGTCGTGCGCACCGCGTCCAGGCTCGCCTTGCCGCACAGACCGCAGGAGGAGGTGGTGTAGACGTTGCGCTCCAGCGTGATGTCCGGGACGACGACCTCGGGGGCGGTGCGCACGTCCACGACGTTGTACGTGTTCGAGCCGTCCGCCGTGGCGCCCGCGCAGTACACGACCGAGCGCAGGTCGGCGCCCTCGGCGAGGACGCCCTCGCTGACGAGGAAACCGGCGGCCAGCGCGAAGTCGTCGCCGGGCGTGCGCATGGTGATCGCCAAGGGCCTGCCGTTCAGCCGGATCTCCAGGGGCTCCTCGGCGACGAGGGTGTCCGGGCGGCTGGTGACCGCGCCGTCCCGGATGCGGAGCACCTTGCGTCGTTCCGTGACTCGTCCCATGTCCCTGCGTCCCTCGCTCCGGTCGGCGCCGGTTCCGCTGCGCGGTCTCATTGTCCCGCACGGCCGGGGTGCCGTGGGGTGCGGTGCGCGACCGTGGTCGCCGAGGGCTCATCGTGCGGTCCGAGGCCCTCGAATGGGAGTCAGGGGGCCCGGCTGCCGGATTCCGGGGCCCCGACCGCCGGAGTCCGGGTGGCCCGGCGCGGGGGTCCCGGCGCCCCGACTGCGGGAAGCCGACAACGCGGATGCCGGTTTCCTGTCGTCCCGGCTGCCGTTGTACCCGTGAGTCACTGCTCAGACTGATGATCCCCACGACTCACCGCAAGGAGGGGACCACCCTTGATGAACGGCTCGCGGATCGCCGCGGTGGGCCACTACCAGCCCGCCCGTGTGCTCACCAACGAGGACCTGGCCGGCCTGGTCGACACCAGCGACGCCTGGATCAGGAGCCGCGTCGGCATCCGGACCCGGCACATCGCCGGCGCCGACGAGCCGGTCGACGAGCTCGCCGCGCACGCCGCCGCCAAGGCCCTCGCGGCGGCCGGGCTGACCCCGGCCGACATCGACCTGGTGCTCGTCGCCACCTCGACGGCCGTCGACCGCTCCCCGAACACGGCCGCCCGCGTCGCCGCCCGGCTCGGCGTCCCCGCGCCCGCCGTCATCGACCTGAACGTGGTCTGCGCCGGTTTCACCCACGCCCTCGCCACCGCCGACCACACCGTGCGCGCCGGGGGAGCCGTCCGCGCCCTCGTCGTCGGCGCCGACAAGATGTCCGCCGTCACCGACTGGACCGACCGCACCACCTGCGTGCTGGTCGGCGACGGGGCGGGGGCCGTCGTCGTGGAGGCGTGTCCCGAGGGGGCCCCGCCCGGCATCGGGCCCGCGCTGTGGGGGTCGGTGCCCGAAATGGGGCACGCCGTGCGCATCGAGGGCGAGCCGGCGCGGTTCGCGCAGGAGGGGCAGAGCGTGTACCGCTGGGCGACCACCCGGCTGCCGCCGCTCGCCCGGCAGGCCTGCGAACGTGCCGGGCTCGCCCCGGCCGACCTCGCCGCCGTGGTCCTGCACCAGGCCAACCTGCGCATCATCGAACCCCTCGCGGAGAGGATCGGCGCGGTCAACGCGGTCGTCGCCCGTGACGTGGTCGACTCCGGCAACACCTCGGCGGCCAGCATCCCGCTCGCCCTGTCCAAGCTGATCGAGCAGGGCGCGATCACGACGGGCGATCCGGTGCTGCTGTTCGGATTCGGCGGGAATCTGTCGTATGCGGGGCAGGTGGTCCGCTGCCCTTGAGGGGCGGCCCCGTCCTCCGCGGGCCGCTCCGTCGCCGACCGGGGCGCCGGGCCCGCACGGCGCTCGTAAAGGCGCCAAGCGTCGGCCTTTGTCCTGTCAGTGGAAAAAGTCGGCGGTAATTCCTGCGCGACTTCTTCCCACTCCCGGCAGCCGCTGCTACTTTCCCCCTCGAAAGCCGGACAACGACGGCCGATACGAGGCGGGGAGGGGATCGTGAGACGCATGACGGCGCGACCCGCGAACGCCCACCAGGCCAGGCTGCTCAAACTGCTGCGCGACGGAGGTCCCAACTCCCGCGCGCAGCTCGGCGATCAGGTCGACCTCTCCCGGTCCAAGCTGGCCGTCGAGGTGGACCGGCTGCTGGAGACGGGCCTGGTGGTGGCCGACGGACTCGCCGCCTCGCGCGGCGGACGCCGGTCGCACAACATCCGGCTCGCCCCCAACCTCCGGTTCCTCGGTGTCGACATCGGTGCGACCTCCATAGACGTCGCGGTCACCAACGCCGAGTTGGAGATCCTGGGGCACATCACCCAGCCGATGGAGGTGCGCGAGGGCCCGGTCGCGGTCTTCGAACAGGTCCTGGCCATGGCCGCCAAATTGCGGGCCTCGGGGCTCGCGGAGGGCTTCGACGGCGCCGGCATCGGCGTCCCGGGGCCGGTCCGCTTCCCCGAGGGCGTCCCCGTGGCGCCGCCGATCATGCCGGGGTGGGACGGCTTCCCCGTGCGGGAGGCGCTCAGCCAGGAACTCGGCTGCCCGGTCATGGTCGACAACGACGTGAACCTGATGGCGATGGGGGAGATGCACGCGGGCGTCGCACGCTCCGTGGGCGACTTCCTCTGCGTCAAGATCGGTACCGGCATCGGCTGCGGCATCGTCGTCGGCGGCGGCGTCCACCGCGGCGCGACCGGCTCGGCGGGCGACATCGGGCACATCCAGGCCGTGCCCGACGGGCGCCCGTGCGCCTGCGGCAACCGCGGCTGCCTCGAAGCCCACTTCAGCGGCGCGGCGCTGGCCCGCGACGCACTGGAGGCGGCCCAGCAGGGGCTTTCGGTCGAACTGGCGTCCCGGCTGGACACGGCCGGCACGCTCACCTCGGCCGACGTCGCCGCCGCTGCCGCCGCGGGCGACCCGACCGCCCTCGACCTGATCCGCGAGGGCGGCAACCGCACCGGCCAGGTCATCGCCGGCCTGGTCAGCTTCTTCAACCCCGGCCTGGTGGTGATCGGCGGCGGGGTGACCGGCCTCGGCCACACCCTGCTCGCCGCGATCCGCACCCAGGTCTACCGCCAGTCCCTGCCGCTGGCGACGGGCAACCTGCCCATCGTCCTGGGGGAGCTTGGCCCCACCGCCGGTGTCATCGGCGCGGCCCGGCTCATCAGCGACCACCTGTTCTCCCCCGCGTAGCCCCACGAGCGCGACCCCTCGCGCCTCGCCCTCCGGTACCGCACCTCGCACAGCACAGCTCCGCCCTGCCCAGCCCCACCCGCCCCACCAGCCACACCCAGCCCGGGCTCCGCCCCCCCCGCTGCCCCGTCCTGCCCTGAAACGGCCCCGCACGTCTGCCAAGGGGAACCCACATGGCATCAGACACACCCCTGCTCAGCATGTCCGGCATCACCAAGTCGTTCCCCGGCGTCCGCGCCCTGGACGGCGTCGACCTCGACGTCCAGGCCGGTGAAGTGCACTGCCTGCTCGGCCAGAACGGCGCCGGGAAGTCCACGCTCATCAAGGTCCTCGCAGGCGCCCACCAGCCCGACGGCGGCACCATCCGCTGGCGCGGCGAACCCGTCGTCCTGCGCTCGCCCATCGCCGCGATGCGTCTCGGCATCGCCACCATCTACCAGGAACTCGACCTGGTGGAGCACCTGTCGGTGGCCGAGAACGTCCACCTCGGCCACGAGCCCACCGCCGCCGGCTTCGTCGTACGGCGGCGGACGGCTCAGGCGTCCACCGCTCAGCTCCTCGAACGCCTCGGGCATCCGGAGATCGACCCCGGCCGGCTGGTCGGCGAACTCTCCGCCGCCCAGCAGCAGATCGTCTCCATGGCGCGGGCCCTGTCCCACGACGTGCGGCTGATCGTGATGGACGAGCCCTCCGCCGCGCTCGACCCGGACGAGGTCGACAACCTCTTCCGCATCGTCGGCGACCTGACCGCGGACGGCGTCGCCGTCGTCTACATTTCGCACCGGCTGGAGGAGATCCGGCGCATCGGCGACCGGGTGACGGTGCTCAAGGACGGCCGGGCCGTGGCGGGCGGGCTGCCCGCCGAGTCGACCTCGACCCGCGAGGTCGTGGCGCTGATGACGGGCCGCAACGTCGAGTACGTCTTCCCCGAGCGGCCCGCCGAACCGGCTCGCGGCGAACCGCTGCTGGAAGTGCGGGGCCTGGCCCGCGAGGGCGAGTTCGAGGCGTTCGACCTGACCGTGCGGCCCGGAGAGATCGTCGGCCTGGCGGGACTGGTCGGCTCGGGGCGCTCGGAGATCCTGGAGACCATCTACGGGGCCAGGAAGCCGACGGCCGGTCAGGTCGTCGTCGCGGGAGAGGCGTTGCGGCCCGGCAGTGTGCGCGCGGCCGTGCGCGCCGGCCTCGGGCTCGCCCCCGAAGAGCGCAAGGCGCAGGCGCTGCTGATGCTGGAGTCCGTCACCCGCAACGTCTCGGTCTCCTCCCTGTCCCGCTTCTCCCGGGCCGGCTGGATCGACGGGGGCGCCGAACTGCGTGCCGCGCGGGAGGCGACCCGCGAACTGTCCCTGCGGCCCGACAACCCCTCCGTGCCCGTCCGCACGCTCTCCGGCGGCAATCAGCAGAAGGCGGTCCTGGCCCGCTGGCTGCTGCGCGGCTGCCGGGTCCTGCTGCTCGACGAGCCGACCCGGGGCGTCGACGTGGGGGCCCGCGCCGAGCTGTACGCGGTCGTCCGGCGCCTCGCGGACGAGGGCCTCGCCGTGCTGCTGGTCTCCAGCGAGGTGCCCGAGGTGCTCGGCCTCGCCGACCGCGTGCTGGTGCTGCGCGAGGGCCGTGTCGTGCACACCGCCCCCGCCCGTGAGCTCGACGAACACCGCGTACTCGACCTTGTGATGGAAGGAAGCCCGGCGTCATGACGCAGCCCGTCTCCCCGCCGCGGGGCGGCACCGGCAAGGTGCGGCCGGCCGGCGGCCAGTCCCCGGCCTGGCGTGAGAAGTTGTTCCGCGCCGACGTGCGCACCCTGTCCCTGCTGGGCGTGCTCGCCGCGCTGATCTTGATCGGCGGCATCACCAAGCCGGACGAGTTCCTGGACACCCGCAACCTCCAACTCGTCCTCACCCAGGCGTCGGTGATCGGCGTGGTCACCGTCGGCATGACCTTCGTCATCACCTCCGGCGGCATCGACCTGTCCGTCGGCGCCATCGTCGCCCTCGCCTCCGTGTGGGCCACCACCGTCGCCACCCAGGAGTACGGCTTCGGCGGCATCCTCTTCACCGCCGTGGTCGTCGGCCTCGGGTGCGGACTGGTCAACGGACTGCTCATCGCTTACGGCGGGATGGTGCCGTTCATCGCCACCCTCGCCATGCTGGCCTCGGCGCGCGGCCTCTCCCTGCAGATCACCGACGGCAAGACGCAGATCGTCACCGTCGGCTCCGTCCTCGACCTCGGCGAGCGCGATGCGTACGTGCTCGGCGTCCCGCCGCTGGTCCTGGTCTTCGCCGTGGTCACCGTCATCGGCTGGCTGGTGCTCAACCGCACGACCTTCGGACGCCGCACGGTCGCCGTCGGCGGCAACGCGGAGGCGGCCCGGCTGGCCGGCATCGACGTCCGCCGCCAGCGGCTCTACCTGTACCTGCTGTCCGGCCTGTGCAGCGGCATCGCCGCCTTCCTGCTGATCATCCTGTCCGGCTCCGGCCAGAACACCAACGGCAACCTCTACGAACTCGACGCCATCGCCGCCGCGATCATCGGCGGCACCCTGCTCAGCGGCGGGCGCGGCACCATCACCGGCTCCGTGCTCGGCGTCCTGATCTTCACCACGATCACCAACATCTTCGCCCTGAACAACCTGCAGAGCGACGTCCAGCAGATCGCCAAGGGCGCGATCATCGTCGCCGCCGTGCTGGTCCAGCGCCGTACCGCGAGCACGACCTGAGGAAAGGGTTCACCGCCATGACACAACTCCCCACGCGACTCACCTCGCGCAGAGGCATGCTCTTCGGGACCGCCGCCGTCTCGGCCGGCGTCCTCCTGTCGGGCTGCACGAGCAACGAGCCCTCCGACTCGGGCGACGGCGACAAGGCCGCCGACAACCAGCCCGCCGCCGAGGACAAGCCGGGCAAGCCGGTCACCATCGGCTTCGCCGGCCCGCAGGCCGACCACGGCTGGCTCAACGCCATCAACGACAACGCCAAGAGCCGCGCCGAGAAGTACCAGGACGTCACGCTGGAGATCACCGAGGGCTCCAACGACACCGCCCAGCAGATCGGCCAGATCGAGACCCTCATCAACAAGAAGGTCGACGTGCTGGTGGTCCTGCCCGCCGACGGCAAGGCCCTCACCCAGGTCGGGCTCAAGGCCATGCGGGCCGGCATCCCGGTCGTCAACCTGGACCGCATCTTCAACACCCCGCAGGCGTACCGCTGCTGGATCGGCGGCGACAACTACGGCATGGGCCTGAACGCCGGGCACTACATCGGCGAGAAGCTCAAGGACAAGCCCGACGCCCGGGTCATCGAGCTGGCCGGCCTGGACAACCTGGAGCTGACCCAGCAGCGCACGCAGGGCTTCGACGACGCGCTGAAGAACTACCCCAACATCAAGAAGGTCGCCCGCCAGGCCGCCGAGTTCACCGTCGAGTCCGGGCAGGCCAAGATGGCCCAGCTGCTGCAGGCGCAGTCGAAGTTCGACGCCCTGTGGAACCACGACGACGACCAGGGCGTCGGCGCCCTGCGCGCCATCGAGCAGGCCGGGCGCGACGACTTCCTCATGGTCGGCGGGGCGGGCTCGCTCGCCGCCTTCCAGGCCATCAAGGCCGACAGCGGCGTCCTCAAGGCGACCGTCCTGTACCCGCCCACCATGGCCGCCTCCGCGATCGACCTCGCCCGCGCCCTCGGCCAGGGCAAGGGCGTCGGCGGCATGGCCGAGTACGAGATCCCGGCGTCCATCACCCTCTACTCGGCCGTCGTCGACAAGACCAACGTCGACCAGTACATGTCCACCGGCTTCCAGTGAGGCGTCCCGTACGACGGCCCGGCACGGCGGCGCGGACAGGCCCGCCGGCCGGGCCCCACCCCCATCGCGCCACGACGACGAGGAGGACATCCCCATGGGACAGCCGCAGCAGGCAGCAGAAGCGGAGAGCGAAAACGCGGCGCGCGCGCCCGAACGGCCGCCGCTGCGCGTCGGCATGGTCGGCTACGCCTTCATGGGCGCCGCCCACTCCCAGGGCTGGCGCACCGCGGGCCGCGTCTTCGACCTGCCCCTGAGCCCGGTGCTGGCCGTGATCTGCGGACGGGACGCGGACGCGGTGCGCGCCGCCGCCGACCGGCACGGCTGGGCGGCGGCCGAGACCGACTGGCGGGCCCTGGTCGAACGGGACGACGTCGACCTGGTCGACATCTGCACCCCCGGCGACAGCCACGCCGAGATCGCCCTCGCCGCGCTCGCCGCGGGCAAGCACGTGCTGTGCGAGAAGCCGCTGGCGAACACCGTCGAGGAGGCCGAGACCATGACGGCCGCCGCCGAAGAAGCCTACGCACGCGGCCAGGTGGCGATGGTCGGCTTCAACTACCGCCGGCTGCCCGCCACCGCGCTGGCCCGGCGGATGGTGGCCGAGGGTCGCGTCGGCGCCCTGCGGCACGTCAGGGTGTCGTACCTCCAGGACTGGCTGGTCGACCCGCAGGCCCCGCTGACCTGGCGGCTGCGCAGGGAACTCGCCGGCTCCGGCTCGCTCGGCGACCTCGGGGCGCACATCGTCGACCTCGCCCAGTACCTGGTCGGGGAGCGGCTCGCCGGGGTGTCCGCGGTCACCGAGACGTTCGTCCGGGAGCGCCCGCTGCCCGACGGCGCCGCCCGCGGGCTGTCGGCGGGCTCGGCCGGCGGCACCGGGCAGGTCACCGTGGACGACGCCGCCCTGTTCACCGCCCGCTTCCCGTCCGGCGCGCTCGCCTCCTTCGAGGCCACCCGGTACGCCACCGGCCGCAAGAACGCCCTGCGCATCGAGCTCAACGGGGAACGCGGCTCGCTCGCCTTCGACCTGGAGCGCCTCAACGAGCTCTGGTACCACGACGGCACCGAGCCCGGCGCCCACGCCGGCTTCCGCCGCATCCAGGTCACCGAGCCCGACCACCCCTACCTGGAGGGCTGGTGGCCGCCGGGCCACGGACTCGGCTACGAGCACACCTTCGTCCACCAGGCCCGCGACCTGGTGCACGCCGTCGCCGAGGGCAGCCGCCCCGAACCGTCCTTCGCCGACGGACTCCAGGTGCAGCGGGTGCTCGCGGCGGTGGAGGAGAGCGCCGAGAAGAACTCCGTCTACACGCCGATCGCGGTCTGAACCACCGTCCTGACGAGGAGCTTTCCCATGCCGCGCACCTTCACGCTGTTCACCGGCCAGTGGGCGGACCTTCCCCTGGAGGAGGTCTGCCGGCTCGCCCGGGACTTCGGCTACGACGGTCTCGAACTGGCCTGCTGGGGCGATCACTTCGAGGTCGACAAGGCCCTCGCCGACCCCTCGTACGTCAAGGGCCGCCACCAGCTGCTGGAGAAGTACGGCCTGAAGTGCTGGGCCGTCTCCAACCACCTGGTCGGCCAGGCCGTCTGCGACGCCATCATCGACGAGCGCCACCGCGCCATCCTGCCCGACCGCATCTGGGGCGACGGCGAGCCCGAGGGCGTGCGCCGCCGCGCCGCCGCCGAGATCGCCGACACCGCCCGCGCCGCGGCGGCCTTCGGCGTGGACACCGTCATCGGCTTCACCGGCTCGGCCATCTGGCACCTGGTCGCCATGTTCCCGCCCGCCCCCGCGTCCATGATCGACCGCGGCTACGAGGACTTCGCCGAGCGCTGGAACCCCATCCTGGACGTCTTCGACGCCGAGGGCGTGCGGTTCGCCCACGAGGTCCACCCCAGCGAGATCGCCTACGACTACTGGACCACCCACCGCGCCCTGGAGGCCATCGGCCACCGGCCCGCCTTCGGCCTCAACTTCGACCCCTCCCACTTCGTCTGGCAGGACCTCGACCCGGTCGGCTTCCTGTGGGACTTCCGCGACCGGATCTACCACGTCGACTGCAAGGAGGCCCGCACCCGCCTCGACGGCCGCAACGGCCGCCTCGGCTCCCACCTGCCCTGGGGCGACCCCCGCCGCGGCTGGGACTTCGTCTCCGCCGGACACGGCGACGTCCCCTGGGAGGACGTCTTCCGCATGCTGCGCTCCATCGACTACCAGGGCCCCATCTCCGTCGAGTGGGAGGACGCCGGCATGGACCGCCTCCACGGCGCCCCAGAGGCGCTGGCCCGGCTGAAGGCGTACGACTTCGAGCCGCCGGCCGCCTCCTTCGACGCGGCGTTCGGCAACTGAGGCACCGACCTTCGCACGACCCCACCGGGGTGGCGGCGCGCTCGCCCCGGTGCAGGCACCCGCCCCGTACAACCCGCCCCTTTTCCGGAGGCACACGTGCACGGGAACGACCGCACCACCGGCAAGGAAGGCACCACCCGCAACGACCGCACCCCGCGCAGGCAGGGCGCCACCCGCGGCACCCTCCGCCGCTCCTTCCGCAGAACCGTCGCGCTGCTGACCGGCGCGCTGCTCGCGGGAGCGTCCCTCACGCTCGCCGCGCCCCCGGCCACGGCGGCCGACGGGGCCGACGACGGGGCGGCGGTGACCGCCGAGGACTTCCAGCAGGTCACCCTGGCCAAGGGCGAGGCGGAGGTCGGCGAGCCCATGTCGCTCGCCGTGCTGCCGGACCGTTCCGTCCTGCACACCTCGCGCGACGGCGAACTCCGCCTCACCGACGCCGCCGGCAACACCCGCCTCGCCGGCAAGCTCGACGTGTACTCCCACGACGAGGAGGGACTCCAGGGCATCGGCGTCGACCCCGGCTTCGCCGACAACCGCTTCGTCTACCTCTACTACGCGCCCCCGCTGGACACCCCCGCGGGCGACGCGCCCGAGACCGGCACAGCCGCCGACTTCGCCCCCTTCGACGGCGTCAACCGGCTCTCCCGGTTCGTGCTGAGGACGGACGGCACCCTCGACCTCGCCAGCGAGAAGAAGATCCTCGACGTGCCCGCGACGCGCGGCATCTGCTGCCACGTCGGCGGGGACATCGACTTCGACGCCGCCGGCAACCTGTACCTGTCGACCGGCGACGACTCCAACCCGTTCCAGTCGGACGGTTTCACCCCCATCGACGAGCGGGAGAACCGCAACCCCGCCTTCGACGCCCAGCGGACCTCCGGCAACACCAACGACCTGCGCGGCAAGATCCTGCGCATCAAGGTGAACGCCGACGGCTCCTACTCGATCCCCGAGGGCAACCTCTTCCCGCCGGGCACGGACCGGACGCGGCCCGAGATCTACGCCATGGGCCTGCGCAACCCGTTCCGCTTCAGCGTCGACCAGGAGACCGGCGTCCTCTACGTCGGCGACTACGGCCCCGACGCCGGCGCCGCCGACCCGGAGCGCGGACCGGCCGGCCAGGTCGAGTTCGCCCGCGTCACCGGGCCCGGCAACTTCGGCTGGCCGTACTGCACCGGCGACAACGACGCCTACCGCGACTACGACTTCGCGACCGGCGTCTCCGGAGCGGCCTTCGACTGCGCCGCCCCGAAGAACACCTCGCCGAACAACACCGGCCTCACCGACCTGCCGCCCGCCCAGCCCGCGTGGATCCCCTACGACGGCGGCTCCGTGCCCGAGTTCGGCTCCGGCTCCGAGTCCCCGGTGGGCGGCCCGGTCTACCACTACGACCCCGCCCTCGACTCACCGGTGAAGTTCCCCGAGGCCTACGACGGCGACTTCTTCGCCGGCGAGTTCGGCCGCCGCTGGATCAAGCGGATCACCAGCGACGCCGACGGCGCCGTCCAGGCCATCAACGACGTGCCGTGGACCGGCACCCAGGTCATGGACATGGCCTTCGGCCCGGACGGCGCCCTCTACGTCCTCGACTACGGCCTCGCCTGGTTCGGCGGCGACGAGAACTCCGCCCTCTACCGCATCGAGAACGCCACCGACGGCCACTCGCCCGTCGCCCAGGCCGCGGCGAACCGCACCTCCGGCCAGGCCCCGCTGCGCGTCTCCTTCTCCTCCGCCGGCACCACCGACCAGGACGGCGACGCCCTCACCTACAGCTGGGACTTCGGCGACGGCGCCACCTCCACCGCCGCCCACCCCACCCACCGCTACCGCGAGAACGGCACCTACACCGCCACCGTGACCGCCAAGGACCCGACCGGCCGCACCGGCAGCGCCAGTGTGCGGATCGTCGTCGGCAACACCGCGCCCACCGTGGTCCTGGAGACCCCGAAGGAGGGACAGCTGTTCTCCTTCGGCGACGCCATCCCGTTCCGGGTCCGCGTCACCGACCCCGAGGACGGCAGGGCCGTCGACTGCGCCAAGGTCAAGGTCACCTTCGTCCTCGGCCACGACTCCCACGGCCACCCGCTCACCTCCGCGAGCGGCTGCTCCGGCACCATCCGGACCAGCGCCGACGGCGGTCACGACGAGAACGCCAACATCTTCGGGGTGTTCGACGCCGAGTACACCGACGGCGGAGGCGGCGGCCAGGCCCCGCTGACCACCCACGACCAGAACGTCCTCCAGCCCCGGCACCGCCAGGCCGAGCACTTCGGCGACAGCGCCGGCGTCACGGTGATCACCAAGGACACCGCGCACGGCGGCCGTACCGTCGGCGACGTCCACGACGGCGACTGGATCTCCTTCGAGCCGTACCTCCTCGCCAACGCCGAGAGCGTCACGGCGCGCGTCTCCTCCGGCGGCGCGGGCGGCACCCTGGAGATCCGCGCCGGCTCGCCCGCCGGCACCCTGCTCGGCAGGGCCGCGGTGCCGGCGACCGGCGGCTGGGACGTCTTCCGGGACGTCACCGCGGACCTGTCCTCGGCGCCCCGCGGCACCACCACGCTGTACCTGGTGTTCAAGGGCGCCGGCCCCGGCCCGCTGTTCGACGTGGACGACTTCACCTTCACCACCGGCTGAGCCGCCCACCCCCCGGTACGACCGGCACCGGGCCCTGAGCGGCGGCGGGCGGGAGACGCCGGACTCCCGCCCGCCGCCATCCGGTGCCGGTCCTGTCCCTTTCCGGCCGTCCAGCTCCGATCTTGTCCGGTTCTGATCTGTACCGCTCCGTTCCGCTCCGGGTTCCGTTACGACGCGATCGACAAGGAGGCTGCCCATGTCCGCGTCCGTTTCCCCCGCCAGCCCAGGCGCCCGCGTGGGCGTCTGGCTGATCGGCGCCCGCGGCTCCGTCGCCACGACCGTCGTGGCCGGCTGCGCCGCCGTGACCGCCGGGCTCCACCCGCCCACCGGCATGGTCACCGAAACCCCGCTCTTCGAGGGCTGCGCCCTGCCCCCGCTGTCCTCCCTGGTCTTCGGCGGGCACGACGTCGAAACCTGCCCGCTGCCCAAACGCGCCGAGGCCCTCGCCGCGGGCGGCGTCCTCCCGCCCGGCCTGCCCGCGGCCGTCGCCGCCGAACTCGCCGCCGCCGACGGCGAGATCAGGCCAGGCGGCCCCACCCCCGGCGACACCCGCACCCCGGACGACCTGATCGCCGACTTCACCGCCGCCCTGCGCGACTTCCAGCGGCGCCACGACCTCGCCCGCACGGTGGTGGTGAACGTCGCCTCCACCGAACCGCTGCCGCACGGCGACGCCCTGCCGCCCAGCTCCCTCTACGCCGCGGCGGCCCTGCGCGCCGGCTGTTCCTACGTCAACTTCACGCCCTCCACCGGCCTGCACCACCCGGCGCTCGCCGCCGAGGCGGCGGCCACCGGTCTGCCGTACGCCGGACGCGACGGCAAGACCGGGCAGACGCTGCTGCGTTCGGTGCTGGGCCCGATGTTCGCCCAGCGGGCGCTGACCGTGCGCGCCTGGTCCGGCGCCAACCTGCTCGGCGGCGGCGACGGCGCGGCCCTCGCCGACCCGGCCGCCGCCGCGGCGAAGAACGCCGGCAAGGAACGGGTCCTCGCCGACACACTGGGCGTCACCCCCGAGGGCGAGGTCCACATCGACGACGTACCCGCGCTCGGCGACTGGAAGACAGCCTGGGACCACATCGCCTTCGACGGCTTCCTCGGCAACCGCATGATCCTCCAGACCATCTGGCAGGGCTGCGACTCCGCCCTCGCCGCCCCGCTCGTCCTGGACCTGGCCCGGCTGACCGCCCGCGCCCACGAGGCAGGCCTCGGCGGCCCCCTCGCCGAACTGGCCTTCTACTTCAAGGACCCGGTGGGCCAGGCGCCCGCGGCGCTCGCCGAGCAGTACCGCCGACTGGCCGTGTTCGCCGAGCGGCTGCGCGCCGCCGCCGGGACGGGGGAGGGCCGGTGAACGGCGGCCGACGCCGGGCCTGGGCCGAACTCCTGCGGCTGCCCGCCCTGTTCACGGTCCCCGGCGACGCCCTGGCCGGCGCCGCCGCGGCGGCCGCGCGCCCCGACGCGCGCACCCTGCTCGCCATCGGTTCCTCCCTGTGCCTGTACGAGGCCGGCATGGCCCTCAACGACTGGGCTGACCGTGCGGAGGACGCCGTGGAACGCCCGCACCGCCCACTGCCCTCCGGCCGCGTCCGGCCCGCCGCCGCGCTCACCGCGGCCTGCGGCCTCACCGCCGCCGGGCTGGCCCTCGCCGCCCGCGCGGGCCGCCCCGCCCTCGCCGTCGCCGCCCCGCTCGCGGCGACCGTCTGGGCGTACGACCTCGCCCTCAAGCACACCCCCGCCGGACCCGCCGCCATGGCCGCCGCCCGGGGCCTGGACCTCCTGCTCGGCGCGGCGGCCACCACGGGCCGCACCCGCGAGGCCCTGCCCTCGGCCGCGCTCCTGGGCGCGCACACCCTCGCGGTCACCGCCGTCTCCCGCCGCGAGACCCAGGGCGGCGCGGCCCTGCCGCCGCTCGCCGCCCTCGCCACCACGGGCCTGCTCACCCATCTGGTGACACGCCACCCCTCCCGACTCCCGGCGGGCCGGCGGGCAGCAGCCGCCCCCGGTCCGCCGGGGCCCGAGCGGGTGCCGCCGCACGAGACGGCGCGCCCCGTCCGGCGGCCCACGCCGCGGCACGGCACCGCGAGCCTCCCCGCCTCCCTGCCCACCCTGGGCACCGCTCTCGCCGCCGCCTACGCCGCGACCGCCGCCCGCCCCTACCTGCACGCCGCCCTCAACCCGTCGCCCCCGCTCACCCAGCGCGCCGTGGGCGGCGGCATCCGCGCCACCATTCCCCTCCAGGCCGCCCTCGCAGCCCGTGCCGGCGCGGGCGTCACCGCCCTCGCCGTCGCCGCCCTCGCCCCCCTCGGCCGCCGGTACGCGAGAAGGGTGAGCGTCACATGACCACCGCGCCCACCCCGCAGCCGGCGCCCCTCCGGTTCGGCTACGGCACCAACGGCCTCGCCGACCTCCGGCTGGACGACGCCCTCGGCCTGCTCGCCGACCTGGGATACGACGGCGTCGGCCTGACCCTCGACCACATGCACCTCGACCCGCTCGCCCCCGACCTGGCCGCCCGCACCCACTGGGCCGGCCGCCGCCTGGAGGCCCTCGGGCTGACCGCGACCGTGGAGACCGGCGCCCGCTACGTGCTCGACCCGCGCCGCAAGCACGGCCCCTCCCTGCTGGACCCGGACCCGGACGACCGGGCCCGCCGCACCGACCTGCTGGTCCGCGCCGTCCGCGTCGCAGCCGGCCTCGGCGCGCACGCCGTGCACTGCTTCAGCGGCATCACACCCCCCGGCACCGACGAGGACACCGCCTGGCGACGGCTCGCCGACGGCCTCGGCCCCGTCCTGGACGCCGCCACCGCCGCCGGCGTCCCGCTCGCCGTCGAACCCGAGCCCGGCCACCTCCTCGCCACCCTGGACGACTTCCACCGCCTGCGCGGCCTGCTCGGCGACCCCGAGCCGGACGGCCCGCTCGGACTCACCCTGGACATCGGCCACTGCCAGTGCCTCGAACCCCTCCCGCCCGCCGACTGCGTACGCGCCGCAGGACCCTGGCTGCGCCACGTCCAGATCGAGGACATGCGCCGCGGCGTCCACGAGCACCTCCCCTTCGGCGACGGCGAGATCGACTTCCCGCCGGTCCTCGCGGCGCTGGCCGCCACCGGATACCAGGGCCTGACCGTGGTCGAACTGCCCCGCCACTCCCACGCCGGCCCCCACTTCGCCGAACGGTCCCTGCCCTTCCTGCGGCAGGCGGCACGGGCGGCGGGAGTGGCGGTGACGGCCGGCGCGGCCGACGCGACGCAGCGGCCGGCGACCCCCCAAGGGAGCACCTCATGAACAACCCCACGCTCGACGGAGTGCGCACCCGTCTCGAAGCCCGCCTCCCCGGCGCCGCCCGCGCCTGGCTCGACCAGGCCCTCGACGAGGCCGCCGCCCACCCCGGGGCCGAGGGGCCCGTCTCCGTGTGGGAGCTGCGCCTCGCCGAGGCCGGGCGGCGGTGCGGCGACGAGCACGCCGACGCCGCCCGCGTGCTGATCCTCGCCGCCGCCCACGCCGACCCGCCCGCACTGCGCCGCGTCTACGGCCGGGGCACCGCCGCCGAACGCCGCGCCGTACTGCACGCCCTGCCGCACCTCGTGCCGGGCCCGGACGCCCTCCCGCTGGTCGAGGACGCCCTGCGCACCAACGACACCCGGCTCGTCGCCGCCGCCGTCGGCCCGTATGCCGCCCGGCACCTGGACGCCCACGGCTGGCGGCACGCCGTCCTGAAGTGCCTGTTCACCGGGGTGCCCCTCACCGAGGTGGCCGATCTGGAGGAGCGCGCCCGCGGGGACGCCGAACTCGCCCGGATGCTCGGCGACTACGCCGCCGAACGCACCGCCGCGGGCCGTCCCGTACCCGCCGACCTGGACCGGGTGCTGGCCCTGACCGAGTCCGCCCGCGCCCCGCACGGCACGGACACCCCCCACGGCAAGGATTCCTGATGCGTATCTTCGATCCCCACATCCACATGACGTCGCGGACCACCGACGACTACGAGGCGATGTACGCCGCGGGCGTGCGCGCGGTGGTGGAGCCGTCGTTCTGGCTGGGCCAGCCCCGCACCTCGCCGGCCAGCTTCCTGGACTACTTCGACTCCCTGCTGGGCTGGGAGCCGTTCCGCGCCGCCCAGTACGGCATCGCCCACCACTGCACGGTCGCCCTGAACCCCAAGGAGGCCAACGACCCGCGCTGCGTGCCGGTGCTGGACGAGCTGCCCCGCTATCTGGTCAAGGACCAGGTCGTCGCCGTCGGGGAGATCGGCTACGACTCGATGACCCCGGCCGAGGACACCGCGCTGGCCGCCCAGCTGCAGCTGGCCGCCGACCACGGTCTGCCCGCCCTGGTGCACACCCCGCACCGCGACAAGCTCGCCGGACTGCGCCGCACCCTCGACGTGGTGCGCGAGTCCGACCTGCCGGTGGAGCGGGTGCTGGTGGACCACCTGAACGAGACCACGGTCGAGGAGGCCAGGGACAGCGGCTGCTGGCTGGGTTTCTCCGTCTATCCGGACACCAAGATGGACGAGGAGCGGATGGTAGCCGTCCTGCGCGCGTACGGGCCGGAGCGGGTGCTGGTCAACTCCGCCGCGGACTGGGGCCGCAGCGACCCGCTGAAGACCCGCAGGGTCGGCGACCTGATGCTGGCCGAGGGTTTCTCCGAGGACGACGTCGACCGGGTGCTGTGGCGCAACCCCGTCGATTTCTACGGGCTCAGCGGGCGGCTGAACCTCTCCGTCGCCGAGACGGGCGCCACCCACGAGGGCAACTCCATTCTGCGCGGCGGGGAGTGAGCGATGCGCTTCCGCCATCCGGACGGCACCACCGTCCACCTCGCCTACTGCACCAACGTGCACCCCGCCGAGACCCTCGACGGCGTCCTCGCCCAGCTCCGGGACCACTGCGAACCCGTCCGCCGCCGCCTCGGCCGCGACCGCCTCGGCATCGGCCTGTGGCTCGCCAAGGACGCCGCCCACGCCCTCGTCACCGACCCGGCAGCGCTGCGCGCCCTGCGCACCGAACTCGACCGGCGCGGCCTGGAGGTCGTCACCCTCAACGGCTTCCCCTACGAGGGCTTCGGCGCCGGCGAGGTCAAGTACCGCGTCTACAAGCCCGACTGGGCGGACCCCGAACGCCTGGAGCACACCACCGCCCTCGCCCGCCTCCTCGCCGGACTGCTGCCCGACGACGTCGCCGAGGGCAGCATCTCCACCCTCCCGCTCGCCTGGCGCACCGCCCGCGACCCCGGACGCGACGACACCGCCCGCACCGCCCTGCGCACCCTCGGCGAACGCCTCGACGCCCTGTGCGACCTGACCGGCCGCTCCCTGCGCGTCGGCCTCGAACCCGAACCCGGCTGCGTCGTCGAGACCACGGGCGACGCCATCGCCCCGCTCACCGCCGTCGGCCACGACCGCATCGGCATCTGCGTCGACACCTGCCACCTCGCCACCTCCTTCGAAGACCCGGACACCGCCCTGGACGCCCTCGCCCGGGCGGGCGTCCCCGTCGTCAAGTCCCAGCTGTCCGCCGCCCTGCACGCCGAGCGCCCCCGCCTCCCCGAGGTCCGCGAGGCCCTCGCCGCCTTCGACGAACCCCGCTTCCTGCACCAGACCCGCACCCTCACCGCTACCGGACTGCGCGGCACCGACGACCTCGGCGAGGCCCTCGCCGGCCACGCCCTGCCCGACGACGCACCCTGGCGCGCCCACTTCCACGTCCCCCTGCACGCCGCCCCCGCCGCGCCCCTCACCTCCACCCTCCCCGTCCTGAAGACCGCCCTGGCCCGGCTCGTCGGCGGCCCCCGCCCGCTCACCCGCCACCTCGAGGTCGAGACCTACACCTGGCAGGCCCTCCCGCCCGAGCTGCGCCCGCGCGCCCGCGCCCAGCTCACCGACGGCATCGCCGCCGAACTGACCCTCGCGCGTGACCTGCTGACCGATCTCGGCCTCAAGGAGCTGCCATGACCCGCCCCGAGGGCCCCACCCC